>JAQYVU010000001.1 GCA_030145385.1 Desulfococcaceae bacterium
TTTGCCAGCAGGTCAAACCAATGCTGAAATAAAACAGACAGTTCTGGTTCGTTTGATGTTTTTATCCGCTGCATTTTGACCTTTAAATCGGAAAAATCATCTAGGATATCCTCCCGTTCAGGGAATTTTTTCACCAAATGCTGATAAATTTCAATGGCCTTGTCATATTGTCCCTGATCCGCATAAAGCTTTGCAAGGGTTTTGGTATATCTTTGGGCCGGCTCATTCATTTTTAATTTCCTTTTTTTCATCTTCTTTGAACTTAAACACAACTTCATCTTTTGCGATCATTTTGAGTTCCTGCCGTGCTATGTTTTCTATAAATTCAGAATCTTCTTTCAAACGTTTGATTTTTCGATGCATTTCAATGTTTTTTTGCTGAAGCACTTCATTTTCAGCCTTTAAATCGGTTAATTCCTGCTTCATGGCATTTAAATCGTTCAATCCGTTATCCCCGATGAAAATCAATACCATGTAGGAAACCAAGACCAGTCCGGCAAAAAATAATGCTATTTTCAAATGAGAAGAATTCACGTAAAAGATGCTTTAACCTTTTTTAATAATTTTTATAATGTCATTAAGTTCTTGACATTTAAGCAGATAGGCAATTAGTCCGTAAACGGATATTCCGAGAGTCATCCCGGCGGATACAATCCATAGCAGGTTGTAAGCAGAAGATGTGTCTGCGGTGTTATTAAAACAGACAAATGCCTGAAGGCTTAATCCCATAACCAATGAACTTATCACAGATTTGGCAATAGATTCAATGATCTTTTTCCCTCCCAGGCTGCCGAGTTTTTTTCTTAATGCCAGGACCAGAAGGATGAAATTCAGCATGGAAGAAAGGGATGCGGCAAGGGCTAAGCCGGCGTGGGCAAGAGGCCCCATCAGGGCAAGGCAGAAAACGATATTTGCGATAACTGAAATTCCCGCCATTTTTACCGGAGTTTTAGTGTCCTGCAAGGCATAAAAAGTGGAAACCACAATTCGTACCGCGGAAAATGCCCAGAGCCCGATACTGAAATAGAGGAGCGCATCGGCGGTCAAATTCGAGCTGACCGGATCAAAAGCGCCTCTTTCAAACAGCAGGGCAACAATGGGGTGACGTAAAACGATCAGGCCGGTCATTGCCGGAATGGTTATAAAAAAAATGAGCTTTATGGCATAGCTAAACGTGTCGGCCACGGCACGCATATCATTCGATGCTGCCTGGCGTGACAGGCTGGGGAGAATCGCAACCGACATGGAGATGGCAAATATACCCAGGGGAAACTGAACCAGCCGGTCTGCATAATAGAGGTATGAGACGCTTCCTTCAGCCAGAAAAGAGGCCAGCAGCGTACCGATAAGAATATTAATCTGATAAACCGCAGCCCCGAAAACAGACGGCAGCATCAAGCGACCGATTTTTTTCAGGCCCGGATGATAAAAGTCGGCCTTTTGCCAGAAATAGAATCCTTTTTGAATAAGAAACGGTATTTGCAGCAGGAGTTGAAATACGCCGCCAATGATGACACCTAAGGCCAGAGCGATGGTCGGGTCGGGCAGTCGGGGTGAAATAAACAGAACCGAGGCGATAATCGACAGGTTTAAAATAACCGGAGCCAGTGCCGGCGCGGCAAAATGACCGAGCACATTCAATATTCCCATACTCAGCGCAACCAGGCAGATAAAGAATATATAGGGGAACATGATCCGGGTCAGGATAACGGTCATTGAAAATTTGGCCCCGGTAAAGCCGGGCGCGATGAGGGCAACGATAACCGGTGCCGCGATTATGCCGATGATCGTAATAATGACCAGGATGACCGACAGCATGCGGACAGCGGACTTTGCCATTTGAAAAGCTTCTTCTTTTCCGTATTTTGAAATATGCTCGGAAAAGACAGGAATAAAGGCAACCGTTAATGATCCTTCGCCAAAAAGCCTTCTGAGGAGATTCGGGAGTCTGAACGCAACAAAAAAAGCATCGGAAAAAAGACCGGCTCCGAAAAACCAGGCAATTACCATATCCCGGATAAATCCGAGAATACGGCTGATCAGGGTAAAGGCACCGATAATTCCGGCGGCTTTTGTAAATTTCTTTTTTTCATTGCTCATGCTGGTTTGATCATTTATTATAAAATTTTGGTTGGGTATAATTATAAGTAATCTGAGTTGCCGATTTTCATGTTTGACGCCGTAGGTGCGGTGAAATTGAAAATCGTCAGAGGGCTTTATATAAATATCTTGACACGACCGGTTCGATCAGGTATCAATCGCATTTATATTTTTGTAAAAAACCGTATAAAGGAGTTTGAACATTGGCAAACCATAAATCTGCAGTTAAACGAAATTTGCAAAATCAAAAACGGCGTATGCGCAATCGGACGATTAAAACCCGTATCAAGGGAATCGTTAAGAAGATTGGTCTTCTTGGAAATGATACTGATGCAAGCACTGCCGCTGATGAGTTAAATACAGCCAAATCAGTTATTGATAAAGCGGCTAAAAAAGGTGTTCTTCATCCGCGCACAGCAGCCAGAAAAATATCCCGGCTTTCAAAGAGTATAAATCGTACCATCGCATCATAAGCTTTCGGGATTTAAAAAAATCATTCAACCGGTTTTTTTAAAAGTTATCCGTTAATCGATAATAAATCCGCTCGGCAACTCGACTTGAGAGTATCGCCAAAGCGGATTTTTTATTTCTTTCTGTTTGCGCCTTGTCGTCACTGACCTCATATGTCTCATACGCGGATATCGCATTGTCGGACCATAACAATGTGCCTTCCGCTGCCGTTAATTTCAATGCAATGATTGCCTGAAGCCGACGTTCAGTCGATGTCGTGGAACTCTCATGGGCAATTGTCACGGATTTTATCGATTTTATGGTCCCGGTCAAAAAAGCGTCCGCCGTTGTTTTATCCGCTATTTTCATGCTGCCGAATCTCGTAAACTGGTATATCAGGTCATTGGCGATTCTGCTTTCAAATCCGGTTTCACTGGTGCGGTTTTCAAAAACATTGATATTGAGTGTTTCAATGCCTTGCGGCAATTGTCCGCTGCCTGCAAAACGATACCCGCAGGCCGTGACAACCATACACAAGACAATAAATATTCCTATGATTAAGTGAACGCGGGACAACCGCTTTTCTTTTAAGTTAAATAACAATATTCACCAGCTTTTTCTTAACAACGATAATTTTTTTAATGGGCCGGTCATCGATGAACCGCATGACGTTTTCGTCTGCCAGAGCCTGTTCCTTGATCGTTTCATCATCCGCATTGGCATCAATACTAAATTTTCCCCTGAGTTTGCCGTTGACCTGGGCGACAATGAGACAGGTGTCGGAGATTAGTGCATCTTCCCGAAATGAAGGCCATGGTGTCGATGTAAGGCTCCCGCTTTGATTGCCCAGCGTTTCCCAGAGTTCTTCGGCAAAGTGCGGTACAATCGGAGACATCAGGAGAATTATGGATTCAAGGGCGGTTTTGATGACATGGGCACTGTTCGGACGGCTTGTGTCAAGATCCATAACGTACATCAAGTTCACAAGCTCCATGACAGCGCTGATGGCCGTGTTGAAGTGAAACCGTTCTTCAATATCGCTGGAAACTTTTTTGATGGTCAGATGCGTTTTCTGAAAAAGCTTTTTCAGATCATCGTCCAGTTCATTCGCCGCGCCGTCATAAGGTGCCGCGGATTTGATTTTTTCCTGCAGGTCCTGCACAAGGCGCCAGATACGGTTCAAAAACCGGAATCCGCCGTCAACCCCTTGTTCACTCCACTCCAGATCCCTTTCCGGGGGGGCTGCAAACAGGCAGAACAGCCGGACCGTGTCCGCGCCGTAGTTTTCAAGCAGCGTGTTGGGGTCAATGACATTTTTTTTGGATTTGGACATTTTTTCCACGCGTCCCACAGCCACTTCCTTGTTGCATTTGGTGCAGAAACAGTTGTCTGCTTCGATCCTGGCTTCTTCGGGAAATAAAAATCCGTGTTCCGGACAGGAGAGCGTCTCCTTGCACACCATGCCCTGGGTGAGCAGGCGTGTGAACGGCTCCTTATAGTTTACCATTTTGAGATCATTTAATACGCGGGTGAAGTACCTTGAATAAAGCAGGTGCAGCACGGCATGCTCAACGCCGCCGATATACTGGTCAACCGGCATCCAGTAATCCACCGATTCCTTATCGAACATCGCTGAATCACAATGGGGACTGCAGTAGCGTTCAAAATACCAGGAGGATTCGACAAATGTATCCATGGTGTCGGTTTCCCGTTTGGCGGGTTTGCCGCACTCCGGGCACGTTGTATTGATAAAGGAGTCCAGTCTGGACAGCGGTGAACTGCCGCCTTCCAGTAAATCGACAGTTTCCGGCAGAACCACCGGCAGGTCTTTTTCTGCCACCGGCACGATGCCGCAGTGTTCACAGTGGATCATCGGGACCGGCGTTCCCCAGAAACGCTGTCTGGAAATCCCCCAGTCGCGGAGGCGGAAGCTGACCGCCCGTTTTCCAAGGTTTTCTTTTTCCAGGTAATCGGCAATTTCTTTTTGGGCATCCTTGTTGCCGATACCGTCAAACTGCATGGAGTTGACCATGATTCCCGGGCCGGTGTAGGCTTGCGTTACCGCGATATCAGCAATATCCTGATCTTCCGGTTTGATAACCACAATAATATCTAAATCGTATTTTCTCGCAAATTCAAAATCTCGCTGGTCGTGGGCCGGTACCGACATGACCGCACCGGTTCCGTATTCCATTAATGCGAAATTCGCCGCATAAATCGGCATTCGCCTGCCGGTCATCGGATTGATGCACCAGGCGCCGGTGAAAACGCCTTCTTTTTCATAGTCTTCAATATTCTGGCTGGAACGGTTTTCTTTGGACATCCTCTCCTGAAATTCGGCAATCGCTTGTTTCTGAGAGGTGTTTTTGGACAACATCTCCACCATGGGATGTTCCGGCGCCAGGCACATGAATGTGGCGCCTAAAACCGTATCATGCCGGGTCGTAAACACCGTAATAATGCGTTCGGAATTTTCAACGGCAAAGTGGATTTCAGCCCCTGTGCTTTTACCGATCCAGTTTTTCTGCATGGTGGTGACTTTATCCGGCCATCCGGGAAGCTGGTCGCAAAAATCCAGCAGATCCTGTGCGTAATCCGTGATTTTGAAAAACCACTGGGACAGTTTTTTCTGCCGGACCGGTTTGCCGCAGCGCCAGCAGTCCCCGTTTTCCACCTGTTCATTGGCCAGGACGGTATTGCATGGATCACACCAATTGACATAAGATTCTTTACGATATGCCATGCCCTGTTTGAACATCTGGATAAATAACCATTGTTCCCACCGGTAATAATCCGGGGTGCAGGTGGTGACCTCACGGTCCCAGTCGTAGCTGAAGCCCAGCTGCTTTAGCTGGTGCTTCATGGCATTTATGTTTTCATATGTCCAGGCAGCGGGCTGGGTATTGTTTGCAATGGCCGCATTTTCGGCCGGCATGCCGAACGCGTCCCATCCCATGGGATGCATGACATTGAATCCTTTCATGGACTTATACCGGGCGATGACATCGCCGATGGTATAGTTTCTGACATGACCCATGTGGATTTTTCCGGATGGGTAAGGAAACATTTCAAGCAGAAAATATTTTTCTTTTGAAGTGTCCGCCGTAACTTTAAATTGCTTGTTTTTTTCCCAGTATGCCTGCCATTTTGCTTCTATATCTTTTGGATTGTATCGCTTTTCCATTATCTGCTATTAATCCTTTTATTATGATTTAGTGTGAATTTTGATTTCTAATGCCATAATATTGAATAAATATCAAGGAGAAGGTTTTCCCATGCAACCTGCTTAAATCAAAAATTATTTGACTTGTATCAATCAATTTCATATTTAGATATCAGTCTTTGAGCGGTGTCTCCATATTTTATATTAATTTCAGGCTGTCTTTGATTGCATTTTGCGGTCAGCGCAACGGCGTATTGTTGTTTTTATAAGGCATCTTAGAAAATAATTGTAAATACCGCGTTCCAAAGAACCCTATTAGCGTATATAAACTACTTAGAAGGATTTTTATGAGTGTTAAGATACTGATCAATGCGGTGGACACTGAAGAATGCCGGATTGCCAAGGTGAGCAACAATCGGTTGGAAGAATTCCATATTGAAACAACCGCCAGGGAAATTACTCAGGGCAATATTTACAAGGGGGTTGTTTCCCGGGTTGAACCCAGCCTGCAGGCGGTATTTGTTGATTATGGCACAGAAAAAAACGGTTTCTTGCAGAAACATGAAATCCATCCGGATTATTTTTTAGATGATCCGTCAGGCGGTCAGTCCCTTAAGACGATTATCAAAACCGGTCAGGAATTGATGGTCCAGGTAACCAAAGAACCGTTTATGAAAAAAGGGGCAATGCTCACTACTTTTATTTCAATCCCCGGGCGTCATACGGTTTTAATGCCTGGAAGCAAAAATGTGGGCGTGTCCCGTAAAATAGAAGATGAAGTTGAACGAAAGCGTATTAAGGAGATGATGGGCAAGATGCTGCCTGAGGGTTTCGGCGTCATCGTGCGAACGGCGGGCCAGAAATGTACCAAAACAACCCTGTCCAAGGAATTCCGTTCTCTGATGCGGTTATGGAAAAACATCATAAAGGGTGTGAATGAATCCGCGCCGGTTCTTCTGCACAAAGAGAGAACCCTTGCTCAGCGCGTGATCCGGGATTATTTTACGCCGGATATTTCAGAAATTCTTGCTGATGATCAAACGGTTTATGATGAAATCAGAGAATTCATTACAATGATTTCTCCGCAGCATCTTAAAATTGTGAAGCGGTATAAAATCGACAAACCGATTTTTTCAAAGCATCAGCTAGAAGACCAGATAGCATCCATATTTGAAAATCGTGTCCAACTTAAATCCGGGGGGTCCATCGTTATAGAGCAGACGGAAGCACTTGTTGCCATTGATGTCAACTCCGGCAAGGCGACCCAGAAAAAGAACGTGGAGGAGACTGCGCTGCAGACGAACCTGGAGGCGGCTGAGGAAGTTGCCCGTCAGTTAAGGCTGCGCGATTTCGGCGGACTGATTGTGATCGATTTTATTGATATGCGGGACCGCAAAAACAGGGCAAAGATTGAAAAGGCGATTAAAGCAGAGCTTAAAAGCGATAAAGCCCGTACCAAGGTTGGCCGGCTTTCGGCCTTTGGGCTGCTTGAAATGTCCCGTCAGCGGATACGGCCGTCCATTCAGTTTATTAATTCACAGCCCTGCCGTCATTGCCGGGGGAAAGGGGTTATCCCGACAGTGGAGTCCCTGGGACTGAACTTTCTTCGGCGTCTGCGTCTTGAAACGTTAAAAGACGGTGTGGCCGGTGTCAAAGGATATGTCCCCAAAGAAGTGGCCGCCTATTTGCTGAATCGGAAGAAAAAAGAACTCCTGGAACTTGAAATTCAGCGTGATGTAACCATCACTATCGAAGAGGACCGGTCCATGATACCCGGGGAGGGTCAAATCGTCAGGGAATAGGGGGGGATTCGTCCGAAGTATATTTATTAGTTATATCTAAATTGCATTGAATAAGCGCTCTCAAAAGAAGTGTTTGACGATATTGTCATTTTAAAGTATGGAGAGGCAATTTGTTGGAAAAAGGATTTGTATCCGTATTTTTGTCAGAAACGGAAGCCTGATTTTCTAAAAGTTCAATGCGGGTGTTATTTGAACCTGCGGTTTCCGTTCGAAGACGGGTTAATATGATATTAAGGTTATAACAAGGAGGAATAGTTTTGATAAATACAGCATATGCAATGGGTCAGCTGGGCGGCTCCGGCGGGCAGGCGGCTGCCGGCGGCGGATTCGGAGCCTTTGTTCCAATTATTTTAATGTTTGTTATTTTTTACTTTCTGCTGATCCGGCCCCAGCAGAAAAAGGCCAAAGAACACCAGGAAATGATAACGAATCTTAAAAAAGGAGATCGCGTGGTTACCAGCGGCGGTATTCATGGCCAGATAACGTCATTGGATGAGACTACTGTAACCATTGAAATTGCGGAAAAAGTCAGAATCAAGGTGACCCGTGCCACGCTTGCCGGTCTTAATAAATAAGAAAACTTGATTTTAAAAAAATAAAAATGATACAAGGAAACTCGCTTTAAATATCTAAATATAGAATATAGAATATAGCATTAAGGCGATATTGATGAATTCGGATTACCCGTATCTACTGTAAAAACAGACATCATAATGAAAGGGCAAATGCATTGAAAGATTTTTCCTGGCGAATTCCGGTTATTGCACTGGTATTGATTGTGGCAGTCATTTATGTCATCCCGACTTTTAAACCGGGATGGTGGCCGAACAAGCAGATTAACCTGGGGCTGGATCTTCAGGGGGGAATGCATCTTGTTCTGGAAGTTAAAACCGAAAAAGCGGTGGAAAGCACCCTGGAACGGATTCGGAACGAGCTGAGAACTTCTTTCCGCAATGAACAGATCCGACATAAAGGGATTGATTATTCCGGTAAACAGGCGCTGTCCGTTAAATTAATCGACCCCAATGATTTTGATAAGATCGATGACGTTCTGGGAAAAAATTATGCGGATGTCAAGGTTCTGTCCAGCTCTATGGAGAATGGAATTAAAACTGTTAAAATCGGATTAACGGACGAATGGGTTGCTCAGATCAAAAAACAGGCCACGGAACAGGCCCTGGAAACCATCCGAAACCGGATTGATCAGTTTGGCGTGAGTGAGCCTGATATCCGGGTACAGGGAGAGCGGCGTATCCAGATCCAGCTTCCCGGTATCCAGGATACTGAACGTGCCAAGGAACTGATTGGAAAGACCGCTTTGCTGGAATTTAAATTGCTGGATGCGGAACATGATCTGGGTTCTGCTTTAAACGGCAATGTTCCGCCGGGAAGTGAAATCCTTTATGAGGCAGTTGATTCCGATACGGAGCAGGCTGCTGCGAAAAAACAGCCGTATTTGGTAAAAAAACGTACGTTAATGACCGGGGCATATCTGACGGATGCTCGTGTTCAAATTGATTCCCAATTTAATGAACCTTACGTTTCCATTGATTTTGATCGAAAAGGCGCAAAGATTTTTGAAAGAATCACCGATGAGAATGTTAAAAAACGCTTAGCCATTGTTTTAGATAATAAAGTGTATTCCGCGCCCACCATCCAGGAAAAAATTCCCGGCGGGAGTGCACGAATTACCGGAAGCTTTAACACGCAGGAAGCACACGATCTGGCAATCATTTTAAGAGCCGGTTCCCTCCCGGCGCCGGTAGAAATTATTGAAGAAAGAACCGTCGGTCCCTCTTTGGGGCATGACTCCATCAGTAAAGGGCTTTATTCGATGGTGGCGGGCGGAATCCTTGTGCTTCTTTTCATGGTCATATATTACAAGGGAGCCGGACTTGTCGCTGATTTTGCACTGGTTTTAAATATTTTACTGATAGCGGGCGGACTTGCCGCATTCCAGGCGACACTGACGCTGCCGGGTATTGCAGGAATTATCTTAACCATCGGTATGGCGGTGGATGCCAATGTAATTATTTTTGAGCGCATCCGTGAAGAGATGCGTCTTGGAAAAACGCCGATTGCTTCAATTGCCACAGGTTTTGATCGTGCCAGTTTAACCATTCTGGATGCCAATGTCACAACGCTGATTGCGGCCCTGGTTTTATTTCAGTTCGGAACCGGACCGGTCAAAGGGTTTGCCGTTACATTGAGCCTTGGGGTTCTGGCCAGTCTTTTTACCGCTTTGGTTATCTCTCGTTTGGTTTTTGATTATCTGTATATTTCTGTTCGAGTTAAATCTTTAAGTATATAACGCGGAAAACCCGCAACCTATAATTTATAAGCCACTTTCCAGTTTTTGTTTTTTTACAGGAATTGAGAAGTAAAGCAAAAGAAAAGGAATGCGTTAATGGAGTTTATTAAACCCGGTATCAATATCAATATTATCGGAAAACGGTATATTGCCTTTGCGTTTTCACTTATCCTTATCCTAGTGAGTCTTGGTTCTTTAATCATTCACCGCGGTCCGAATTACGGAATCGACTTTGCCGGCGGTACCATTATTCAGATTAAATGCGAAAAGCCGGTCACAATTAAAAACATTAAAGCCGGGCTCGGTGAATTGGGCCTGGAGGGGTCGGCTGTCCAGCAGTTCGGAGAAAAAGGCGATAATGAATTTCTGGTGCATACCAATCAGACCCTGATCACGGACAAGGGATTTTCAGAACAGATCCAATCCGCCGTGGAAAAATCAACCGGTGCCGGCATTGAAATTCGCAGAATTGAGATGGTCGGGCCGCAGGTAGGCAAGGATCTCCAGGAAAAAGCATTATTTGCGTTGTTTTATACACTTTTGTTTATCACGATTTATATTTCCGGCCGATTTGAACTCAAATGGGTGTTAAGCGGAGTAATGGCTCTCGCACTGATCGGGGCGGTCTATTTCTTTTCTATCTTTGATGTCAGCATCCCTTTTTTAATCGCCGTTGCTTTGATTGTTACCCTTATCCTGTTCTGGCAGCTGGGACTGAAATACGCCATGGGTGCGGTTGTGGCGCTGCTTCATGATGTAACAATTACCATTGGAATTTTTTCCGTGTTAGACATTGAGTTTACGTTGCCGATCATTGCCGCGCTTTTGACAATTATCGGGTATTCGTTAAATGATACGATTATTGTTTATGACCGGATTCGGGAAAACCTGAAACGATATAACCGGTTGGGGATTGATGAAATAATTAACAAAAGCATTAATGAAACTTTGAGCCGGACAATTCTGACTTCACTGACTACCCTGATTGTTCTTTTCAGCTTGTTTTTCTTAGGGGGCGATATTATCCATGATTTTTCTTTAGCACTGATCGTCGGGGTCATTGTGGGAACCTATTCCTCAGTATATGTTGCCAGTCCGATTCTGCTGTTTCTCCAGGAAGAAAAAGGGGGCGGCAGCGTTGCTGCAACGGCAGGATAAGGGGAAAGGTAGATAGGCTGAAGGCTTTTAGGTGAATCATGCGAGATCACACAAAGCTTCGCGCATTTGAATTGGCTGATGAATTAGCAATTTCGGTTTATCGGGTAACCGCAGGATTTCCAAGAGACGAGCTATTTGGGCTGACTTCCCAAATGCGGCGGGCAGCAGTTTCAGTTCCTTCCAACATAGTGGAGGGCTGTGCCCGTGACAGCGAAGCTGATTACATAAGGTTTTTAAATATCGCCTTTGGATCATTAAGGGAACTGCATTATCAATTAGATTTATCCAAACGTTTGGGATTTTTGTCTGCCCGTGATTCATCTCTTATTGAACCAAACGTTGTAGAAACAGAAAAGGTCTTAAACGGTTTAATTCGCGCCCTACGAAAAGATTGATTTACTTCTATCTTTTGTCTTCTACCTTCAGACTTCAGCCTATAAACCTTCAGCCTAAAGTTTTTATCTTCTATGGAAAATATTCAGCCATGGCTGGCATTAAAAAATGTTTCCGGTGTGGGAAATCATCTGTACAAACGACTTATTGAACATTTTCAGACACCGGAAAAAGTTTTTAAGGCTAAAAAATCTGAATTGATGATGGCAGCCGGTGTCAGTGATCGGATTGCCGGTGCGATTAAAGGATTTTGTTTTCCAGATCATATAAAAAATGAAATTGAACTTGCAAAAAAGCATCAATGCAGAATAATAACATTTTCAGATCCTGAATATCCTCCGCTTCTACATCATATTCCTGACCCGCCGCCGTACATTTATGTTAAGGGCCGTCTTGAAGACACGGATAGGAGTGTGTCGGTTGTCGGATCAAGAAATGCTTCCAGTTATGGTATTTCAATGGCCAGGCGGCTGAGCCGGGATCTGGCGGCACTCGGTTTGGGTATTGTCAGCGGCATGGCCCGGGGAATTGATACGGCAGCACACATGGGTGCGATATCGGCCAAAGGAAAAACCATTGCCGTTTTGGGAAGCGGGCTCGGGGTTATTTATCCGCCTGAGAACCGAAGGCTTCATGATGAAATTATTGAAAACGGTGCGGTAATTTCGGAGTTTCCAATAATGGAAGAACCCAATGCATATAATTTCCCGGCCAGAAACCGGATTATATCCGGAATGACTTTGGGAACACTTGTTGTTGAAGCAGCACAAAGAAGCGGTTCCCTGATTACGGCCCGTCTGGCAGGAGAGCAGGGACGGGAGGTTTTTGCGGTACCCGGAAACATAAATTCCGCGAAAAGTACCGGAGCGCACAACCTTTTGAAACAGGGGGCAAAACTGGTTGCCGGCGCACAGGATGTTGTAGAGGAGTTTTACCATTTTGAAAATAAAATTATAGAAAAAGACAAGCCTTCGGATCAATGGTCAAACGAAACTCGTTTATCGCCGGATTTGACCGGGAATGAATCTCTTATCTATGAGGTTCTTGAGCCGTATCCGATCCATATTGATGAGTTGAGCCGTCAGACTGGCTTGCATGTCGGCAAGCTTTCTATTATTTTGTTAAATCTTGAATTAAAAGGGCTTGTGAGTCAGAGTCCTGGAAAATATTTCATTATAAGCGGGGAAAAGAATTGAGTAAACCGTTAGTTATTGTCGAATCACCGACAAAAGAAAAATCATTAAGAAAATATCTTGGCAAAGATTACAATGTGACGTCAACGGTCGGTCATATCATGGATTTACCGGAAAAAGAGATTGGTATTGATGTTGAAAATGACTTTGATCCCAAATATGTGACAATCAAGGGCAAGCAGAAGGTCATTCGCGCCATTAAAAGCGCTGCCAAGGGTTCTGATGATATCTATCTGGCACCTGACCCGGACCGGGAAGGAGAGGCCATTGCATTTCATACCGCCGATATATTAAAGAAAAAAGGCCGTCGCTTTCATCGCGTGCTTTTTCATGAAATAACCAAAAAAGGTATCATGGAAGCGCTGTCCGCGCCGGAAGACCTGAATCTGAATAAGTATAAGGCACAGCAAACCCGAAGAATCCTGGATCGTCTGGTCGGCTACCAGATTTCACCGGTTTTATGGAAAAAAGTCAAATACGGGCTGAGTGCCGGGCGTGTCCAGTCCGTTACCGTAAGAATTATCTGTGAACGGGAACGGGCGATTCATGCGTTTGATCCTGAGGAATACTGGTCTGTCACCGCCTTTTTAGAAGGCGACCAGCCGCCGGAGTTTTCCGCAAAGCTGGCTAAAAAGAACGGGAAAAAGTTTAAAATCGGCAATCAGCAGGCGGCTGATACGGTTTTAAACGATCTTTCGAATGCATCTTTTATTGTGGATGAAGTTAAGAAGAAAACTGTCAAACGAAACCCCTATCCGCCGTTTATAACCAGTAAACTTCAGCAGGAAGCCATTCGAAAGCTGCGATTTTCAGCCAAGAAAACCATGGTGGTGGCCCAGCAGCTTTATGAAGGAATTAACCTGGGTTCCGGAGAATATGTGGGGTTGATTACCTACATGCGAACGGATTCGATCCGGATATCCGACGAAGCCGCCTTAGAAGCGCTTGATCTTATAAAAGAGAAATACGGTCCGGAATATGCTCTGTCAAAGCCGCGGGCGTTTAAAAACAAGAACAAAGCGCAGGATGCCCATGAGGCCATCCGTCCCACGTCCGTCAGTCATACGCCGGAAAAAGTCGCTCAATTTCTGACCAAAGATCAATTGGCGCTGTATCAGTTAATCTGGAAACGGTTTATGGCCTCACAAATGGCCCAGGCCCTGATCAACCAGAATTCTGTCGCCATTAAGGCCGGTGATTATACATTTTCCGCCACCGGATCAACGATCAAATTTCCCGGTTTTATGGCGCTTTACCTAACGGTTGATGATGAGGAAAAGGACTCGCAGAGCAAGGAAAAGGCCTTGCTGCCGGAACTTGCAGAGAAAATGGTGCTGAAATTAAACAAAATCGATCCCAAACAGCATTTTACTTCCCCGCCGCCCCGTTTTACAGAAGCATCCCTGGTCAAGGAACTTGAAGAAAACGGCATCGGCCGGCCCAGTACCTATGCGTCCATTCTTTCAACGATCCGGGATAAAGGGTATGTTGAGTTTTTAAAAGGAAACTTTCGGCCCAGCGAGCTCGGGTTTATTGTCAGTGATTTGCTGGTTGAAAATTTTCCTGATGTTTTAAGCGTCGATTTTACAGCCAAAATGGAAAATGACCTGGATCTTGTGGAAGCCGCCGAAACCGACGCTTCAGGAATTCTGACGCGATTTTACAATACATTTGAAAAGCGCCTGACATCAGCGTCTGACAATATGCTCAGCGTTAAAGGGGTCGGCGTGCCTACGGGGTTGCCCTGTCCGCAATGCTCAAAAGAACTTCATGTCAAGGTGGGAAAGAACGGACCCTTCCTGGCCTGTGAAGGATACCCGGAATGCAATTATTCCCGAAATTATATCCGGGATGAAAAAGGAAATATTGAAGCGCTGGAACCGGACCATGAAGCGGCCGAAGGTGAAATCTGTGATGAGTGCGGAAAACCCATGGTCGTAAAGCAGGGAAGGTATGGTGATTTTCTGGCCTGCAGCGGATACCCGGAATGTAAGAAAACCCGATCCATCAGTTCAAAAACCAGCGCGCAATCCACGGGCGTGAAATGTCCGGAAAAAGACTGCGACGGTGAACTGCTGGAGCGAACATCCAAAAGGGGCAAAATTTTTTACGGATGCAGCAAATTTCCCAAATGCAATTTCGCCACCTGGGATAAACCCATTGCCCGAAAATGCCCGGATTGCGGGGCGGAAATTTTGGTTGAAAAAGAAACCAAAAGAGACGGCAAGGTGATCAAATGCCTGGATCGGGAGTGCGGGTATTCGGAAAGCGCGGAGTGAAATTTTTTAGCCTTAGAGTAGACACACGCAGATGAACGCAGACGGTTTATTTATAAATTTTATCCGCGCCCATCTGCGTGTGTCTGCGGCTGATTTTATTGGCCTGTTTTAGCAAGGCAGTTTTGTTTATTTATTTCATTGGGGGCTTTATTTCAAATAACCTGTTTACTTGGCGCTAATTTCGGGAATGAAAAATATACATTGCGGCGGAAAATTTAATTATTATCAGATTATTGCGTTTCTCATAATTGCCGTCTTTGGAGTTATCATATATTCCAGTATTTTTAATGCCCCGTTTGTTGTCGATGATACTTCAACTATCGTCGAAAACAGGCATATCCGGATGAACAAAATCAATCCGGAGCAGATAAAAGAAATATTGAAAAGTCCATCCCCGCGTCCGGTTGCCAATCTCAGTTTTGCTTTAAATTATTATTTTGGCCAATACAATCCGGAGGGCTATCATTTTGTTAATGTTTTTATCCATATCATCAATGCAATACTTCTTTTTCTTTTTGTAAAAGCCACGCTTAACATTAATCTTATCTACAACCCCAGCGCGGATAAAGTGTTTTCGTATTCCGGGTCCGAGGATACCGGGAAAGTATTCAGCTTTCCTGTTGTTGTCGCTTTTTCTACGGCACTGATTTGGCTTGTCAATCCGCTGCACACGCAATCAGTGACTTATACTGTCCAGCGGATGAATTCCATGGCCGCCATGTTCTATCTGGCATCTATGCTGTTATATATTAAGGGGCGCTTTTCTCAAAAGCATCTCAGAAAAGGTTTAAGCCTTAAAACATACTTCCTGTTCGTCGGAAGCTTAATATGCGGTATTGCAGCACTGGCCAGTAAAGAAATTGCGGCGGCACTGCCATTGATAATTATTATCTATGAATGGTTTTTCTTTCAAAATTTAAGTCCAATCCGGTCAAAAAAGACGTTGGCGGCGGGTGTAGGTTCAATTTCCTTTCTTTGCATTGTGGCTTTAATGATACTGTCACTGAGGGGGGGCTCCCTGTCAGATATCTTTCTGTCAATGTACCGACATCAGGATTTTACTTTGCCTCAGCGGCTGTTAACTGAATTACGCGTGGTTGTATATTACATCAGCCAGATTGTTTATCCTGATCCTTCACGTCTGAACCTCGCTTATGACTATCCGCTGTCGTATTCTTTCATAAATCCGTGGACCACCATTTTGGGGTTTGGGGTTATTGCCGGTTTGACTGGATTTGCTGTCATAGCCGTAAAAAAAGACCGGCTGTTGAGTTTTTGCATAATCTGGTTTCTGGTGAACCTGATCATTGAATCCTCAGTGATCGGCCTGGCCCTTATTTTTGAACATCGCACTTACCTGCCGTCCATGATGGTTTGTCTGCTGTTTGTGATGGTGTTGTTCCGCTTTGTAAGGGATCGACGGCTGATTGCCACACTGATTGGGTTGATCATTTTGGGGCAGTCTGTATGGACATATCAAAGAAATACTGTTTGGAACGATGAAATCGCCCTGTGGCGTGATGGTATAAGCAAGTCTCCTGATAATGCCTGGATGTATTTAAACCTTGGGACAGCCGTGGCAAAGCATGATGAAAAGAGAGGTATTTTTTATATTAAAAAAGCCTTACAAAAGAAACCTTATTTTCCGGAAGCTTTGTATGCCCTTGGGGTGGCTTATACAAATCAGAATCGACGGACAGATGCCGTTAAATTATATAAAAAAGCTATAAAACTGGATCCAAATTTTATTAAAGCGCATTATCAATTGGGGGTTGCCCTGATTCGCAGCGGCGATATGGCAGGGGCATTTGACCATTTTTCCAAAGCAGTATTGATAGACCCGCAAAATTCAAAAGCCCATGGTGAACTGGGTAATGTGTTATCCCAAACTGGAAAGTTGTCAAAAGCGCTTGAGCATTATAGTGAAGCCTTACGCCTCGATCCTGAAAATTACACGGTGTACAATAATATAGGAAATAACTATGTCAGAATGGGAAACCCGGCCATGGCAATAGAATATTATGTAAAATCACTGCAGGCGGAACCAGCTAATTTAAATACTCAAAAGAATTTGCAGAATGTCTTGAAAATTTATCTAAACTCCCTGAAACCCATTGATGCTGTAAATGCATTAAAAAAATACGTTCGACTTTATCCGGAAATTGCATTGTTTCAATATAATCTGAGAGCTCTTTTAAATAAAAATAATGGATAAAATATTGATTATTCATAAATAATCCATCAGGGCTGAAAGAAAAGGCTTTAATTTTTATCTAAAAATAATAAATCCTTCGCCTGTGTGTTTTTTGATCCGATAATCGGGATTTCAACCCGGTTACCATTTGTTTTGCGGAAATAAAGACGTCCGTTGTACGCGAAAACAACCTCAAAAGAAGTTGTTTTTCCCTTTTTGCTGAAAACCTTTCGTTTCACGGATACCAGTGAAGGATCACTGTTTAACTGAGCAATGACTTCCTCGGCTTTCAGGCTCATTTCTTCGATCATATCCGTCAGACTGTCAAGGGCCCTGTTGCTGATATCAATGTTTTTATACAGAACTTTAAAACGTTTACCAAGCTTGTCGGTAGCTTTTTCTTTTTGCTTGAAGATGGCTTGACGGCTGTTTTCCAGTTCGGCAATTTTAACCTTTAACCCGTCAATTTCTTTTAGTTTATTTTCAAGGATGTCAATTTCCTCAAAAAGGTCCTCTTCTGTTTTTTCAGCCTGGGATTTTTCTTTTGAAAATGTAGATTTTAATTGATCGTAGTCAGATAAAAGAAATTCTCTTTCTTCAGAAAGTTTATCAATCTGTTTTAATCTTTCACTTTCCAGTTCATGCAGCCGGTTTAGTTCTTTATTTTTGATCAGTTCGTTAATTTGTATTTTGGCAGAAATTTTTCGGTAATACCCATAGAGACCGCTGAGAAAGGTCAGGATATAGAAAAGAAGCAGGGAAATTGCGAGAAACGAATAATGAAGGATTTTTATATTCACATTTAAATCAATACCCTCATTTAAAATCTCGAAGTTTTTTTCAGACAGCTTGGCAGGATCAGTGGAAAAATTATCAAATGCGGAGTTCTGATAGGTGGCAGGATATAAAATATTGCCCTGCTTTGTGGTAACATTGACGTCCAGTTTCCCGCCGATTTTCATAAAAACATTATTTTGGAGATAGGCGGTAACGGAAGCGTCGATGGAATCTTTAATGCTCGTTAATCCACTTAAAATATTATTCATATCAGAAAGATAAATATTTGTTAACTCTTTTTCATATTTGTTTTGCAAATAATTTTCCAGAGCGGTGACAGTTAAGAGGTAAAGAAACGGCGGCAAGAGTATGCAGATGATTAATATTTTGAACGAAAAAATTCTCATAGTGTCTTAATAATTATTTTAAAGACTGGATGGGGTTATTAAATATCAGATGTCAGCCAGAATTTTTTTGGCCTGATCAGCTCCGGTGAAGTCATTGCTCAGTTTTAAGGCTTGTTCCAGAGCCGTTTTTGCCTGACGGGTTTCGCCTTTTTTGTAATACGCCATTCCCAGGTGATAATGCAGTGTCGCATTGTCAGGAAGAAGTCTGATGCTATCAGAAAAAGCATGTATGGCTTGTTCATAGAAACCTAATTTAACGTAAACCCATCCCAGAGTGTCTTTGACCCTCGGGTCTTGTGGCAGGATTTTTTTGGCTTTCTGGGCGAGTCTTAAGGCTTCATCCAGCTTTTTATCCTGATCCGCAAGCAGGTAGGCAAGATTGTTGGCTGCGGGCACAAAGTCCGGATTGATTTTTAACGCCTTCCGGTAATGGAGTTCAGCAAGATCCCATTGTTTTTTTATGGAAAAAATGATGCCAAGCATCATATTCGGCATTTCCTGCCGGGTTCCGGCATTACTGCCGATGGCATTTTCATATTGTCGTATGGCTTTGTCTTCCCGGCCTTCGGAAAAGTATATTTTTGCCAGAGCGTAATACGGCGGCAAGTAATTTGGATTTGATATAATGGCAGACTTAAACGATTTTTCCGCTAAGGTGATATGATTTTGTGCTAAATATAATTTCCCTTTTAAATTATAAATGACAGCCTGTGAATAGGGTTGGTTTTTTAGTTTCTGAAGATTTTCATCACATCTGGCAATGGCATCATCAATCATATTGTTTTCAAGCAATGTAGAAACAAGATTTACGAAAACGTTGATATCTGAATGACCTTTTGCCAGAGCAGCCTCAAAATTAGAGATTGCAGCGTCATATTTTTGCTGTTGTTTGTCGAGTAACCCAAGCAGAAAGAAACCATCAGGATTTTGAGGGGACAGTTCAATTAAAGTTGAAAAATAATTTTTTGCCCGATCAAACTGGTTTTCCTGCATGTAAAGATTGCCCAAAAGTTTTATTGCCTGATAATTTTCCGGCGCCAACTTGAGAATCGCCTCCGCTGATTCCTTTGCCTGCAAAAAGCTGTTTTCAGAAATAAATATTCCAGCGAGCATCAGCTTTGAGTTAATGTATTCCTGACTGGTTGTCGGAATCTTTCCGAATTCGATTTTGGCCAAATCGGATTCATTTTTCTTTAAATGCGAGATCCCTTTTAAATAATACAATTGGGGAGATTCCGGATTTTTCCGGATTAAACCGGAAATATAGGCAATGGCTTCGTCCCACTCAAATTTGGCAATTAAAGTTTCACTTTTAAGCATTTTAGCCGGCAAATAATCAGGATTTTTTTGAAGCATTATCTTTGTGTATTTTTCAGAATCTTTAATATTCTGGTTGGCTAAATGGAATCGGGCAAGATGAAGCAAAATACCAAGGTTGTCAGGTCGAATGGAGAGCGCTTTGTGATACATTGCCAGCGCTTGTTCGGGGCGGTGTATTGAATTATAAAAATTTGCAGCAAGAATATATGACTCAGGGTTTTGCGGGCTTAATTTAACGGCTTTCAGATATTCAGTCTCTGATTGTTCCCATTTAGCCATGTTGAAATACAGATTCCCAAGCAGAAGATGCAATTCTCTTTTATCCGGGTTTGCTAAAATGGAATTTTGCAAAAGGTGTTCTGCCTGGGAGTATTTTTGCTGATTGGAATATAAGTTAAAGAGAGCGATGATTGAATGAAAGGAAGAAGGATTATTTTTTTGAGCAGATTTGAGAAAGGCTTCCGCCTCATCAAAGTTTCCTTGTTTTATGAGAATGGCGGATAGGTTCAGGTAAGCCCGTACTTGTCTGATATCTTTGTTGATTATTATTTTTAATAAATGTGCTGAGCGGTCAAAGTCTTTTTCCATCTCAAAAAATTCGGCCAGGAGATAGTTCGCAGTCAGGTTGTCCGGATTGTTATGTAAAACTTTTTCTAATATCATTTTTGCTCTGACCGTTTCTCTGTTGAGCATATATAAAGTTGCAAGTTTTATTTGTACTTCCGGTTGATCAGGAGCGAGCTCAGTCGCTCTAACATATGCGTTTAATGATTCTGAAACTTTCCCCAGCTTCAGATAAACTTCACCAAGATTGGCATATGCACCCGCAAAATCAGGATCAATCTCAACAGCTTTTTCAAGAGCATTTTTTGCACATAAATAGTCTTTTTTGTCATAACAATTTTTAGCCTTGTCATAATATGCTATCTTCTGTTCTTTTTCGGAACAACTTGTAAAAAAACTGATTGTGACAAAAAGAATAAGAATGCTTCGGATACGGCTGTTTTTTATCATTTGTTTAATCCATTAACTTCAATGATTTTAAAATGTTGGCTTAACAAAAATATATTAGTAGATAAAAGCGATAAAATCAAGTGTGACATATATTCAAACCAGGTAAATCCGTTTTATGATTATCTGCGTAAGTCTGCGGCTAATTTTTTTTGATGGCATCATCTGTTTGATTTCCTTGCGGGTATGACTATATTTTTATGCGGAATCCGGAATTTGGGCTGACAAAAGGAGAAAAAATGAAAAACCATTACAAGAAGCTGAAAGGTAAAAAAAGTGAAAGCTCAAAGCTGAAAGGTAGATTCTTGATGCTTTTCGGGTATGAAGTTCTGGATGTATCGAAACGGGACACAGATTTTGCCGTTAAGGTAATAGCTCTTATATAAAGAATCAATGCAAGAAGAAAGCATTTTCGTTATTTGACCAGATTGCAACATCGGTTACATCACAGCTTTCACTCACTAACGGTCGCGGCTCAGATTGCTTTGAACTTTCAACTTCTTCATTTCACTTTCTACCTAATCGCCTGGATAAAACATCCGCCGCCACTGCTGCCGGTGCTTTGGCCCTCATTCGCACTGTCATCTTCAATGGCTAAATTTACAGCAACCACTCCGGACGGGCCATCAGCAAGAAATATAAAGATGTCTTCATTGTCGGTTGAAAAGCCGCTGAATACATCTGATGTAATTCCTATTGTATCGTAAGACCAGTTGGTTTCCTTTATCGGTAGCACAGGATTTGAAATGTTGGCAGTAAACAAACCCTTTTCGCCATCAGCAATAAACGCATAATCTCCTGAAACGGAAATTTTTGAAGCATAGCCGGGAGTGTTCAGGGAGGAAGCAAGTTTCGGGTTTAATTCATTACTGATGTCAATGACAGCGATTCCCTGGTTGCCATCAGCAATATAGGCATAATTTAGAATAACAGATAATCCTTCAGCAATGCCGGGTGTATCAATTGAGGAAAGAATATTCGGGTTTAATTTGTCCGTAATATCAATAATCATCATACCATTGCTTCCATTGGCGATATAGGCATAATTGCCGGATATTTTGACATCATTAATTTCTCCCTGAATGCCAACGGATGCGATAAGAAAAGGTGATGATTTATCAGATATATTTATAATCGATAATCCCTGATCCACACCGGCAACATAGGCATAATTATCTGCCACATCAACCCGAATTGAATTCCCGGGTATTGCACTGGATCCGGTTATTTCAGGCGTTGATTTGTCTGAAAGACTGATAATCTGCAAGCCCTGATCGCCATCAGCGATAAACGCGAAATCGTCTTTCACTGTAACATCATTTGCCGTCCCGGGGGTTTTGCAAAAACCCGTTAATGAATACTGAATGCTTTGGGAGGAAACTGACATATGAAGAATTCGCAATCCTTCCGATTCGGGTGTGCTGCCGACCTGATTGTCTACTGCATAAAGATAATTCCCTGAAATATCAATTGCAACAGCATCCGCCGGGGTGTCATATGAGGCAATTTGATTCATGTTTGATTTATCGGTAATATCAATTTTATGCATGCCGGTTTGTTCACTGGTGATAAAAAGCGTATTTTCATCAGTCCCAAAACTGATACCGGTTGCCCCGGTATCCGAATAAACCCATGCCGGATTATCCACTGGTGCTGTTTTATCGGTAATATCAAGTCCTCTGATACCTTTTGAAGCATAGCCAATATAGGCAAAATCGTCATTTGCACGGATCGCGATTTCTCCACCGTCATTCGCATATGCACTCGCTTCCGTTGGATTTTGCGGATCTGAAATATCAATAATTTCAATTCCGCTTCCTTCAAGCGCTGTATACAAATAAGTGCCTGAAATCATGAGGTCACGTGCTCCGGCTAATCCAATCAGCTTGATTCCCTTTGCCTGATCCGGTTCACTGACATCAATCACATGAACCCCATTGATCAGATCCGCCACCCATGCATAGTCGCCTGAAACGAAAATATCCATCGCGTATGTATAACCCCAGGCACCGGGAAGGGCAACTTCGCTCAGAAGGACCGGTTCGTCGGGGTTTGTTATATCAAGAACAAGAACACCACCCAGGCCGCATGCCAGGTACGCGATTTGATTTTCGACATATACGCCGTTGATTTCAATGGAATCATTGTCCGGATAAAAATAAGACCCGGCAATAGCGGGATTTTCCGGATCAGATAAATCAATCATCCGGAGCCCGTCATTTTTACAGGCAGCATAAAGAAAGTTGTCATCACGGGCATAAAAAATACTGCCGATTTGACCGGATTCTGTTACGGAAAAGAGGGTAATCAGATCTAAATCGGAATCCAATACACTGATTTGCTCTCCATCCCCCATGAATACAAGATCCCTGGCTGTATCGACAGCAATTGCCTTGGTTGGATGAAACGGCCATTGAGCGACAAGTTGGGCGGATTTTGTTATCGTTTCACCGGTTACAGATGAAGTAAACAGATAAAAAAATATCAGAATAAAATATATGATTTTCAGTTTCATTATTAGTTTCCTGAAAGGTATTATATTGTTTTACGGGATATCAACTTCAATTCTTAAAAATTCCGGGCCTGGCTCGCGCATCGCAATTGTGTGAAAATGGCTGTCTGAATCAAAAATAATGGGTGTGCCTCTCATAAACCCCCCGTATGTTCCTGGCAGTTGTTTGCCGTCAACCACCAGGCACCATTTTTCATTAATGGTCAACGCATGATAGGCAATGTGTTTTCCGTCCGGACTGAAAGCAGGCATTCCCAAAATAGTGCATATGGGATGCTTTTTTCCGTCAACAACCATAAGTGTTTTTCCCTGGTCAATCATTGTCGCATAGGCCATCCGTTTTGAGTCCGGGCTGAAATTATAATCTTTGATGGCAAAGTAAAATTGTGTTTGTTCATGTCCGTTGACAACCGTCACCCATTTTCGGTGGTTTTTATTTAATGCCCGGTACACGACTGTTTTTGAATCAGGGCTGAAATAAGGTTCCCCCACGGATTTGTAGACTTTTCCGGGTATCCCGTCTACTACGATCCTGCCACCTTCATCATCAGCAGCTGAAAACGCATATCGTTTGGAGTCCGGACTGAATTTAAATGGTTGGATATTTGTATAGGGCTCACTTTTTAAATCATCCACGATGCAGTAAATTTTTTTATCGTCAGCTGCCGTGTATGCGTACCTGGATGAATCCGGACTAAAAGCGAAATATAAAATAGAATCAAAAGAAGGGCTGATATTGTTATCTATGTCTATATGCCAGTCATTATTATCAGCAAAAGGACAGGCAAACCTTTTAGAGTCCTGGCTGAACAAAGGCAGGCCGATTCTCTCATGTGCTCTAACTTCCTTCATATTGCGGACTAAAATCAATTTTTTCTCCTTGAATGCTACAAAGGCAAATTGTTTACAATCAGAACTACTCATAACGGCAAAGATGCCGTCATAAGTTTGGCTTTCTACACCATCATAAACAAGACACCATTTTTCTTTTAGTCCTTTTTTTTCAATACGGGCTTTATAAACATGATGCAGGGAATCCTTTGAAAAAGATACTTCTTGTATAAAATTATATTTCTTTTGTTTTTTGCCGTCTAAAACCAGGAAACAGCTATTATCGTTAAATGCCACATATGCTAAATGCCTTGAGTCAGGGCTGAATGTCATATTTTTTTTCAATGGGATACCGTCATAAAAAGGGCCAGGTTTTCCATCAACAACTATGCATTGCTTTTTACCTCTGACTGCGCGATACGCGTACCTGGATTCATCCGGACTGAATATAAACTGATCGACGGCATCAAATGAAGGATCGGCTTTTCCGTCAATAACAACAAAAACATTTTTTCCATTTTTACCGCTGGCTGCGATATATGCATGTCTATGATTAAAAGATCCGAATATCGGGGTTGTGGGGTGAATCGCATAGTAATGAGGGCTGGTTGAATTATTTAGCCTTACGATGTTTTCTTTTTTATCATTAACCGCGACATACGTTATATTTTTTATGTCCTGACTGTATTTTAATGATTTCGGTATGATCGAAAAACCTTCAGGAACCGATCCTAAGGAAATAACTTTTTCATTAGGTTGTGTTTGCAGGGCAGGACTGTCATCCGCAGCAGCATAATTAAGGAAAAAAAGAAGTGTAAAAAATATAATCCGGATTATAAGTATCTTTTTCCGCATAATTTATCGAAACTCCATTTTTATGATTTAAATTTAATATTATTTGAGATAATCAGGGTTTTTTCAAACATTTTAAATAATATTAGAAGTAGATGAATGATGTCAATAGCTGGTTAAATGATAAAGACATGATGTGTCAGAGGAAACGATCACCAATTTAGCATAGAGCAAAAAAAGGTTTGAAATAAATGCGGTACAAGTTTGCTGGTGTTGGATTATGCTTTGATCGGCGGATTACGCTTCGCTAATCCGCCGATCAAAGCGGAGTGACAATCAAAAAAATCCGCGTTTAATGCTTTTCCTCGGGCATGTCAGATGTATCATGCCCGTCAGTTGATGAGCCAGTTTTCAAATCATCACCTTCAGCGGGTGTCTTTTTCAGAAATTCAAAAGGTTTTTTCAGCAGATGGATAAGATGCCCGATTGCTTCATGCTGTTTGTGCATCAAATGCTTCTGGTGCTCGATAAACGCATGAAACGGCATTTGAACGCCAAAGGAAAGATTCCAGACATATGTTTTCTGTTCAATGTCCAGGCCGGCATAGGGGTTGTAAACCGGGTTCCAGAAATCAGTGGAGTTCGCATTGGTACTGGTGTTGTTGGGGGTTTTATGGGACGGATTGAATAGGCAGCCGAGTGCGAGATCAAGTTTTACGCCATGGGGAAGATTTATACCGGCCCCAATACCGACATTATGAAGATCCGGAACAAAATACATGGAGTCGAACAAATTATCCTGAACCGATGTGGGCCGGTACTCATAGCCGCAGCGTAATTCTACTTTTCGGTTCAGCTGGTATTCCAGTGCCGTACTCCAGTGAATTGTATCTTCAAGATTACGTTTAGCTATCATGGTTCGATGACCGCCGGTATAGCCGAGCATTTTAACCAGCTGAAACATCTGGATGTCCTGGTCAAAATTGAAAGTGTCCTGGCGGATGACGGACCAGTTGTTCCAGTGAATATCAAAAAGTACCTTCAATCGCTTGGTGGGTTTAAGCATAATTCCTGCCTGTGCCCGCGCTGCAAATTTTTGAACACCCGTAAGCGTTCCGGATTGATATGGAACCGCCCCGGTCGGCAACCCGAACATTGCGCTGGTAATCAGCAGCAACGGAGAACTGCCCTGCCATGCCATCATTTTCTGCCATTGCTCACTGTAGCGAAAATTATATCCGCCGGTTAAATGGGACGTGATTTCACTCTGATACACCAGGCCAAATGAAAACCATTTTTTGGGCGTCCAGTGCAGTCCTAAGTTGTAATTGGGGGTAAAATCATCACGAATCTGAAAATCCAATGTTGCCGGCGATTCGTAAGGCCCCATGCCGCCGCCAAACCATGGGGGCGGCAGAGTGAGTTCGGATAAAACCGGAATTTCGAGGTTCGCTGTGGCATCACCCAACACCCGCGTCAAAGCCACCATTTCATTGGGCGCCCGCATGTTCAGGCGAAGACCCATAGCTGTCTGGCCGGTACCGACGGCCAAACCTACCGCCAGCGTCGGTGTTGCCTGAAAGCTGACCGCCGGGGCTGCGTAAACCATATGCTGGATATAAATGGTCCGGGCTCCGTAATTATTATAACTATCGCTTTTATGGTTCATGCCGCCGCCAAGCGGTGCATAGTTTGCAATTGCAAAGGTCCATTTGGACCCGGGTTTTCGCACGGACAGGCCGGCACCTGGCGCAATGAGAAAATTGATTTTATCATCATAAATGGGGACGTACATGACACCGCTGGAGTTGGTGTCCTCGGTTCCGGCCACCGGGTCATGTTCCTGGCCTTCCTGGGGGCCCCACTGGCCGAAAAAACCTTCAAATTCCGGATCTGCTTCAAATTTGTGGGTGACCTTCAGGAGGGGGAAGGTGAACCCCTGTAAAAACATTTTGCCTTCCGGCATAGAGGACAACCCGGCTGGATTACAATGTATTGACATGATTCCGGGCGGTTCTGCTGTAACGGTGTTTGCCATTGATATCGATTTCGTACAAATTGCCATTTGTTCGACAAATGTGGCAAAGCTATTCCTTGGATGGAAAAGAAAAATCCCTAAGCCGATAATGAATATCAGGGAGAATGATAATTTATGAGTAAACTTTAGCAACTCCTGGTCTCCTCTGAGCAACTTCCTGCTGGATGGTCGAAAAAAAGACAGGCTCAGTAATCTTATAATTCAAAATTAACAGGGGTGGAAAAAGAAAATGTAAACTGGCGGCTGTCAGTAACGGGCAGTCCGATTTTAAAATTTAGATTCTGTTTGCGGCTGAGTTTATAGCCAACACCCAGATTTAAATTTGCTGAAGCGCCGGTTCCGGATGATGCGGATATATCGTTTTTGTATTTGTATTTTGATTCAAAACTGTAGGAATATCCAAAGCTGACATTCAAATTCAATTTATAAGACAAGGCATAACCCATACCGACACCTAAACCGATACCCATGCCCTGATCAACTTCCATGAGGATGCCTTCCGGTCTTTTCTGGTTAATATCGGTAGTTGTCAAGGGGTAGCTTAAGCTCAGACTGCTGAAAACAACGACCGGATCCGATACCTGGCTGACGGATACACCGAGTCCGCCAGAGTATACACCACTGCTTGTGGATAATTCTTCGCCGTACTGGATTTCATAAGGACTCCGGCCGACCGGGATGCTGAAGTTTCCATTAATAATAATTGATGGCAAATCCCCCCCGCTTTTAAACGGCTGTAGCTGCCAGTTCAAACCAAGATTGCCCAGGTCGTTGACGTCCATGGAATCGACGGTTCCCACGCGATGGTATTTGTAAACAAATGGAATACCGACACCAACGGAGATGTTGTCTTTTAATCCATATGAAACGCTGAAGGAATTACTGATAGAATGGTTAGCCACATCTTCAACCCTAACAGATTCCTTTATCGCATCATATTCGCTGTATCCATAAGAAAATCCGTAAGAAAATTTGATAGTACCGGCTCGGGTCAATGTATACTCTCGTCCCGCAGCTTCAAGAATATCTTCTTCTTCTTCTTTTTCTTCCGCTTCAGTAATTACGAGTTTTTTCCTGACATCAGATTCATCACGAAGTAAATTCATTTCATCTTCGAGCACCTGAATTTTTTTCTGAAGTGCTTCTAACGTTGAAGGTTCATAAATCTCAGGGGATTCTGTAGCATATGCTGGGAGGGGGGCAGAGCTGATCTCAGGTTCAATATCGGACTTTGCTTGTTCAGTAGCTGCGGGTCGACGATATGAGGCGGTATCAGCTGTTGAAACCGGGGACAGTGAATCGAAATAAGTTACTAACGCAGAAATCCTGAAATTTGATTCGATTAGCAAGAGCCTGTCAGTGGCGGATTTATAATCATCAAATTTCCCGATCCGAACAGCATATAAATTCTGATTTTTTGAATTTAAAGATTGGAAAATATACGGTTCATATCCTGATTTTTTTAATTCGATTATTTTATTTTCCGCATCTTTTTCATCCTGAAACACGCTGATTTGAATCGCGTAATAAGTAATATCACGCGCATTAAGTACGGTATCAGAAGCGGTGTCCTTTTGGGTGACGCCCGGTGATGCGGTGTTGATAATTTCAGCTATAGGCTCACTATAACCGTTTGAAGTAATAAGAAGGGATATTAACCCAGTTACCAGGACAGAAACTACCGTTTTTTTCAATGTTATATCCTCCACGTCAAGTTTGGCGCAAAAATAAGGATTGTGCTTAATTCATTGCTCCTGATGAAGAAAAAAGCTTAGAATTTTTAGTGCCTGTATTTTTGATATTCATCCGGCAGGGTAAATTCAAAATCACGTTCATCCGGCGTCCGAATTATCGGCCCGTAATCGTTCAATAATTCTTCAATTGAATCCTCATGGATATATCGAAGGTCATCTTCAGTTAATTTTAGAGCGGTAAGCCCCTCAGTGTTGACCGGGGAGGCTATAAAGATAACATTTTCATACCACATATTTTTAAATTCGGATAAGGTATAACTGGTGTTGCCCCTGAAAGGATCTGCCAGAAAAATATGACGATCATATACTCCCTTGAAGACTGTGAAGTGCCGGTAGCCGAAAAATTCGATCGGAATAATACACGGGTGGTCCAATTCGAGCAGGTCATTAATGTCTGCTTTATACCCGGCGCCTTTGTAGCCAATTTTGTCTACAAATTTTTTCATATCCAGCAGGGAAAAGGCTCTTCGCTCGGTAATTTTCTCTTTGTTTCCATATTCCATCAATCCCTGAATAACCTGACGTTCGGTAAAATTTTCACCAAGATAGTAATTCAGAATTGTTGAAAGTGCAGCAGATCCGCAACTATAGTCATAATCCTGTTTAACAAGATTCCGGTCCTTTATCTCTGATAACGAGGTGACATTTTCATGGATCACAACCGGGTAATCAAAACCAATATCAACTTCAAAATCATGCGTTGAGTTTTCTTTGATCGGATGGAATGAAGCGAATATGCACATGACAATGATAAAGGCTATCGGTATATGCATTTAAATATATATTCCTTAATCGGTTAATCAGACATGTTCGGGATATAAATAAAATAATTCTATTATTTTAGAAATTTATTTGTATTTTGTCAATCTTTAATTGGTATTAAGATTGCCTAAGGTAATTAAAAACCTTGTGAGATAATCCCCATGGGCATAAAAATAACGTTCTTTTTTTGTACCAGTGATTGTTTTTTTGGCTGATGGTTGGGGCTTTTTATTCATGCAGAGGTTTTTTTTTATCAATGGCGGTATTGGATGTGCGGAAACAGTGATGAGGAGCCACCCCCAAAAGTTTATTTATTCGAGGGAGAATAATAACACAAGAATAGTCGAAATATAATTACAAAAAAAGGAATAAAGTTTTGAAATGGATAGGGTCGCATTTTGTAGGAAAGATAGCCGAGGTAAAGTTTTTTCCGGGTAAAATTTAGGTACGCCATGTATGTAAAAGGTTTAAATTAGATATATTTATTAAGGAACCATTTCAATCATCATGCGATGGGACTTTATGCCGTCAATCGCACCTGGGCCGAAATCAATACCATCAAATTCGACCTGTTCAAAACGGATGGAGCCTTCAATCGGCAGATTATAAACAATCGCCGCGTGTTTGACTAGACCGGTGTCGTTTCTGGATGTGTCTGTCGCATCAAAGGTTGCAGGGTTGGAGGAGATGCTGTTGGCAAAGTCACCGAACATATCACCGATTTTAAATTCACCAATTGAGGTTCCGGTGGCTGTGTACCAGGTCGTAGGGTCAGCTGGGTTGTCGGTTGCCAGGCCAAATCCAAAAGTCTCTCCAATATGGATATTGTTTATTTCCAGAGTTTTACAGCCCGCGCCGCTTTCCTGGTACCCATATGTGAGGGTATCGATGTGGAGTTCAAAGTCAGACTCAAAATCAATTCCGGTACCATGCGGAGCAGTATAATATTGAAATGATCTTAAATCAAATACGCCCAAATCCGCCCATCCAAGGTCTTTGACTCCGCCTTCATTGACGTCGCCAAATTTTATGCTGTCGATATAAACGCCCACTTCCTGGTCCCATAAAGGGGCGTAGACTCCGGACATTGCTTTGCTGATTTGGGTAGGGGCCGCAGTTCCGAAGGCCCAGTCGACTTCAGAAGCCACATCGCAGGTGCCTATGTCAAGATACGTAATGCCGCTTCGCGTTACGCTACCGAAATCATAATTAAACAGCATGGTGTCCGTGGACCTTGAATGGAATTCGATGTTTTCAAGCGAAAGGTACCCTTCGCAAGTCCCGAAAGCATTTTCCGGACAGGTGTAGGTAAAGCTGTCAATATATTGAAAGATCTCAACGTTTTTCATGGCAATGGAAACACCGGCCTGGCCGCAGATGATGTCGAGTTCTTCGTCTGCGAGTACCTCCAGGCCTGCATAAGAATTGGTTGGGGCGAGTGAGGATGCACTGCAGAATGATAAAAATGTCAGCAGGAAAAGAATCAGGGTGTATTTGGTTTTAAACATTTTTACCATCATTCCTGTATTTATTTTGTTCCTGTTGAAAAGTTGGTAAGGAGATAATCCGGTTCCTAAATTAAAGAAGCGAAGGAAGAAATTAATATCTCTTCCTTCGCTCTTTTTAGTCTAATGATCTTATGATTCTGAATTGAAGCAATCGTATGATCATATTAGCTTAAACAATTAGTGAGGGGCAATTTCCATCCAGCCACTCAGAACTGAGAAAGTAATACCTTCCATCAGGATCTGACCGAAAGAATTGTCGGAAGAACCATTGCCACCGTTGGTTACAAAAGTGTCAACGTTCAGGTCGTTAATGGTGATATCAAGGAACATTTCCTGAATATGAATTTCCACGGTCGGCAGGCCAATGAAAACACCAGCAACTTTGATCGGGTTGCCAGCACTTGCAGCACCAGCATTCCAGTTGATGCCCTGAGACAATGCCGGCAGATCGTCGGTTACGTCGATGGTCAGAGCTTGTGCGCGGAAAGTGTTGGTCAGGTTGTCAAGACCTTCTGTGTGGCCGGTTGTCCAGGAAATGCATCCGCCAAGAGCTGCTGAGCTGTTGTAGTTATAGAACAGGGGAATTGAGCCGCAAGTGGTGGAGATCAGGTCAGGGTTGGGTCCGTCTGAATCAGCAGAAACAGCGACAATCGCGTTGACATTTAATACGTCAATCTGAAAGTTGTTCAGGCTGACCATTGCGCCGGAACCAGCACATGAACCAGAAGGCATGCCAGGGCCGCCCATTTCAAAACCATCACAGTCTACCCATGCCAGTCTTTCAATGTCGATGAAGAGCTGAACGTCATCAAAAGCGATTGCTACACCACTTTGACCAGTAACCTGATCCATGGCATTGTCATTTAACATTTCCAGACCGAAAGCGGAGCAGGGAATTAAGATAAGTGCTAAAATAAGTGCTAATTTTTTCATTTTTTCCTCCAAGAAGTTAAGTTTGATTTTGCTGTACAGATTAATTTACTGCTTTGTTCTTTTGGGGGACATCACCTCCTTTTATTTGCAGGATAATTAATTGAGTATTGGTTAATTTGCCGGAAAGTACCGGCAATTTTAGATTTTAAAAAATTGTATATAATTTTTTAAAATAATTAAGTTGCGTGGAATATTTTGATCACTAATTATTAAAGTGAACAATGTACACATTTTTAATTTAAAATAAATTTCATGTCAAGATTTTTTTAAAATTTTTATATGTTTTAGATATGAAAAAAGGGAATAATTTGTTTGTAATTGTTAAAAAATTTGCAATTGCTATGTTTAATTCATTACAAAAAAGATTAAATTTTATTTGTCTCATCTGTTTTTTTCAAGAATATCTAAATAATATTTTGTTTGCCGGATATTGTCCAGGTTTTTATCGCATTTTATTTGGGCCCAATTATTGTATCCGAAATGGATTGCTTTTTTAAGAGATTCTATGCTCTTTTTTTGATTATTTAATAGCGAATACCGGCATGCGAGCTGGTAATGGGCAAACGCATTTTTGGGATCAATGGAAAGCAATCGGTCGAATGCTAACATTGATTTTTTGTTTTCTCCGATTAACGCCAAGCATTCGCCAAGGTTGTAAAGCGATCGGGTATCTGTCGGATTAAGCAGCAAAGACTTCGTGTATTGGTTTGTCGCACGGTCAATTTCTTTTTGTTTTTGATAAAGGCCTGCCAGCTTTAAATAAAAATAAGCATTTTCAGGATATAAGACCGATTTTACACTAGTAGGTTTTTCAGCACTGTATAAATGCTGGCTGTTTTTCAAGTGTTTTAAGTAGTTTTTGGCCGTGACATTTTCAGGGTTCAACTTTACGGCTGCGTTGAAGTGGTCTTCAGCTTTTGAGAATTTTTTTTGCTGCATCAGGGCTTGCCCTAAAACGATATGGACTTCCGCTCTGTCCGGTCTGATTTTAAGTCCTTGCTGAAAATGAAAAACAGCTTCATCCGTCATTTTACGCCGCAGCAGAAGACTACCCAGGTTGAAATGAGTGGAAGCGTTGTCTCTGGCGTGGTAAGGAGCCAGGGCCGGGTCAATTCTCAGAGCCGCAAGATAATAGTCAAATGCCTTTTTGTAATTATTTTGCGCAGCATAAATATTCCCAAGATTGTTGTACGCATTAACATTATTCGGGTCCATCTGAATTACTTTTGAAAAAAGATCGATAGCTTCGGATGTTTTACCATCTAATTGCAGGGCGATTGCCAGATTGTTTTTCGGACGGATTTTATTGGGTGATTTTTTTATAACATCACGCCACAAAGAAAATTCATCACTCCATACATTATTTCGCTGAAATGTCCACATCGATAACCCGACAATAATCAACCCCATGAGTCCGGCAATCAGCCAGCGGTGATTGACAAGCCGGAACAGCAATATCACAAACAAAAAACAAACCATCATGGAGGGAAGATAAGTGCGGTGTTCTAATGTGAGTGCCAGTGGAATAAACGATGATTCAATTATCAGGTTTGCAAAAAACCAGAAAATACAAAAAGACAGCAATCGGTCTTTTTTTGCCGTAAAAATCGCCAATCCGATCAACCCGATAATAGCCGATAAGCCTAAGAGGGTGGTTCCCGGGTGGATCATGGAATATGACAACGGGTAATCATATTCCAGATTCAGCCGCGACTGGTCGGGGAAAAAAATCAGGCTGATATAGAATACAACAACGCGTAATTGCGTGTTGACACGCTGGAACAGGGTAAAATCCTGATGCTCGTATAAGGACAGGATTGCACTGAACAAAGGGGTGTCAGTTAATGACAATGAAATCCATGCGGCAGCGCAAAACAGAATCAACGCACATATCCCCGGCACCAGCGATTTTTTTGACCATTTTATTTTTAAATCCTGAAAGAAAAACCATTCATACAAGATGATGATCAAAGGCAATGTTGCTGCAATCTCTTTACATTTCAATGCCGCAATCCCGTTAATTCCGCTTCCTGCAAAGAAAATAGCCGCTATAAAATGATTTGGCGATCCGTTGTCAGATTGCGATTTTTGGGATAAGCGGCCTTTGATATACAGCATCAAAGACACAAGGTAAAACATGGCTGCCATGGAGTTCATTCGCTGGACAGTATAGGTAACTGATTGAGTGTGCAGCGGATTGACAAGCCATAGCATTGCCGTGCAAAAGGAAGGCAGGATATATGCAGTGGATGCCGGATCCCGGGGAGTAAGCAATCCGGGAAATGTGTCGGGATGGCAGGTGTTAAAAGTATGGTTAACAGCCAGTGTGATTTTTACAAAAAAATAAAGGAGTATTGTGTTGATGATATGGATGAGGATGTTAACCAGATGATAGCCGGTCGGATCATATTGTCCGAAAAAATAATTTAATGCAAAACTGAAATTGGCAACCTTGCGCGGAGATGGGCTGTTTCCAAGTTGTTTTAGCTGTTCCGGATTGATTTCAGTCACCCGGATATTATGATTATCGGTGATATGGGGAATATCGTCGAATATAAAAGGTGCATGAATTGTATTTTCGTAAAGACTGAAGCCGGCCAGAAAGAACATGGCAGCAATGATGGAACATGATATGAATTTATGCCGTCCACAGATTGAAAAATCAATCGTCGCTGTCGGATTGACGTTGATGGCAGAGGGCCGGTGTTGTTTTGTGATAGTCATAATATCCCCGGGGTGTTTTGAAGGATGAACGCCAACGAAAGAACAAACTGAACATCCAACATTGAACGTCCAACATTGAACATCGAATAATGATGTCGCTTCGCTCCGCAAATTTTTTAAAATTAAATAAAACCATATAACTGAATAACCGTAGGGCGGATTAGCGAAGCGTAATCCGCCGTATGCAGGGATGCATATTAAAGATTCCTGATCCGTTTATGGGTTTGTTTGCAGCTGGCGATAATATTCCGTGCTTCTGATATTCTCAAGATCCGTGTCGGTTCTGATCATATCCCAATTGTCATACCCTAAGCGGATGGCTTTTTGAAGCCATACAATCGCTTTATCCTTATTGTTTTGACGTGAATAGATGCAGGCGATGTTATAAGCGACGGCTGCATTTTTCGGGTCAATCTTTAAAATTCGCTTGAATGTTTCAATGGATTTCTGGTCATCTTTGTTCATGGCATAAACCACAGCCAGGTTAAACAGGGCATTGGTCAATTTTGGCTCCAGCGACAAAGCCGTTTGAAATTCAATAATTGCCCGGTCAAAATCATTGTTTTGTTTATATTTATTTCCCTGCTGATAGTGCAGAATAGCGTTGTTTGTTTCCTGTTGAATTTTATTTTGAATATTCGCTGTTTGAGAGTTTAAATTCTGGTGTATCCGATTCAGGCTGGTTTGTGCCTTGACGTATTGCGGATCGATCCGCAAGGCTTCGCTAAAATGAACTGCCGCTTGTTTAAAATTTTTCATGGCAGCATATACTGAAGCGATTTTGTAGTGATTTTCCGGATTTTCCGGATTAATTTCTTGTACCATTACATAAAAGGGCAACGCTTCATTAAATTTCCCCACAGCAAGCAGCGCATTTCCCATATTATTCATGGTGATGGTATGAGCCGGATTTATCTCGAGCGCCCGGGTGTAATAATCAATCGCCTCATTATATTGTTCATTTTTTGCAGCCAGGTTGCCGAGGTTATTAAGGATTTCAACGTTATCCGGAGCCAAAGCCAATGCCCTCAGGTAGCAGGCCTGTGCCTCATCCGTTTTTCCCATAGCCGCAAGTATTGTTCCCCAGTTTACGTATGCTGAAATAAATTTGTCATTACCCTTGATGGCTTTTTCAAAATAATTAATCGCCTGGTCCGGGTGATTCTGGGATTTTAGAACCAGGCCGATCGCATTGAGAACTTCAGAGTGATTTTGGTTTATGTCCAGTGCTTTTTTAAAAGTATTCAATGCGGTTTGGAATTCACCGGTTTCATAATAAATGCGCCCCAGATTATAATAAGTTTTAAAGAGAGAAGGCTCTTGTTTTATGGCCTGTTGATAATGGTAGATGGCTTGCTGATTATTCCCAAGTGCGTGATAAGCCGCACCTAAATTGTGATGGGCTTCGGCATATTGCGGATTGAGCAGGATTGCTGTTTTCAGGTTTTTGATTGCCTGCGTGTAATTTGTATTGTTCATTAACACATATGCAAGATTATTGTAGGAATTGGCTTTATCGGGCGTTTTTTTGACGTCATCCTGCCAGAAAGAGATATCATCCTGCCATATAATATTTCGCTGAAATGTCCACATTGAAAGAAAGATGATTAAAAGTGAACAGATACTGTTTCTTAGATATTTTATTTTGATAAATTTGAAAAGCCCCATTGAAAAAAGAAACAAAGGCATCATGGACGGCAGGTAGGTGCGATGTTCAAAAATAGGTGCCAGGCCGAGAAAGGTGGATTCAATCGCCAGATTGCCAAAAAACCATAGTGTGGAAAATGCCATCAGCCGGTTTTTTTTTGCTGAAATTACAGACAGTGCAAGCAAGCCTGCAATAACCCCCATACAAATGAAGGTGGTGGCAGGATCTGCCGGAGAAGTTGAAATGGGGTAATTATAGTCCAGGTGGAGTCTTGAAGGGTGGGGAAAGAAAATAAGACTGATATAATAGGCAAGCACGCGTGTTTCCGTAAGCAGTCTTTGGAACATCGTAAAATTATGCCTGTCATACATGGATAAAATGACAGCATAGTGATTAATAAAAAATACAGCAATAGCGGCAAGAATCAGAAAGAGAAGACTTCCCCATAACAGTTTATTTTTTGACCCTGTCCATTTTAAATCCTGAAAGAAAAACCATTCGTACAAAATAATAAAAAACGGCAGCATTGCCGCATTCTGTTTATTCGCCAGTGCTAACAGCTCTGAAACCAGGCAGCCGGTAAACCATATTGTTGCTTTGATTTTTGAGAGGGTGATTTTTCCCTCTGCACCTGAAAATCGTGTCTGCCGTGCCCGTCCGTTGATGTAACATAGAATTGACAGCATGTAGAACATTGCGGCCATAGAGTTCATTCGTTGAACTATAAAGGTAACGGATTGGGTGTGCAGGGGATGGACAATCCATAGCAGTGCGGCAAAAAAGGAAAGCAACATGGCGTTGCCGGACGCCGCTGTATTGACAGGATAATTTCCGTTTTGTGAGTTACTGCCCCGGCGTGTTATATCCAGCGTTATTTTTAGAAAAAAAAATAAAAAAATGCCGGTTGTGATGTGAATGAGAATGTTGACCAGATGGTAGCCGGCTGGGTTATATTGATCAAAATAGTAATTGAGGGCAAAACTGATCATGGTGATTGGCCGATGTCCGGGAGCATTTAAGGCAATGCGGATTTGATCGGCAGACAGGTCGGTCATCCGGATATATTCATTTTCCATGATATTTCGGATGTCATCATAAATAAAAGGGGCGTGAATTGTATTTGCGTAGAGAATGAACCCGGCAAGGATGAACATAGCAATAATGATGGAATATGATATGAATTTATTCCGTTTGCATATTGATAAAACAGCAGTTGCTTTTGAATTGCCGCTAATCTCAGAAGGCATGTATTGTGTTTGTATAGGCATGATATCCTGTGGTTGTTTTGAAGGATGAACGTCAATGATAGAACAAACTGAACATCGAACGCTCAACGTTGAACATCGAATAATGAAGTCGCTCCGTTCTGCAAATTTTTTAAAATTAAATAAAAACGCGTAACCGTATAACCGTAGGGCGGATTAGCGAAGCGTAATCCGCCGCATGAAGCGTAGCCGTATGTTTCAAGTCGGCTCCCCGGCCCCAATATCAATATCACCCCCTCCCCAGCTTTCCGGATATAGCCCATGTTGAACATTATGCCTAAAGGTAGAATACGGCCAATCCATGACATTATCAACATAGCCGTGTTTGACCGGGTTATAATGAAGATAATCCATATGGACAGCATAATCCTTATCGTCCCGGATCGTGTGCTCCCAATAACGGCGTTGCCAGATGCCACGTTCACCTTTTTGTTGCCTTACATAAGAACGTTGTTCCGTCTTTGGCATTTCTTTGGAGAAAAAAGTTTTAATCAGCCGAAGGCGTTTAGTATAATTATCATCACCTTGCGGCAAGGTCCAGATACAATGCATGTGATCAGGCAGCACCACCCAACCATCAATATAAAATGGATACCGTGCCCGAACACGCCTCACTGCATCGCGTAATATGTCAATTTGTTGTACAAGAAGTTGATTCTGGAAGCGTTTAAGCAAATTAATCGTAAAAAAGTAACAACCTCCTTTAATGCGGTTTCGTCGATAATTCGGCATGTTTTGTTAAGTCCTTTGGGTGTTTTTTAATCGACATTCATTTTATCTGGCGGCATCCGGCGGATTACGCTTCGCTAATCCGCCCTACGAGGTCCTGAGATAAAAAAATAAGCAACCTTTCTTAAAGATTATATTTTTGTTTTTTCCTTATCCAATGCTCATTTTTTAATTCACCATTCGATGTTGGGCGTTCGATGTTCCTCTTTTATTTTTTTTAATCATCATCAATTTTTCCAGGTTGTTTTTTGCACTCATGTAGTCCGGGTTGAGTTGAAGCGCTTTATTAAAATGATGCCGGGCTTGGGTTAAACGGTTCTTGTGGATTAAAAGCACCCCAAGGTTGTTATGGGTTTCTGCGTGAAAAGGATACAGTTCCAATGCGGTTTTGTAATGATCGATGGCTTCATCAATTCTATTGAGATGTGTTAAGGCAACACCGATGTTGGTGTGCGCCTCAACATGCTGATTGTCAATTTCCAGAACTTTTGAAAAATAATGTATTGCTTTGTTGTATTGTTTTAAATGTATAAACGCATTCCCCAGGTTGTTGAGTGCCTGGTCGTGATTTGGATCTAATTGCAATACCCTGAAAAAATAAGGGATCGCTTTTTGGACATTATTTGATTTTAATTCAGCACTGCCAATGTTGAAAATTGTGTCTTCGGCATACCGGCTACCGGGATCTACCTGAAGTGCTTTTTTGTAATGATCAATAGCGCTTTGGAATTGGTTTGCATCATATAACGCGACACCAAGGTTGTTGTGGGGGCGGAATTTATTCGGTGATTTTATCACGCAATCCGTGAAAAAAATGATTCCGTTTTGCCATGTGACATTTCTTTGAAATGTCCACATCGCGAAAATAGCTGTTGTAGCACACAGGATACCGATACCCATCCATCTGGCTTTGATATGACGGGAAATTATCAGGGTAAAAAGTAAGGATACCATCATGAACGGCAGGTACGTCCGGTGTTCAAAGATGATCTCAATTCCGATAACGGATGATTCAATGAGCAGGTTGCCGAAAAACCATATTGTGCAAAATGCCATCAGCCGGTTTTTTTTTGCAAAACAGATGGCAAAACAAATCAGTGTTGTAATAGCAACCAATGACAGAATCGTTGTTCCCTGGTCCATTAGAGACAGTGAAAGGGGATAGTCGTGCTCAAGGTTCATTCGTTTTGGAAATGAGAATAAAAACAAGCTGATATAGTAAATCACCACCCGGAATTCAGTCAAAACCCGCTGGGGAAGTGTAAAGTCCCGGTATGAGTAACTTCTTAAAATCCTGTCAACCGGATTTTCCCCCAGATAAAGGATGGTAATAATACCGAACAGGATAAGTCCGCATATGATTAAAAAGAGTTTTTTATTTGTGCGAACAGGTTTCAGGTCCTGGAAGAAAAACCATTCATATAAAATTATAAACAGGGGAAGCACACCGGCATTCTCCTTGCTGGCCACAGCACAAACACCTGAGAGAAAGCAGCCGCTGAAGAGCAGGAACGCCTTTGTGTAATGGTGGGGATTCGCACGAAGACCTGGGTTAAGACCCAAGCTAAGACCTGAGCGAAGATAAATCCTTCCATATACATAGAATAATATTGAAAGAATATAAAACATGGCTACCAGGCTGGTCATTCGCTGGCATATGTATGTGACCGCCTGGGTATTGACCGGATGAACCAGCCAGATCATGGCAGCAAAAAAAGGCACTATCAATGGATAATCCGGTTTACCGGTGCGCCATGTTTCTGTTTTTAATGTGGCTTTAATGAATAGAAACAGCAGAACACCGGTTAACAGATGAATTATAATATTAAGAATATGGTATCCGAATTCCTGATATTGTCCCAGATAATAATTGACCGCAAAACTGATGTTCGGGAGAAGACGGTGTCTGGGCCGGCCTTTGAAGGCTGCATCTGCCAGGCTTTCAACGGTCAGTTCCGTCATGCGGATGTTTTTGTCATTTAAAATAAAAACGTCATCATCAAATACAAATGGGGAATGCAATGTGTTTGAGTAGATTATGGACCCGATGATTAGCAAAAGAGAGATGCATAATAGTGTCCAGGCGAAATTATGTTTTTGTTCATCGGGGATTAAAGAATCTGATTTGAGCATAATATGTTTTAATAAGCTTAAGTATTTGTTGTTCAGCAGATTCCTTTGGTGTTCTGCTGTATTTTTTGATTCGGTGCCGGTTTTGCGGTTAAATGTTTTTATAAGCGGATATATATTGTTTTATTCAATTTTTTGTTTTTTATTGTCGGCCATATCCTGCTGCTTTTAGGATGTTAAGAACCTTTCGCGCATTATTGTAATCCGGTTTTAAATAAATGGCGGTCTGAAAATGAATGAAAGCTTCATTATACTGATAATTTTTATAAAGCACCACACCCATATTAAAATGTGTTTGAGGGTTGTCGGGCTGAATTCTCAGGGCATCGGTATAAAGGCTTATCGCTTCATCCAGTTGACCGCATTTGCTATATGCGTTGGCCAGGTCAATTTGAGATTTTGCATCATCGGGATTTAGTATGGCCGCACTGTGGTAGTGTGGAATTGCTTGATCCATAAGGCCCTTACGGTGAAGGGCGTTTCCCAGGTTCGTATGTACTTTGGCATAATCCGGTTTCAAGCGCAGGGCTTCATTGTAATGTAATATTGCCTGATCGGTTAAATTCTCTTCAGCAAGTGCGGATCCTAAGTTGAAGTGAATAGTCGGGTTATTATCGGTTATATTTAGAGCATGTTCAAACAGTGTAATGCTGTTTTCCCAATACATTAGCTGGCTTCTGGCTGTAAAGGATAAAAAGATGATAATAGTTAATGAAATTAATATTTTTAATGGAGATTTATTATGAAAACGGCTTAATAGTTCATCTCCTCCCCAGACAACGATTGTAAAAAAACCGATTGCCGGTATATAAGCCCACCGATCCGCCATTGCCGGCCATAGTCCACCCTGGATAAAACCGATAACCGGAAACAAAGTTCCAAGAAACCAGAACCACCCGGTAAACAGGTATGGAGATTTTTTAATTTTATAAAGCACAAATGCCGTCACCAAGGCCAAGATTATCAAAGAACTAATGATCTGCCATACAGGGAAACTTTCTGGGAATGGATAATAGGCTGCCAGGTTGAATGGCCATATCAGTTTATATAAATAGTTTGTATATGATATTAATGCATTAAAAAATCTTGGACCAACAGCAGTGGTTTGAGTAGAAATTATTGCTTGGGTTCTTGTCAAAGAGATGAAAACAATGCCGGTTACCATCAAGGCGAGAAAAATTAAGGGTGTTTTTTCTATAAAAAGTCTCATCGGTGATGCTTTTTTCGCTATGTTTATAGCATTTGTCGTGCTTTCGGAATCCTGACTGCTGCTGTAACGGATGCGGTCCATCGGCCAAAAATCCAGCAGTAAAAGTGCAAACGGAAGCGTTACCAGCATAGGTTTTGCGAGAAGACCGGCTGAAAATACAAGCAGCATTAGAAGATATCTGGCAACACCGGGGCGTTTGGAATAATAAATATAAGAAATGATGGTGAGCAGCCAGAACAGCGAGCTTAAAACATTTTTTCTTTCCGCAACCCATGCCACGGATTCAACGTTGATGGGATGAATTGCAAATAAGGTGGCAACTATGGCGCTTTTCCAGAGAGCGCCGGTTGTTTTATTGAAAATAAGGAACAAAAGCAGCGAATTAACAATATGAATGAAAAGGTTCATCATATGATGCGGGCCGGGAGACAGTCCGAAAATCTGGCAATCCAGCATGTGGGACAGCCAGGTTAAGGGGTGCCAGTAGGTTCTGTTTTCAGTTGATAATTTAAATGCCCAGATTATATTTTCAAATGAAATACCTGTGTTGATATGCTCGTTCTTGGTTACGTAGAAATAATCATCAAAATTGGTGAAATCATATGTACTTAAATTCCAGTAAACAAACAAAGTCACTAATAAGATAAAGAGAAAAACACATGTCAGTTTTATAGAATATTGGTTTGTTATGTTTTTTTCTTTATGATTAGTATTCATAAGCATCTGCTCTTTCAGTATAAAGTGCCCGGTTAATTAATTTTCTGATAATTTTGTAATCTGGGCCAGGGCGTTTTTTGCATTCGCATAATCCGGATTTAGCCTTAGCGCTTCCTGAAAATGTTTAATGGCCTTTTCCTGATGATTCAGATAATATAGAACAATTCCAATATTAAACTGAGCGATCTCGTCTTCCGGAGAGATACGCACCGCTTCGGCATAATGGACTATCGCTTTTTCCATGTTGCCATTGTTATAATATAGTTTTGCAAGATTGTTATGGGCCTCCTTGTAGTTCGGTTCATATTGTACGGTTTTTAAGAAGTTTCGGGTGGCTTCAACGTTGTCTCCGGTTTTTAAATGAACAAGACCTAAATTATAATATGCTTCGGCATAATCCGGCTTTCTTTTAATGGCTTTTTTTATTTCTATAATTGCCAGATCAAATTTTCCGGTAAGATATCGGGCAGCGCCCAGATTGTTATAAAATTTTGGGTCATTCGGATCAATGGTGATGGCCTCTAAATAATATTTCAATGCATTATCATGTTGCTGCATTTTTGTATAGACATTGCCGATTTTATTAAACAACCCGGCGCTTGACGGAGCAAACAACAGTGCTTTTTCATAATGGTAAAGCGCTTTGGGATAATCCTTCATGTTGCTGTAAGCAATGGCGATTTGTTCGTGCGCTCCGCTGTCGGTCGGCATGATTTCAATCGCTTTTTTAAAATGGGGAATCGCTTTTTGATAATTGTTGTTCTCTGACAGGTACAAGCCGACTTGTATGTGGGCAATATGGTTATTTTGAGTGACTTTAAGAGCATGTTGAAAAAGGGTATATGAGTTTTGCCAGTGTTTCAGATGTGCGCTGGTTAATATTATAAGCGTCAGAATGGTTGTGATGGCAAGCCCGGCTAAAATTATTTTTTTTTTTCGGAACCGCAAAAATAAATCCGGAATACCCCATGTAAGGATTATAAATAATCCGATAAAGGGAACATACGCCCATCGATCCGCCATTGCCGGCCAGAGTCCTCCCTGAATCAAGCCGATCACCGGTACCAATGTTCCGAGAAACCACAGCCATCCGGTTACCATATAAGATTTTTTTTTCGCATGCGTTATCACCAGACCGGTTATCATAATCAGCGCCAATGCTGCGCCCATGCTTTTCCATAAAGAAATCACGGTGGGGAAAGGGTAGAATATTGCAAAATTAATTGGGAAAATCAGGTGCCATATGTAGTGAATATATGAAATCAGTGAATTCGATATTCGCAACGCAATGGGTTGCGTTGTTTCATTAATTATTTGACCATTGCTCTGAAGCGAATAAAATGATAGCCATATGGCGACAAAAGACAGGCAAAGCATGGGTATTTTTTCAAATATCAGGCGATAAACAGACGTTTTATGGAATTTAGCATCGCTATTTGCAGGAATTGATTTATTGTGGGACCAATTTCCCCGATCCCCTTTGATTCTATTCATGGGCCAGTAATCTAAAAGCAGCAGCACGCATGGAAGTGTCACAAGCATCGGTTTTGCCATCAGTCCCAGAGAGAAGGTGGTTAAAACAAGAAAATAACGCAAGACTGTGGGGCGTAATGCATAATAGACATAACCCAGCATGGTGAGAAACCATAGGGAAGTGGAAACCAGATTTTTTCTCTCAGCGATCCAGGCAACGGAATCCACATTAATCGGATGTAGCGCAAATACAGCTGCCACAAAAGCACTTTTCCATATCGCACCGGTCATGCGGATAAAAACAAGAAACAGCAACAGAGAATTCAGCAGGTGATAAAATAAATTGGAGAGATGATGCATGCCGGGGTTAACGCCGAAAAACTGGCAGTCCAGCATATGGGCAAGCTCTGCGATTGGATGCCAGTAAGCGATTTCATCGGTTTTTATTACCTTAAATGCCCATTGGATGGATTCCGCTGAAAGCCCGTTTTTTACATGTTTATTTTCAGTAACATATATATTATCATCGAAATTAATAAATTCATAATTTCTGACCGGGGAGTAAACAGCAAAAGTTACAATCAGGAGAAAAAGACTGATGAATAATATTTTTGATACTGGGTGTTTCACCTGGCTTGTTTGTAAATTATTGTTTTTCATGTGTATTTATGAATGTCCATTGTTCGCCATTTGATATTAATCAATTTTTATCTCATCCGGTGGGTACGCGCTTATAGGAACTCCGCAGGTTAATTAAGAATTTACACTGGGGTTATAAATTAATTCATTAAAACTTCGACTTGAATTAGCAGTTTTTAGTTGTTAAATAAAGTAAATTTTCCATCAGATGCATCAAAGAGGTGTAATTATGAAACTCAGATTCTGTTGAAACAGGAAATGGCAGAGGATATGACTGAACTGGAATTGCAATACCGAAAAAAGAGAATGGCACACTGGGACAGTTTGGCCGGCCCAAAAAATTTGCCGGACAGACCCGGTGCATTTTATCAAAAGCTACTTCAAAAATATTATGGTTTAATGGTTTCCCCGGGAATGAGAGTCCTTGAAATAGGGTGCGGTAACGGGGATCTTCTGGCATCATTAAAGCCTGCATTTGGTGTTGGGATTGATTTTTCGTCTTCAATGATTGAAACCGCAAAGGCAAAGCATGCCGAATGTCGTTTTGTTCAGGCAGATATTCATGATTTTTCCGTTGATCAACCGTTTGATGTAATTATTTTATCTGATCTGATAAATGATTTGTGGGATGTTCAGACGGTTTTTGAAAATATTGGCAGACTTTGCCATCCCGGAACCCGAGTGGTTATCAATTTTTACAGTAATTTATGGCGAATCCCCCTGGCAATTGTCAAATCACTTGGCAAAGGTGCGGATTTATTGTCACAGAACTGGCTGGCACCGAATGATGTGATCAATCTGTTGCGACTGGCGGGTTTTGATGTAATCAGCAGTCAATCGAAAATACTGCTGCCCCTGTCATGGAAATTTCTGTCAGTTTTTTTTAATCGTTTTCTGGCGAATATCGTCCCATTCCGCTGGTTTTGCCTGACTAATTTTATCGTGGCACGTCCTGCAACGGATTTGGAGGCTTCGGTAAAAAAGCCACCATCGGTATCCGTGATTGTGGCAGCCCGAAATGAAGCCGGCAATATTGAAGATATCCTTCGTCGGGTACCGCCACTCGGCAGCCGGACACAGATAGTGTTTGTCGAAGGGCATTCTTCGGACAACACCTATGAGACTATTGAAGATTTGATAAAACAACATCCGGAAAAAGATATCAGCGTGTACCGTCAGCCCGGAAGAGGGAAAGGCGACGCGGTGCGGCTGGGGTTTGAAAAGGCAGATGGTGATATTCTGATGATTTTAGATGCGGACATGACTGTTCCGCCGGAAGATCTGCCGCGATTTGTCGATGCTATCGCTTCCGGTAAAGGAGAATTCGTCAATGGCGTACGGCTGGTTTATCCTATGGAAGATCAGGCCATGCGGTTCTTTAATATTGTGGGCAATAAATTTTTTTCTATGGTCTTTTCCTGGCTGCTGGAACAGCCCATCAAAGACACCTTGTGCGGTACCAAGGTGATGTGGCGGGAGGATTATCGGCATCTTGCGGATAACCGGTCGTATTTTGGCGATTTTGATCCGTTCGGCGATTTTGATTTGCTATTTGGCGCGGCCAAGCTGAATCTGAAAATTGTGGAAATGCCGGTTCGTTACCGGTCACGGACCTACGGAGATACCAATATTGACCGGTGGCGGCATGGATGGATGCTTTTAAAAATGGTGGTTTTCGCGGCCCGTCGGATCAAATTTATATAAAGACCTTTCGCCCTGAGGATTTTTTCGCAGGCTGGATTGCTATTATGGCAAATGATTTTTTACCGTTAAATTATGATGAACCGGTAAAAGGTCAAGAAACAGCCCGGTTGTCATTTTGGCATCTCTCCACTCGTCACTCCGGCATGCTTTTAGCCGGAACCCAGTATTTCCAATATGCTCTGGCCTCCGCCTCCGCTGGGTGACGGATTAGTGATTTTGTAGCGGTATCAATGTTTGACGCCGAATTTTTGTTAACAAATGAAATTTAATCGTGGAGCGCAGCGACATCCTCATTCGATGTTAAACGTTTAAATCGACTCTTTTACGGATAAATGTAAGTGATGGATATTTATAATATAACTTAGTGCATATGGGGGTAAACCCTGCCCCTATGGTTATGGTGCGATAATTGTTGGCAAAATTATAATAAAATCATGGTCGGGGATGGGCAAAATTCCGGAATCGCCTTGTCCATTTTACGGTGAGATTGATGATGTGTTTGTATATGTATTTATAACAAGTGATATTATAGATATAAAGCGTTTTCGAAAAATAATCATTGAGAAATACGTTAAAAGGTGAATTCGTTGATATTTAAATTTAAGAATCACGTTAAAGTCTTGCTATCAATACTGCTGATAGCTGCGTTGATAATCTCAGCCGCCATATTTTTTGATTATCAGCGTTTAAGTGGTCAATCTGTTATAAAAATTTCTACTTCCGCGCAATCTATCAAAGACTTTCCCTGGGATTTGGAATTATTGAGCCGACCACCGAAAGTTAAATGGCTGGATAAAACAGGAAAAATTAAATCTTTTTATTATGAAGGATTGCCGTATAAAGATAAAAAGACTGATATTTTCGCATATTATGCGACACCGGGGTCCATTACTGGGGATTTATCAAAAGACAAAAACTTGCCGGGCATTGTCATTGTGCATGGCGGTTGTCAAGCAGCAAGTGAATCCGTTGTAAATCTGTGGGCCCAAAGAGGGTATGCCGCAATTTCAATGGATTTGGATGGACATGGGCCAGATCTCCTAAGATTGGCGAATGGTGGACCTCTTGCAGAAACGTATATGAGTTATGACTGGAATTACCATGCAGTTGCGAAAATAATTCTGGCGCATTCCCTGATTCTTAGTTTTCCAGAAGTTGACAGGAACAAAACCGCCATTATCGGACTTTCTGTAGGGGGGCACTTAACCTGCATTGCGGCAGGAATTGATGATCGGTTCAAGGCTGCAGCTTCTGTTTATGGAACTGGATTTATTTATGAAAAAGGGTTTTTTGAAGAATGGTATGAGAAACGTCTTACAGTGGAAGAACAGCGTTTGTGGCGGGATTTGATTGATCCTTCAAATTATTTGGGACACATAAAATGCCCTTTTTTATTTGCGGGAAATCCGAATGATAAATTTTATCCACTTGAAATTCGTATTAAATCCTATGATCTCTTGAACTGTCCTTTTTATTTTTTTATTAATCCAGACCTGCCACATAGCAATATCGGGCACTCGCTATGTATACTTGAATCTTTTTTGGATCAATATTTGAAAGCCAGCCCTTCTCTGCCGGTTTTGCAACAACCCGAGAGAAAAGGAGATAAGTTATACGTCAGGTCATTTGGTTTGCAGAAGAATCATCCTGCATATGTGTATTTCACAACAGATGCCGGCCCATCTGATGGCCGCAAGTGGCAAGTATATCCCGCCCGAATTGATCAAGACGGCATTGTTGCAGACTTACCACCCGAAAATACAATCGCTTGTTTTGTAAATTATCTACTGATTTCCAGCAAAGTACTGATTATGAATAATTCTTTTTACACTGAGACCAGATAACGCAATGAAACAGTATATATTATGATCATTCGATTTATAAAAAAATATCGCACGCGTATTTTTCATCTATGGATTGAAGAGTTCTTCGGCTGGATCGTTCGGTCATTGCCCGGATTGTTCGGCATGGTTCTTCGTTGGGGGCTTTACCGGATGCTATTTGCAGAATTAAAATCATTTTGTACGATTTATCCCAGTGTTTATTTGAGCCATACCTATGGAATGAAGGTTGGGAGATCTTTTTCCCCGAATTCCGGTGTCCTGATCGACGCCAGAGGCGGGATCGACATTGGCGATTATGTCATGGTCGGTCCCTATGCGGTGATTGTGTCGTCCAATCACGCGTTTCGTCAGACCGACGCGCCAATGGCGACTGTGGATCATGTCATGGCACCGGTGAAAATCGGTAATGATGTTTGGATTGGTGCCCATGCGGTTATTACTGCAGGTGTGACCATTGGCAATGGTGTAGTGGTGGCTGCTGGAGCTGTGGTAACAAAAGATGTTGTGGACTTTCAGATTGTTGGCGGAGTGCCGGCCCGGGTTATTGGAGGCAGGTCCATCTGCAACAGAAAATCAACTGATTAAGGATTTGTAACATCGCAAAAAGTCAGGGCAAAGAACGGCATCTGATAATTTGATGGCTTTGTTTGCAACGATATCCCTTTTATTCTATGAAATTTAAATCGATTAATTCATTGATCAGTGATTTTGTAAAACCAGGTGTATCTCTAAAATCAAGGTGTGCGCCATCAGGACAATAATATTGATTGAGGCTTTTTTTATCAAAAAAATGTATCATTTCAACAGAAGAATCTTTTTTCAATCGATCCCAAAACAAATTTTTTGGGTATTCTGCAGCCATTTGCTTTGAAATGGGAAAATGCACAAAGACGACTTTTCCTCCTCTATCGTTGATCCTCTTTGCAAGACTTACGACTGCCTCGGCTTCATAAAGCCATTGATCTTCAACTTTAAGGGGTACCACCCAGGGTTTATTGTAAGTACTGATAGAGAAATTATTTTTAGCGTCAAACTGCTTTCTGTACTTTGATTCCAGAAAATTAAATATAGCGAGTCTATCATTTTTCTTGTTTCTATTATATTTTGTAAAATCAGCATAGTAATCTCTTCTTGAATCCATAATAACATGTTGAGGTGTTGGAAAAGCGTGATTAATTACCAAATTTTCTAAAATATTATAAAGATTTAAATTCGGATTCATGATTACGAGTTTTTCCTGGAAAAAAGTACTTATTTGTCGATTTATTTGCGCATTCAAATTGTAATTTTTATATAAATATTCTATGTATTCCTGTTGGGTCCCCCAGTTTTTTTTAAAGAAATCCTCAGTAGACATTTCACAAATAATGATGCCGTTAAAATCGGTATTAACCGCCAGGTCATTTAATACGGCCACAGGGCTTGCGCCGGCAGCAATAGCCAATTGAAATATTTGATAGTCCGGGCATATAGTATTAAAAGTATCTATTGAAAATCCAACTTGTATATGGGACTTGCCGAGCAGTAAAACCGTTTTCGGGTTCTTGAAATTTATTTTACTTCTTTCTATTGCCCAAAGTGCTTTATCATCGATAACTTTCGGGACATGGCCTGCTTTACGCCAAAAAAATTCAACCAGAAACATAATAATAACAATTAAAAAAATAGTTCCGCACCAGGTTAAGATCCAATTTTTTTTTGAATTCTTTTTAAAACTGGAAATAAATGAACGCATGATGCTCTCCAGATAAAAATATTATCAAAATTAGAACCGTTGAAAAAATAACCGACCTTAATGACCAATGCATTGAAAGGGTGATTTCTTTTAAAGACCGGTCTCTCATTATCCAATGAGTAATCAAAATTAATGCAATCATCGTAAAGGATGTAATCATATCATATGTGCTTAATAGATTGACGCCCTGTCCGTTGCCGCCTGCCATGGATTTTATTATGCTAAAAGCCTGTTTGAAATTATGAGACCTGAAAAATACCCAGGTAAAACAAACCAATATAAATGTAAAGCTGGATAGTAATATTTTAACCGGAGATAGACTCCATATTGTTGAGGATGGAATTATTTTTTTTAAAACGCGTTCAATGATTAAATAAAATCCATGAAAACATCCCCATGCCACAAACGTCCATGAAGCCCCATGCCATAGACCTCCCAAAAACATCGTTGCCATGATGTTATTATAAGTTCGGAAAGTACCTTTTCTGTTGCCGCCTAATGAAATATAAAGATAATCCCTGAGCCAGCTTGATAATGAAATATGCCACCGTTTCCAGAAATCAGCAAAGCCTATTGCGGCATATGGATATTTAAAATTATCTGGGAGAACAAATCCAAGACATAAAGCAACGCCAATCGCGCAAGTCGAATACCCTGCAAAATCACAAAAGATTTGTCCGGAAAAAGCTAATGTCCCTGCCCAGGCAGTTATTGTATTCGGAATATTCGCGTTATCGTAGACTTTTTCCGCAACGGGTGCAAGCAACCCATCCGCAACCACAACTTTTTGAAACAAACCAAGTAAAAATAACGATGCACCCCATCCGATCATTTCAAAGTCGGGTTTTTTGGGCCATTTACATTGCGGAAGGAATGTTGTTGCCCTTACGATTGGCCCGGCAACAAGTTGCGGGAAAAAAGTGACATAAAGGGCAAAGTCTAAAAAGGAACCGGCTGGATTTAGTTTATTTCTATAAATATCATTCGTATATGATAGGGTTTGAAATGTATAAAAAGAAATGCCCACCGGTAAAACAATATCGGGCATAGCAGGATGAAAGGTAATACCAAAAACAGACAAAAGATTTATAAAATTATCTAAGAGAAATTCAGAATATTTAAAAAATGATAATAGTCCGAGATTGGTAAGCAGGCTTAAAAAAAGAAATGATCGTTTGATGATTTTTTTTTCGGTGTTATAAATTTTTTTTGCGGAAAACCAGTCAACAATAGTCGAAATCCATATCAAAAAAACAAAAACCGGATTCCATGCTGAATAAAATAAATAGCTTGCAATCAGCAAATTAAATTTTTTGACTTTCCACTTTAATGGTAAATAATGAAGAAATAACAAAATTACAAAAAAGAGGATGAAGGTATATGAATTAAATAGCATAAATTTCTTTTATCGGCAGAGGGTCAGCTTATTTAGTGAGTGAACGAAAGATCCCACACCTGTGAATTTTCTGTCATTGCGAGGGAGGCACGACCGAAGCAATCCCATCAATGACAGGAGATTACTTCGTCATTCGTTCCTCACTCCTCGTAATGACACCCTATATCATGGAGTTTCCGTTCAGCGACTATTGATGGTTTTTGATAGTTTCCTGGTAATATATTGAATTTCTAATGTTTTCCAAGACCAGGTCGGTTTTGATTTTTTCCCACTTATTGTACCCTTTCTCCAAAGCACGATCCAGCCATTCAATCGCTTTTTCCTGATCATTCTGGATGGCGAATAGGCAGGCGATATTGTAATAAATATCGGCATTGTTGGGCTGAAGTTTTATCATGGGGCCGGACAGCAGGGATATGGCGTCCGTATACCTTTTCTCTTTAATATAAATCATTGTCAGTCGGTTGAGCGTCTGAAAAGCGTCCGGTTGCAATGCCAGGCTTTTCTGATAGGCGTGCGCCGCTTTTTTGAGATTATTATTTTGTTCAAAAAGCAATCCCATCTTATAATAAAGCAAAACGTTTTCAGGCTGTTGAATAATTTTTTTCTCTAATTCCGAGACCGCTTCAGTCAATGATTTTTCAGCAAACTTTTTTTTATCCACAAAGCATTGGGCGGTATGATTCTGGTAGGTGATTGAATCAACCATTGTCATGTTATTTTTTATATATCCTGCAAGGGCGTCTTGGGATCCCCCAAAATTATACCATGGGCCATAAAAACTATATTTTTCACCTTTCAGATTGAACCTGATTTTTGATTTTTCGTTGATGGTATTTAAGGCCGGTGTGTTGTCAAACACAAAAGCAATAGCCGGGTTTCGTTTGGATGCCAGCATTTTATCGATCATTGTTTTGTAATGTTTAACCATCCTTTCATCCGGTGGATTCAGAAAAGATTGTTCAATAGAAGGTCTTCTTTCTGCGATCATGTAAACCATGGGGGTCAGGATATATGAGATGATAAAATCATCATCGTTTGAATAGGTAGCCGTATTTTTTGTGATCCAGTCATTGATCTGTTTATAGATACCATTGGTGTGGATCCCTTTGAGAAAGCCCTCGGTTATCTCTGCATTGGCATCTTTGGGTTTGACATCACAATAGGTGAAATTCCAGTCAGACCAGGCAGTGGTGTAATAGAAAGGGGCGAAAGCAACCACCAGAATGATTAATTTGAATGCATTTGAGCGCAGCTTGATCTGTTCGAGATTGATAATGACAATCGTGAGGGCTGTAACAGTGGGTATGGCACAGTGCAGAATTAAAATCGCGCCAAACGTTGAAAAAGTCGCGGCCGGAATAAATAATAGGGTGGCAGGGAGCATTAACAAGATTGCCAGTTCTTCGTTTGGCTTGATCTCATGTTTGAATAAAAATTGTTTTGTGAGAATATGTACCCAGAAAAACAGATGAAATGATATCAGCATGCCGGCAAACCACATAGGGCGGCTGTACCAGTCCTTCCAGTAAGGATAGATGATGCCGAAAAGTGATGTGTCAATAATCCAGAAGGCCAAAATCGATAAAAATATTAAGTAGATAATCTTATGGGGTTTAAACGTTCGGAGAACCATGAGAAAAGCAGAAGCGAGAATGAACATTATCATGGTATATGACAGCACGGTCCAATTAATTCTGATAAATTCGGATGAGTATGAGGGATACTCTGTGATCATTTTTAAGGAGGTTAACACCGAATGAATAAAATCAATGTTGTATATCATTAAAAAAACAGCCCAGAATGAGAAAAATGGGACAAGAACCAGAGCGAGGTCTTTGAATTGGAATTTTATCTGTTTGAAGTGAAAAAATTTTGCAAACAGATATAAGCCAATGGGTGCTGCAATGATCGGGCTTAAGTGCAGGAGACTCAGGCTGATTAACCATAGGCAAATGCCGGAAAAAAGAAACAGTAATAATTTGATAATGGAATTTTTGGCGCGGACCCCAAATAAAAGAAAGGCGATATGCAAGACAACAAACAGATGAGGGTAAGTATAATAATTTAAATTGGATGTGGCACCCAACGGGTCTAAGCCGGTAAACGCAAAAATGCTGAAAATAAACGGCAGATACCAGTACTGTTTGTTAAATCGATAAAGTGATGATCCGAAGATGAACAATGAAATAAGCGTAAGAAAAAACTGTAATTTTCTGAAACCAAGCAGTGTGATATCCGGACATACGTCAAAAATCAGTTTATTGAGCAAACGGTAATTTCTGAGCGCGCCGTTAGGTGTATCATGAATGAAATGATCTCCGGACGAAAGCCTCCAGCCCTCAATCATATGGTAGCTTTCATCCATGAAAGTAAAGCCGTACTGAAGTTTAACCCATCCCAAAACGGCAATAATACCAAAGATTATGATTCCGGCCACAAAAATATAAAATTGATGGTCTGTTTTTTTTATTGTCTCATTCATTTATAGTCAGCTCATTTGATAATATAAGTTTGATCGGTAAAAATGATCGAGCTAATATTGATGGTTTTGTAAAAAGTCAAAATTTCGAAATTTCAGGTTAGTAACTTACTGATATCGTTGATTTTAAATTTCGAAAATCATGTTTTCTGACTTTTTACGAAGCCATCAATATTGCACCGTCATAGTAAATTGTTGATGGCAAAAATTTAAATATTTTCGATGTCTCACAGCCGATGTCAAGTAGTCTGAAATTTTGATTGGGATGGATAAACTTATCCCAAATATTCAGCATGTATTTATTTTGCGGTCTTAATAAACAGACAAATAATTAAGAAAATAAAGAATGAAGGAATAGATGACTGACAGGCCAAAACCGAATGTAGGCCTTTGCTTGTTTCATCTTTATCGCTGATCACAGAAATCATATAATAATCAGTCGTATTCTGAATCGATTATTTTGAGACAGATCATAGAGATGGTAGTGACTTAAAACAAATCTTGATTTCGAAATATGAGAAGCACTTCACCCCCAAACAGCATAGCCGAAACCGGAAGCACCAAATCCGTTACCATTATAGAACATATATTTTTTATTCTGAATTTTTACAACATGGCAATATTCCATCATTTGTGAATCCCATTCGGCTTTAGAGCGTTCGATTCCGACTTCTTGATCTTTTCTCAACCAATTGATGCCGTCGATTGATTCCGCATACCCAATACGGTAACTCATGTTTCTATCTGTGCGATAATCTTTAATCAATCGATAAGAATACCACATTTTGTAAATTCCATCTTCAATTAATACACAAGGTCTGCCTATTGCTTCCAGGTGAGAAATACATTCAATGCAAACAATATTGTGTTTCGTCCATACAACCCCGTCATCTGATTCAGCATATTTAATATGATACAATGGTTCTGGATGATTATTTATTTTTTCCCAACCAGTACAGGAAACATACCACATTCGCCATTTCCCATTATCTATCATCACAAACGGTGCAGTATTAAAAAATGGTTCATCGAGTCCTCTGTCGCAAACTGGACCCTTAGAAAATTTTAAATATGTATCACCACCGTCATTACTAATAGCTAATCCAATTGCTAAATGATATGGAACGGTGCCCCGAAGATTCCATCCAATATAATAAAGATATTTTTTATTATGATAATTGACGACACAAGCAGGCATTATTCCATTATCATCAAAAGTCCCTAATTGGCCGAGGTCAAAAAGATTTTTAATATCAGTAGGGGTGATGATCGAGAAATTTCTTATGTCAAGATTTAAAGAGTAAGGGATTGATTGTCCATTTGGATTTCTTGAACTAAAATAAATACGTAAAGTCGTTTCATTATGAACGTCTGCAAATGGGATCGAAGCATGACTGATCATCTCGGAAATCTTGCCATCGGGAACAAATATTAATTTTTTTTTAATCCAAGCCATATCTACAAAACTTAGTCGCTTAAAATTTTAGGTTTAAACTTGAAATAATATTTTTTTGTGGTGGATTTCCGATATAAACACTGTATGCCTCGGTATTTTTTGTGATAGTTGTTCCCATTGCCACAAATGTTCCTTCTGCGAGAATAATTCCGTCGCGTATGGTCGAATTAACTCCTAAAAAACAGTATGGTTTTACTATGCAATGGCCCGATAGCACTACATGTGATGTGAAAAAAATATGATTTTCGATGATACTATGATGTCCAATATGATTCCCACTCCATAGAACCACATTATTTCCAATAACCACAAATGGTTGAATTGTATTGTCTTCTAAGATAAAGCAGTTGTCACCTATTTTATCTGTGAGTACAGTCGCTTTTGAACTTACATAACTTAGCAGTTGGTATCCCTTATTTTTAATTTGATTATAAATCCCCTCACGCACTTTATTCATCTTTTTATGGGTTATTGGAGCGAAAAACATATAATCTTTAGGGTTAAATTGTTGTTCGATATTGTCAAATGCGACTAAAGGTAATCCGCAAAATTCTCTATCATTACGGATGTATTCTTGATGAACACTAAAAGCAACAATTTCATGTTTTGTATCATTTTTAAGATAATAGTAAGCTAATTCTGCAAGATCTTTAGTTCCGAAAATGATTACTTTTGCCATGACGATGGTTCCTTGTACAAATAAATCGTATATTCATATAATCCATAATCATTCCGAATAATAAAATGTCGAGTAAGTTTTTTTGTTAAGAAATTTGTGATTGTATCAAGGGAGACATGAAACAGGTCTTTTCGCTCCCAATCCACATGTTTTGACATCACATTAAATGCCAGGCCAACATGAACTTTTGCAAAACAAATTGTAATGACATTACTAAAATATTTAAACATTTCCTCAAAAGTTAGGTCTCGTTTCTCAGTAAATACGCCATTCATAATCATGAAATCAAAATTCGGAACTAATGCTGGTTGTTCAAGAATATCCAAGCAAAAAAAGTTTATTTCAGGAAATTTTTTTTGCGAAAGGCAAATAAATTTTTCCGATATGTCTAACCCCGAATATTCAATATTAGTGTTTTTTGTTTTTAATAAAAATTCATAAAAATGTGAAGCCCCGCATCCGAAGTCTAGTAGGGAGGCATGGGAGGTGAACGGTGGTTTGATAACCTCAAGCATTACCTGAAAGCGTTTTTCAAGGTCTTCGGGGTTTGGCCAATCAACACCTAAATGTGTATCTCCATATTGATCAAGGCAATGTTCATAATGACGCACAATTTTAAAATATTTTTTCATATCAATTCATATTCAGTAATCATCTGTTGCAATTTAACTTGAGAATTAAACATCAATAAATCAATGATTGAAAGATCGGGAACAAACTCATTTCCATACTGTTTGTAGTAGATATTATTTGTTTTTAAAAAATTCAGATCTATACCTTTTTGCTTAAATTCTTCCTTTGAATACAAGTTTTGACCACCAATCGGATTAATATACCGAGTTGCTTTTTCTTTTTTACAAATTTCCAATATTTTTTCCTTACCTTTCAAAGGTTGAACGTTGTAAACCTTCGATGTCTCGATTAATTTTGTATTTAATTGTAAATATAGCATCAATTCATGCAAACAATGCAAAATTAATTGAACAATATATTGATAATCTTCTGCCAGAAGAGTCTTAATCAAAGAGATTGCTATCTCAAAATTTGGTGCTTTTTTATAATGAATTTCGAGAGTTTTTATGAATTTTTGTTTCCACCTTCTATCCGCAGCCATTTCAATTTCATAAATTTTTCGGTTTTGGCTGGCTTTTTTCAGAGGAATTGAAAAAATACATGGCTGTTTATTGATTAAAATTCTGTTGCGATTGATCCAGCCTTTGTTGATGTAATTTACATCATCATATATTATAAATTTATCTACAGCGTTGATCAATTGGAAATAACCAATGTATGGGAAAAAATAAGGCTGCATGATGGCAATTTTCATATCCAAAATTTAAACCCCTGTTAATCCAATTTAGAACTTTATGTGGTCGATTCTTTATCAATCATACATCTGTTCGATAATGTATAATGGCCTGTTTCTTACCTGATCTAAAACTCGCCACAAGTATTCCCCAATAACACCAAGCATTATCATTTGAACTCCAGATAATACTAAAATCAAAATCATAATTGGAGCCCAACCTTTTATTGGTATATTACCAAAAAATTTATTTGACACGATACTTATTGCATAAATAAAACCGCTTATCGCGACAAATACGCCAGCAAGAGATATGGATCGTATAGGAGTATATGAGTAGCCAATAATGCCATCAATGAATACTTTAAGCTTTTTATTAAATGTCCATTTAGATTTGCCTATGTATCGTTTTTTTCGATGGTAAGCAATAAATTTTGTTTTAAACCCAGTCCAAAGAATTTGTCCATTTAAAAAAGCATTATGTTCATAAGTTTCAAGGATATATTTCTTTACTTTTGAGCCTATAAGAACATAATCAAATCCTTGAACTGGCATATCTTGAAAATTCAATTTATTCATTAGGCTGTAAAATGTTTTTGAAGTTATTTTTCTAAAAAATGATTCATCCCGTGATTCTCTACGGCAAATAACTATTTCATACTTATCATCAAAATAATTTTTTAACATTTCATTCATTAATTCCGGTGGATCCTGAAGATCCGCAGATATATAAATAACACAGTCACCCTTTGCATAACGATAACCCGCTAAAGTTGCAGATATCTGTCCAAAATTTTTTGTAAGTTTAATGATTTTTATAAAAGGATACTTACGTTTTATTTCAAGCAACTCCGCTAATGAGTTGTCAGTGGAACCGTCATCAACAAAGATCAACTCCCCTCCTGAAGAGTGTTTAAGGACCTTTTCATTTATTTCCATAAAGGTTCGCATCAATGAACCTTCATTGCAATACACAGGTACAATAATTGAATAGTTAATGGTGTGGTTATTTTCTTTCAAACTTTTTCCCCCCTTTTAGCGAGATGTTGTAGTTATAAAACGACCTGTAATCAAAAATATTTTTGCATTGCCCAATAAGATTGCAAAGATTAACTGATTTATCAGATTGAATCCATTTGTTGATTTTTGTTTGTATTATATGTTTTCTTATATTAAAGGTATGAATTTCCAACCAATTTTGTCGTTACTTAACTATTTTAAATAATAGACCAAGAAAAATAGCCTATATTCATGGTGATAATTGCCATGCTTAATAATTAACTGCCATGGAAGTAAATCATGATTTTAATTAATGTGCTCTTCAACAATTCTCAGCCAATTTACGTTCATGAATACCGTAGGTATAAAATTAATCGTGATTTTTGCTTTTGAAAAACCAAATTACCACAATTATTCTGATTTTATTAATTTAATTAACAATTAAGCTAAAAACAGTTAATAGGCACTAAAATTAGTAATTTAAAAATGAATAAATTTTTGATTAAGGTAAAATGAAACAAAAAAAAATTATCATATCATTATTTATCGGCAGCATGTTGTCTTTGGGTGGATTCTATTTCGCCTTCCGAAATGTGCCATTTGGTGAACTGATGAGATATATTGCCTCAATAAATTATTTATGGATAATCCCATCGGCAGCCATCGGTTTATGTTCCTTCGTTCTGAGAGCCATCAGGTGGCGTTTGATTATGAGTTCTTCGCAGCGGCTTTCATTCTCTTCAGCCTTTCATCCTATAATGGTAAGCTTTTTGATCAACTCCATTCTGCCAGCACGGGTCGGAGAAATCGCACGTCCGGCTATAATAAAAAAACAGAATCAGGTTCCTTTCACTGTCGGCCTCACCACAGTGGCTGCGGAACGCGTTTTTGATTTATTGTCCCTCATCATTATATTTACCTGGGTTTTGGCTATGGTAAACATTGATCCACATTTGATTGTTCAATATAAAAGTTACCAGTTAAATAAACAAACATTAGAAATCGTCGCTTCAGGGATAATAAAAGTGTGCGTTGCCCTTATCACTGGGATCGTTTTGATCAGCCTTTCCGGTTTCAGGCGAAGATTAAAAAGTTTCGTCATGAAGTTTCCATCGATATTTTTCTTTACCGGCAGTGGATGGAGGGCGAAAATGAAAAAGAAATGCTCCATGCCTTTAGTTAACATAATAGATAATATTGCATCCGGTTTTTCATTTGTAAAAGAACCTCTCAATATTTTGATCTGTCTCGGATACTCTTTTTTTATCTGGATAATTGAGGCTTTGTCCTTGTACATACTTATGCTTGGTTGTCCGGGCATTGCCCTTTCTTTTTTTGAAATCACCGCTGTTTTAATTATCATTTTCCTTTTTATCGCCCTTCCTTCTGCCCCAGGGTTTTGGGGGCTTTGGGAAGCCGGGGGGGTTTTTGCCCTCACACTTTTTGGTGTTTCGGCAGATGCGGCGGCCGGGTTTTCACTGGTAACTCATGCGGTATCAACATTTATGGTATTGATCATCGGAACTATTTCGGCATTATTGACCGGGGTGAATATCCTAAAGATTTCTTATCAGCAGTAGAATTTTTTGGATTCGTCTTCCACGTGTCTGGTTGCTAAATTATGCTCAGTTAATTGCACCTATAAGTGCCTTGAAACGAGGAGTATTTCTTATGTTTGTAAGATCTTTGTCATTTTTCAGATGATCCCAGTTGTTGTAACCATTATCTATTGCTTTTTGCAGCCAGTCAATTGATTCGCTTTTCATATTTTGTATAGCATACAAACAACTTATATTATAATAAAAAATATTGTTTTCAGGTTTGATTACAACCAGCCTTTTAAATGTTAAAATGGCCTCTTTGTATTGTCTTTTATTAACAGACACAATGGCTGAGGCATATAATACTTTTAGGGAACCTGGTTCAAGTGTTAATGCGGCTTGCAATTCTCTTTGGGCTTTGTCCAATTGCCCGTTTTTTGCATATAACATTCCGAGGGTATAACGATAAGAAACGTTTGCAGGTTGATACTTTAAAATTTCCTGAAGCTGAGCAATGTTTTCATCAGAAGGAAATTTGTCAGTGTCAGTACCCGCTTTAATAGGATCTATCAATCCCATTACATTTAACTTATTGTATAGTATCTTTGTAAATTCCCTGGCACCATCCATGTTGAAATGCCCGTAATCAATAAAGACGGAGTCATCCAAACCGCAATCTGCAGGTGTTTCCCAGAGAATTGAAGAGACCTTGTCGTTTTCAAAGCTGCGAATGAATGCCAGAATCTGTTTGTAGCCGGAAAGATAATTTGGGTTATTGTAGATGACATCCATATATTCTTTGTGAACCGGTGGCTGCAATAAAACAATATGATCACATTGTCTCTCAAATCGCTGGATTAGATAACGTAAATAATCAGCCTTGTAATTTGAAAACTCGAAATTGGCCATATTATTATGTGCCATTGAAAAAGCTTTAAAATTTGTGCTGGTTGCAAGATACCTGTACTCATCAGCTTTATACTGATAAGTAGGAGCTGAAAGGCGTGCCAGCATGTTTTGGTTATTTGTTAAAGCCTTAATAACAGCATACCAGTCAGGGAAGGCTCGCTTTTCCGATACTGGCCAGAAAAAATCAGAGACCAGTGAAGCTTTTGCGGCAATGCCGGGAGGTTCAGTCCTTTCTTTAAGGGATGCCCAGATCGTAAAATAGGGTTCATAATGATATGTTTTCTTGTAAATAGCGTGAATCAGATTATTATTGAACATCCATGGTTCGATATCAATAATGATGAGTGAACAATTATTATATAATTCCGGTCGTTCTCGATAGATAGCCTTGGCTTCCCAAAAACTTCCAGAACCTATAGCTAAATTGAGTACATTTGATGGTGCAATATCTGACAGTCGAGCAAACGTATCTGTTTTAATGCATGAAACAAAGCGGGAGCTTCCGAAAAATACTACTTTGGGAGTGTCAAGGCAATAAAGGTCCAGATATGACAAGACAGGTGTTATTGTATGATATTTGGGTATGGATTTTTCAATATTATCCCGATTGACCGCAAGCAGAGAACCAGCGATTATTAAAATGAATACGCATAAAAAAAATGACCGGGTGGGCTTGGGAAATCCCTTTAGCGTATCAAAACTGAAAATAGATAAACGGTTGAACATTACTTTCCCCTAAGAAAGAAATTATCAGTATCAAGCCCGCAAAGACGATCCCCCGCCAAACCCAAAAGTTCTGCTCCGTGACAAGCGTTTCTCGGTCGGTTCTGAAAAGAGGAACATCTAAAGCCAATACAAATAACAGATAAAACGCAGTCGTGTAAATTAAAATTAATGTATTACCTGTCCGGATAAAATTAGAAGGATTTACAAGAATATTGATGTAGGTATAGGCGGTTGTAAAATCAGGTGCTCTGAAAAATATCCAGGCAAAAGCGACGAGATGGAATGTAATCAGGATATTTATTAAGTAACTAAATTTTTTATTTTTAAAAAGAATCGGCTTGTCTTTTAATATGTTTTTAATAAGTCTGTATATGGCAAGATAGGTTCCATGCAGCCCCCCCCAGAATACAAATGCCCAGGAAGCGCCATGCCATAATCCGCAGAGGAGCATGGTAATAAAAAGATTTTGATAAGTTTTAAACGCTCCTTTTTTGTTGCCCCCAAGCGGTATGTACAGATAATCCCTGAACCATGTTGAAAGCGAGATGTGCCATCGTCTCCAGAATTCACTGATATTTTTGGATAGATAAGGTTGTTTGAAATTGATCATCAGGTCGATGCCCATAAGCCTGCTAACGCCTCGGGCGATATTGCTGTAGCCGGCAAAGTCACCATATATTTGCAGAGAAAATAGATAAACCCCGCAAAGAAGATCAATGCTCATAAATTGGGCCGGATTTGCGAAAAGTTTGTTGACGAATGGGGCAACCGCATCAGCGATGGCGATTTTTTGTACATAACCAATGAGCATCAATTGGAGCCCGGTATAAACGTCCTCTTTGGTTACACACCTTTTCGCCTGAATTTTTGGCAATAGCCTTTGTGCCCTTTCAATCGGCCCGGCAACCAGTTGGGGAAAATAACAGATATAAAGCGCAAAGGATATGAAATCAGGCGTGGCAGTTTGTTTTTTTCGGTATACGTCTATGATGTATCCTGTCACCTGGAATGTATAAAAACTGATTCCGATTGGAAGAATAATATTCAGTGTATGTATAGACGGATTAAAACCGATTTTTTCGATAATGACAGCAAAGGAATCAATAAAAAAATTGAAATATTTAAAAAATCCCAAGCACCCAAAATTGAGCATAAGGCTTGTAACCAGAAAGATTTTTCGATGCCCGGCATTCTCAGATTTGTTAATCTTAAGGGCTAAAAAATAGTTAAAGAATGTTGAAATAACAATTAACGGCAGGAATCGGTAGTCCCAATATCCATAAAAAAAATAACTTGCGGCAATAAGAAAAAGGTTTTGCCATCGTATAGACACGCTATAATATATGGGGAGAACAATTATGAGGAAAAGGATAAAAACTGATGAGTTAAAAAGCATCGTTGGGTTATAAATATCTCTTGTTTGAGGTTGAATCGTTGGCTGATATACTGAACCAGGCTTTCATATTATTCTTTGTTAATTGTATTTTGAGATTCCAATATAGATTTTATACTCTCTCCATGCTTAACCGATAATTTAACAATCTGGCAAATTGCCTTTATATCATCAGTGTTAATTGCAGTTCCGGTGGGTAATATCAAAATCCGGTCGGTCATTTTTTCTGTTTCCGGCAGGAGTAGACCTGAATGCGGGAAATAGGAGCGATAGGGCTTCATCCGGTGACAACCGGGGTAGAAATAACGGCGTGCGAATATATTTTCTGTACGAAGCACTTTCAGAAGCTGGTCTCTCGAAAGCCTGGCAAGACGCTCATCAATTTCTAAGACAATGTATTGGAAATTGTTTTTTTCATTTTCATCATAATTTATCAGGCTCACGCCTGGCAAGTCAGCCAAATCATCTTTATATTGCCTGTAATTCCTGAGATTGGTATCGACAATATCATCCATGTAATCCAGCGAAGCCAGACCCATGGCGGCGCACATTTCATTCATCTTGCCGTTGGTTCCGATATGAATCACGTTGTCATAACCGGCAAACCCGAAATTTTTCATCAGGCGAAGTTTCGCGGCCAGTTTGCCGTTGTTGGTCGCCACCATGCCGCCTTCAAATGAGTTAATGAATTTTGTGGCATGAAAGCTGAAAACCTCGGCTTCACCGAAATTTCCGATCATGTGCCCGTTATAAGAACAGTCAAAGGCATGGGCGGCGTCAAAAATGAGCATGAGATTATGATGATTCGTGATTTCAACCAGTTCGTTAATCGCGCATGGTCTGCCCCAGAGATGGACTCCGATAATGCCGGTTGTTCGCGGGGTGATCAAAGACTCAATCTTTTTTGGGTCAATCGTGTGGGTATCTGGATCGATGTCGCAGAAAACCGGTGTGATTTCCTGCCATTGAAGTGAGTGCGCCGTAGCGATAAAGGTGAAAGAGGGTACAATAACTTCGCCGGTAAGTCCCAACCCACGAATGACAATCTCAAGAGCGATGGTCGCGTTGCACATGGCAATGCAGTGCCTGACACCCAGTATTTGAGCAACTTTTTTTTCAAATTCCTGGACAAACGGGCCGTTATTGGTAAGCCAGCGGTTGTCAAGAATCTGTTTGAAGCTTTGAATCAATTGTTCCCTGTCACCAATATTCGGGCGGCCTACATGAAGGGTTTCGTTAAATGCCGGTGGTCCTCCACATATTGCCAAATCGGAAATGTTTGTTTTCATAGAATAGATATTTTTATTTAATTGTCTAAAAATTGGATATATTCAAAATTTGGTCTATTTTTCCCTGAAATTCCGCAATCGCACTATCGGTTTGGTTATGTCCGCATCCAGTGATTGTTTTGCGAATTTTTATAATTCACATAGCATCGAAGGGTCTATTTTTTGTTTTTTGAGAGAGTCCAAGTTTATCATCGGTTTTGGAAAAATTTTTTAATGGCGTCAATAACGATTCCAACATCTGCATCAGTCATTTCATAAAATAGCGGCAACCGGACCAGGCGTTCGCTGAGGTCCTCCGTATGTGTCAATGGTCCACCCGGCCTTCCATACCGCTTCCCGCCCGGGGATGAATGGAGTGGCATATAATGAAAAATGGCATATATCCCTTTGTTTTTAAGGAATTCTATCAGGCGGGATCGGGTTTCAGGAGTATTTGTAATTATATAAAAAAGATGGCCATTGTGCGAACTGACAGCCGGGTCGAAAGCCGGCATCCTGATCAGATTTTGTTCTTCGAGCGGGCACAGTGATTCATAATACAGGTTAAAAATTTGTGCCCGCCTTGCGTTGATCTGTTCCGCCTGTTCGAATTGCGCATGCAGAAATGCCGCAGTTAATTCTCCAGGCAAATAGGATGATCCGATATCCACCCAGGTATACTTATCCACTTCACCCCGGAAAAACTGTTTCCGATTGGTTCCTTTTTCCCATATGATTTCAGCCCGTTCAATAAATCTATCCCTGTTGACCAGCAGTGCCCCGCCTTCGCCGCTGATGATGTTTTTGGTTTCATGAAAACTGATGGCCCCGAAATCGCCGATCGTGCCGAGATGTTTGCCTTTATACGTGGATAGCAGTGCCTGAGCTGCATCTTCTATTACAAAAAGCTGATGTTCGGCTGCAATATCCATGATTTCATCCATGGCGCATGCATTGCCGGCATAATGAACCGGGACAATGGCTCTTGTTTTTGGCGTAATGACAGCTTCAATTTTAGTTTCATCCATGTTGAGAGTATCCGGCCGGATATCAACGAACACAGGAATTCCGCCGCGCAATACAAACGCATTGGCCGTTGAGACAAAGGTATAAGACGGCATGATGATCTCATCACCGGGTGCAATATTGCAAAGGATCGCTGCCATTTCCAGTCCTGCAGTGCAGGAATGTGTCAACAATGTTTTTTTGCAGTAAAGGTGCTCCTCCAGCCACGTCTGGCATAGGCGGGTGTAATATCCGTCACCGGCCAGATGCGCATTAGTGATGACAGCCTGGGCGATGTTAAAGAGTTCCTTGCCCACTATAAAGGGTTTGTTGAAAGGGATTTTTATGTCCATGGTGGGGAGAGTATATTCCTTTGTCATTTTGTTGCGATACAGAGCAATGAGCCGCCAAACGAAAAGTCAAGATTCTGTTGGATCATTTTATTTTCCAGTGCGCAGATTTTCAGGAAAAGAGGTGTGAATTTTTTCGAGACCTGCAATTCGCCAATAGGGTCATGTTTTTTTTTCAAATGGTTGACGATATATCGGGAAAACAGCATCATAGACATTAACAGGCTGATGAAAGATGTCATCCGCTGGATAGTGAATCCGGTTTCTGCCAGGTTCCGCGTAATAGAATGCTGCGAATAGCGCCTTTTGTGGCATGCGACCATATCCAGTTCAGACTAGTGCCATTCATGCTGGGGAACTGTCTGGTTTGACAATACCGCCGACTATTTTTTCCTGAATACAAACAATTTTTGAGTACCATAATTACCATATGCCGGAAATTGTGAAAACCATTTGTTCCAATGCATATCAGGGTTAGTTACATCGATATTGTCACCCAGCGCTTTAGCCAGAAGGGGTTTAATCACCCTTGTTGCAACGTAATATGTGCTTGAAAAATTATTAAGTTCAATTAATTCCATATCTCCTGCTAAAAAATCAATTACCGCTTTTTCATCAAGATATGTGTTGAAGCGAGGTTCCGGGATATGCGGCAAGCCCCATTCTTCTCTGAATTGGTTTAAATTATTCCAACCCTGCATGGTTGCCTCTGACAACAAAAGCAGGCCCTTTGTTTTTAAAACCTTTACACACTCTTTAAGGGCTGCTTTCTGGTTATTCCAGTTCTCGAGATTGATTAACACCCTTGTTGAAATTAACGTATCAAAGTGATTGATAAATTCTTTTAAATTTAAAATATCGCCGACATCGAAAGAAATTTTAGATGATCCTGAATTGACATTATTTTGATTCTTTCTCGCTTGTTTAATCATTTCAGGGGTGTAATCCAGGCCCAGGATGCTGATGCCTTTTCTCGTTCCGTAACAGAGGGTTGAATACCCATTGGCGCACCCGATATCCAGTACATTGTCACCATCATGGATCCATTTCTGTATCTCATTGATTTCCATATCGATGACCGCCATGTCTGACCAGGATGCTTTTTGGGAAGTGCCGTGCGTCATCGCCTGTTCGGTCCAGTAGGATTTGATGTCGTTTAAATTGAATTTTTTCATAAATTATCTCTTTGATTGTTTGATAACATACGGCGGTTTGTTGAATGTCCGGAAATGTATCCGGGCCAGGTATTCCCCTATAATTCCTAAGACAAAAAGCTGGACACCGGAAAAAATGGCGATGATGGCAGCTACAAACGTAAATCCGGGCACAACCTGACCATATATTATAAAATTGTATAAAACAAAAATAATTATCAAAACGCCGAAACCCATGAACAGAAAACCCATATAGCTGGCAATTTGAAGGGGCAGGGTGCTGAAGCCGGTGAGCATGTTGAATGCATGGGTCATCAATTTTCCGAATGTGTAATTAGAAGCACCGAGTTTTCTTTCTTCATGCCGAACCGCCACGGCGGCAAAGCGGGTTGTTCCCCAGGTCAGCAGCACATCGATGGAGACAAACGGGCTTTGGTAATCGGCGAACGCGTTTCGGAGTTCGGTTCGAAACGCCCTGAACGCGCTAACATTTCTGGCGGTATGGGCTCCCATGGCCACCTGCAATGTCCATTTGGTAAATTTTGAAGCCACATCCCGCCACAGACTATGCGCTTCTTCGTGGGGCGTGCCATATACCACGTCATGCCCCTCCTGTAATTTGTTTAGCAGTTTGGGGATTTCTTCGGGCGGATGCTGGAGATCATCATCTATGGTGATGATAATGTCATATTCGGCTTCCCGGATTCCGCATAGCAGGGCATTGTGCTGGCCGTAATTGCGCATCAGGTTAATACCCCTGATCCAGTCATGATGTGCGCATAAATCGTTGATGACCTGCCAGCTCTTATCCCGGCTGCCGTCGTTGATTAAAATTAATTCATATTGAGCTGCGTTGACCTTTAAAAATTGATAAAGACAATCAATGAGACTGGGAAGCGAACTTGCGCCATTATAAACAGGAATAACAATCGATAGATCCATTAGTCTTTGTCATTTTTAAAATGGTTAATAAAATAGCATTTAATGGACAACTTTATACAAATTATTTGGTGGTATGTCAACGATGCAAAAACAACACAATGCAAAAGAAAAAACTATTCTGGTTATCCACTTCGGTTAAGTTATTCTAAAAATTGCGTGATTATGTGAACAAACGAAAAACCACATCGTGTCATTCCGGCCAGGGAGCGCAGCGACCAAGAGCCGGAATCCAGAAAATAAGCTCAACCTGAGCGAAGTGAATAACCAGAAAAACTATATCAAATGAATTTTATCAGCATTTGATGATCTCGTAAAAAAAAATCAAGGGGCCGCATCACCACTGTATGAGAAAAGATGACAGTCCGAAGTTCTTCCAACTTACTGAATTAATTAGTACTGGTCCGTCTTTGTCGTCATTTCGGCGAAGGCCGGAATTCAGTGCGATATCGGAGCAATAGAATTTTTGGATGTCGGATCAAGTTCGGAATGACGATTTAAGAAAAATACTCGTCACCTGTCATTCCTGCAAAGGCAGAAATCCAGGAGTCCCAATATTTTCTGAACCCCGGCTTTCGCCGTGGTGACGGATATTTAGCTTTTTACGGGGATATCAAAAAGAAACTTAAAATTTTTTTTCGGATTTTTTGGGATTGTGCGCCAGGTTCTGATTCACATAGCACCTTATGACGTGATCCTTTGATATCTTGCATGTTGATGCTGGCGTCATGTGGGTGCGAACATAGACGGAAATTGGATCCTGAGATGTCATGAAATCAATTTCTTTGGGTGGAAAATCCACTGTGCCCCGTTTAAGGGAAACTGGATAAAGCATCAACTCCCGTTCAAAAATAAACGCGATTTTTGGTTCACGACCCTCTTGCACCATTTTTTCAATACATTTTTCGTAATAAATATTAGATTTTAAAATGGTAATGTATGTATCGTCAAGTGAGGGCTTAAGCTTGGTTATCATATGGACCATCGGTGCTACCACGTAGGAAATTTCATAATCACCGGGTTGGGTGAAGGCTGCAGCATTAGCAATTAGCCAGCCATATAATTTTGAATATAATCGATTAGTGTAAATGCCTCTGCCGAAACCGCTTTCTATTCGGGTGTCCGCCTGTGCTGGCACTACATCAAAAAAAGTAAACTCCCAGTCATTTTCCGAAGTCATATAATAAAAAGGACCCAATATCAGCAAAACCATCACAAGTGTTAATACCGGCGGGTATTTCATTGGCTTTAATCTGCATGCCACAACGAAAAAGATGCCGGTCGTGGCTGGAATGGCGGTTTGACATACCGCCAGCGACCCCAGGCCGGAAAAAATGCTCATGGTCAATGCGCAGATGGTAAACGGGACGATTAAAATTATGGCGAGGTCTTCTTCCTTATTCAAACTCCTTTTCAATAAATATCTCGATATCATATAAATCCAGAAAAAGAGGATAAACGCTATCAATAAAGATGAAAACCACATGGGGCGGCCAAACCAACCATTATAGTAGGGCGTCAGAAAGCCCCAAAAGGATGTCTTGATAATAAAAAAAGAGATCAGGGACAGTGTGGCACCTGCTGTTAATATGACAATCATATTTTGCAGATAAAGGATAAGAAAAAAAACAGCCAGCAACACTGAGGCAATCCCGACATATTTGATTAATTCCCAGTTTAGCTCGATGATTCCGGTGGAATGGGTGGGCATGGACAAAATTACCTCTATGGAAGAAAAAATATTCATCACATAGGGTTTGTTGAAAATGGCGATAAAAACCAACCAGGAAAAGATGAAGGGCGTCAGCACATATATCAGGTCTTTAACAGTAAAAAAATAATATTTAAAATTCAATTTGCGAGACAAGAAAAAGAGAAGTAGCGGTGATACTATTATGACACTTAAATAAAAAGAGCTGAGGCTGATTCCCCAAAGACAGAAGCCGGACATTAAATATAAAAATTTCTTTTTCGAAGGCTTTTCAGCATGCAAGCCAAATAAAAAAAAAGAAAGGTGAAGCGTCAGAAATAAATGGGGGTAAGTCTGATAATACAGGTTAGAGACCATTCCGATAGGGTCCAGGCCGGTGAAGGCAAACACGGAAAAAATAAAAGGCAGTTCGGCATAACGACCGGAAACTTTAAAAAGGGCGAGGCCGAATAACAACAGCGCAAAAATTGTTAATATAAACTGAAGCTTTCTGAAACCAAGCATTGTGATGTCCGGACAGACTTCAAAAATCAGACGATTGATCAGGGTGTAATGCATCAGGGCCCCGGTTAATTTATCTTTGAGAAAATGGTCCCCAACGGCCAGCCGCCAGCTTTCCGTGGCGTGATACCCTTCATCGATGAAATTAAAACCATATTGAAGCTTGACCCATCCAAAACAGGCTGCAGCTATAAACAATATCACACCGCTGATGAATATCGGCATCTGGTAACGAAACGAATGGTTTTCCAATGCTGTTTCCATGATTTATTTTTTCCCTGTTACAACAAATCCGCTGGCGATTTTTTCCGCATGCGGGAAATGAATTAAAATGATATCAAGCAATTTGATGGGAGCAGTCAGGATCATTAGCAGCATAAAGATCATATCATGTAATGTCCGGTTGCCAAATGAAAGCATAATCGCCAGCCATTCCTGGACAACCCATAGCATACCGGAAGTAGGGCCGGCACCTATGGAGACGTTGACTTTGTTGAATTGCCGGAAGCAATGCCTCGCTCCTTCATATGTCCATCGGTGGAAATCATCAGGCGCAGCATGAAAAGGAACGATAAAAGGTAAATAGCAAAAAAAATCACCGTCTTTTTTTAGGATTCGATGAATTTCGTTTACGATATTTTGTGGGTCGGAAACATGCTCCAGCATGGCCGTATTGATGATGACATCCACTGACAGGTCTTTAATCGGCAAGTGAAAAGCGTCGGCAACCAAATCGACTTGATTGAAGGCAAAAATATCGATATTAATAATATCCTGGCGGTTCTTCAATATGGCCGGGCCACTCCCCAGATTAATAATGATCTTTTTCTGGTCATGCCTGGCCAGTAGAATTTTTAGGTTATGATAATAGGTGTTTAGCAATACCGGAGAAAAGATTGTAATTAATAGGTAATATAGGCTGCCGAATTTTTTAAATAATCCCTGAACAGCAGCCAGAAAACCATTTCCGGCGCTATTCGCAGACATTCGATTTTTTGACAGGAAACACATGGCATTGTTTTGAAATGTGAATGGTCTGTCCTGGATGCGGATTCTATTTATTTTTTCTTTTTTTAAAGGATCCAAAAGTCACCTGTGTCAGTTTATGATGGGCTCATAAAAAATCTAAAAAACTACTATAGCTGTCATTAGGAAGCAGGCTGAAAATCAGTCTTTTCAGGATGTTCTGGACCCCGACCTACGCCGGGGTGACGAGAAAGGAATTTTTTACGAGATCATCAGTTTATTCGAATCTGTCAAAATAATTTCAAAATTGGCATCATCTGCTTTATTTTTTTGCAATGCACAGCAATGAACCGCCAAACGGTAAATTTATATTTTGGTTAATCAGAACCTGTTCAGCCTGATTGATTTTATAAAAAATGGAATTCATGGCTCGGCTAATATTGAGAAGCGTTGATGGGTCAGATGTTTTTTTTAAACGGGAAGCCACCATTACCGGCAAAAGAAAGGTCATAAAAGATGTCATCCGGATAATCTTAAAACCGGCTTTTTTTAATTTTCTGCGTAATTCACGATTAGAATATCGACGCTTATGACAGGCCATATCATCATAGGTTGACCACAGACGCTTATGTTGTGGAACGGTTAAAATCAAACCTCCGTTATCCCTAAGTGCTTTGTGGATATTTTGCAGCGCAAGAGTGTCATCGTCGATATGCTCTAATACATCAAAGCTGCCGATAACATCAAATTCAGACTCAAACGGAAAACGGCAAATATCAGCCTGGATCAGATTGGCATGCGGAACTCGTTTTACTGCATAATATAGAGCGGAGAGATAGATTTCAGATCCGGTCACATCCATGCGCGGATTGTCTGCTGAAATCGCTTCAAGCACATTCCCGGTGCCGCAACCGATTTCACAATAATTTCGGGCGGCAGGAAAATATTTTTTAAGGCATTGTATGAGTAACTTATTTCTGCTTTTGAACCAGAAATGAATGGGTTCGATTTTATATAGTGTTTCAAAAAGACTTTTGTCGAATCCTTCATTTTGAATGGCCAGTTCAGGAGCAAAGACAGAAAATCGTGCTGATATTTCAGGGTGATATCCTGAAACGGAATAAGGACGTTTGGGATTTTTGTGAGGGTTATCTTGAGAGAGTTGTTTCATTTATTGATTTTTGAGTTAAGATTTTCCAATGTTTTTTCTATAGTCTCTATTTGTAAAAAAAAGCATGTCATTGAGTTTTATGTAGGGCTGCAATTATATTAATTAAGCATGGTCTTTCACTATTGAAAAACGGAGTCAATAAAGCAGCTAGGCCCCGGATCGGGATTGGGGTCTTTTTCGGTTTCTGCGACCGTGGTGAAAGTAAATGAATAGGTTAATTCGCTGGCAGTGCCATCACCTTCTGTTTCTTCTTGTGTCATATACTTAATTGATGCAGTGTACCTGGATCCAAATTCCAAAGATTCTTCATCGTTTAATCGGGTAAAAACCGCAGAAATGTGATAGCCGGAGTTGTTGTAGCGGTTCCATTCTAAAGTCGCGATTCCTTCAATCGTTTCATTGCCGCTGCCCACATCGATCCTGGACAAAGTAAAAGAATCGGCTTGAATTTGTGATGATTCAATGTTCGGCGAAAAATTTATTTTGAATTGACTGGTGTCAACCGCAACATCAAAGAGATCACCTGCCGAATCATGTGCCGGATCACTTGAAATGACGTCCGGGATGATGATGTTTTCGGCAGCACCAGTATGACGGGCATTATAATGAAACATCGGCCAACTGCTGTCAGCCGCCTGCATATTCCCGGGGTTTACGGCATACAGGCAATTATCTCTGGAACCGAAATAAATGGTTCCGTCACTGTCTATGGTCGGTGACGATTCAATGATATCATCATTGGTTTTGAAAACCCAGTCATTCCGATTCGGATCATCATATTCAGGGGATTGCAGCGCATAGAAATTCCCATCTTTTGAGCCAACGTATAGTACCGGATCTTTTGAATTCACAACGCCAATGGCCGGAGATGAATTTATATCCGCCGGCGGGGAAGTTCTGCTTGTCCAGTTACCAACAGCGGTGTCTTTATTTAAAGTAAATAGATATCCGTCCCATGATCCGACATAAACATTACCATCCGGTCCAATGGCCGGAGATGAATAAAAGCCGGTTCCGCCATCGAACTCCCATTTTTTAGATCCATCGATATTTAAACAGAACAAATTAAATTGATATTCATTTGCAGTTCCGGTTTTGCATTCACCGATATAAATACGGCCTGCATTGTCAATTGCCGGTGAACCATAAACTTCCGCATTGGTTTCAAATACCCATTTTTTAGTACCGTTATTTGCCGCAAGAGCATAGACATGTTTGTCAAGAGAACCAAAATAAACAACCGGTTCAATCCCGTCATGCCCGAGAGCCGGCGAAGATATAATTTTATCTCCGGTTTCAAATTTCCATTTATAAGTTCCGCTGGTTGCATTAATCGCATACATATGATTATCACTGGATCCGACATATACCGTTCGTCCGTCAGCACTTATGGCGGGTGATGAATATATAAAGTTGCCGATATTAAAAGACCATTTTTTGTTACCGCTGGGACTTACTGCATAAAGGTTACCATCAGCTGACCCAAAATAAATTGTACCATCCGACCCGACTGCCGGCGAAGAGTTGATTTCACCATTGGTCATAAAGCGCCAAATCTCCTGGCCTGTATCCGGGTCAATGGCATACAGATTGCGATCATCAGATCCGATATATACGGTGCCGTCAATGCCAATGGCTGCAGATGAGTCAATGTCGTTCTGGGTTTCAAATTTCCATTTTGCAACGATTAATTTTGTCGGTTTAGATTGACTGGTAATGCCAATTATTTTTACGATAGAGCAAGATGGTTGAAAGTAGCCAGCTTCATAGGTATGCGTAAATGTGTGGGAATATAATGTCGATGCGACGGTTTCAGTGGGAGAGCCGTCGCCAAAATCAACTGTGTAGCTTGTCGGCTGAGAGGTCCCGGCACTTGTAACACAGACCAGTTGCACCTCAAGGGGGGCGACTCCGGATGAAGGTACCGAAGAGATGGTAATGGTAGCGGCAAAGATGTTTTCAGTCCATGTTGTGCATGCAGCAATGAAAACCAGAAAGCATATCAGGATCGGATTCAATCGCGAAGATGATTTAGCCATAATGATGGTAATCCTTATAATCATATTTAAATTAATATCAGCTTTAAATTATAAGATATAATTAATCAATAGTCAAAGAAAAAGAAAACCCAAGCCCACAGCCTGATTAGCCGCAGACTCACGCAGACTCACGCAGACGCAAATACAAATTTTTCAGGCTTGGTTTTAATGGTACACTTAAAATTTTCAAAACAAAATTAAACATTATGCGGTATTCAGTTTGAATGTTTAAACCATCTGCGTTTATCTGCGTGAGTCTGCGACCAATTTATTGTTTAAAAAGGACTTCGCCCGAGTGGTCACCTTGCGAGCATGGATATATCTTTGCAGAACAAAAGACCCTGTACTTGTGGAGTCCGCAGGTGACAGTGCCGCATTAAAAGAGTTGATTTTTCATCCTTTCGTTGATAACGATGTTCATGTTATTGAGATTGGAATCTGAGATGTAAATCAGATAATTACATAAACATAATGTATTATACAATCTAATTTTTAGGGGGTTAAAAAGGAGACCGATGAAGTTTTTTTATCATTTTGTTATGGCAATGGTATTGGTTGTAATGTGTTGTGGTGGCTGCTCAAAGGATAGTAATAATACAGTGGAAGAGCTTAATAATAAAGCATTAAAGTTATTGCAGGTGAATCAGCCTGACAAAGCATTGGAAACTGTTACAGCTGCTTTGAAAAAAGCTGAAACTGAGTTGGGTGTTGAACATCATGAAACAGCTATGTGCTTGGAAACATTGGGAGTAGTTTACCAGGCGGTGAAAGAACCGCTAAAAGCAGAGTCAGCATATAAGCGTGCACTTTCGATTACATCTAAGGTGAAAGGTGAGGACAGTCTTGAATCAGCTAAAATATTAAATAATCTGGGCGCTCTTTTTTATTCCCAAAAACAATATGCATCCGCTGTCACCATTTATAAACAATCGCTTGCAATTGTAGAAAATATGTTCTCATCAGATGATCCGCGGCTGGAGTCGATCCGGAAAAATATTAAAATATGTGAAGACCTGCAAAACGGGAAATCGCCTTCGCAGATGGCTGGAACAGATGATTCTCAAAAATATGTTCAGGATTTGGTTCCGGATCAAGTCAAACAGTCCATGTTGTCACAGATGGCAAAACATAATATTGTCTTAACTGATTTATCCCCCCGGTCACCGGTAAGGATTAATAATAAAGGCATTGTTTTCCCATATCATGCGTTAAAACAAGGTGATGATAGTGATGCGGTTCAGGAAATTGTTGTTTTATTCGCTTCCATTGCCAATCCGGAAAATCAGGGCGCCTTTATTTTTCAGAACTGCAGGCTTATCTCATTTCAAAGTTATTTAAGTGCTTTGAAAACAGGCGGTGTCGCACAGTTGAAAAAGGAATTGATAGAAGTTTTTCCTGATCTTTATTCTTAAATTGTACCCGTTCACGGGATCGAAATTATTAATTTTTCATAAACCACTGGCCTGTGAACGATTACCTTAAATTTGTATTTGTCACAGTTCTAATCCGTGCCGGCAGGATTAAAAAAGGGCAGGTCTATAAGACCCGCCCTTTTTTTTGATTGACTAATCGTACAATACGTGGCATTATTAGCCTTGAAATTATAACATAAAATGTATTAATTTTATTCCAAATAACAACAGGCTTGATGATGCCCTAAGTCAATTTTTAGATATTTTGTAAAATAAAATTTAACAACTTCTTAACTTTTACTTTGTAATCCATTTTTTGTAATGCATATTTTCTCATAATTTCAGGCGTTCTTTTGCCATATTTATTGTAAATGTCATTTTTAAATTTTATTAATAGATCCATATCTACAGGATTGTCATCAGGGGGTAATCTTAAACATAAAGGAAATCCATTTTTGATATCCTCATCAAAATGGGAGATTACAAATGGTATTCCCCTTGACATATATTCTCTGACTTTGAGTGTTGAAGCGGAATTTAATTTTTTTCTATGAATACCAAGTGTTCCGATAGCTATGTCCATTTTGTCAAACAATTTATCCAGATCGTAACCAAATTTTAAACCGTGTAATATGATCTTGTGTTTTTTGTTTATTGCCTTTACCAAATCAATAATGCCCTGATTTACTGTACCAACAATATTTAATTCAATCTTCACATTGCCATTGTAGGCTTTTATCCCGCTCAATAATCTGTCGGCACCTTGCCATAATGGAAAAAATGAACTGACGAATATTATTTTTAATTTATCAGTTTTTTGTGCTGCAAATGATTTAATCGGCAGCGTATCAACATTTACGCCATTTGTAAGGATGAAAGAGGGTATTTTTTTTTGTGCCCTTACAATTTCATATTCAGCAATTTCGGAAGTAACCCCAATAATGGCATCAATATTTTTAAAAAATATGTTTGCTTTTATAGATTCTATTAAAGTCCTTATCCTTGATAAACCCGATTTATTCGCAATTAACTCATCTGTCTCTTTGGTGTTGTGTTCACTGATAAAAAAAATATTTGGGGATACTTTTTTAGGATTAAATGGAAACGGAATTTCCAGCATATTGTATCTGAAAATAATTACATCAGGTTTAAAGATGTTTATTTCCCGGTATGCCGCTTTAAAAACAGGTCTTATGCGAAAAAATGGTACAATAATGCCGGGTTGAGAAATAAGTTCAGGGAAAGCAGTCCTGACATTTACTTGTTCAAAGTAATCGGTTTTTCGGTTTTCGGCAGTTTTGTTTTCCATGCGCCCAAGGTTCAAATGTACCCCTTTGAATCGGATATCGGACTCATTGCAAATATCATACATGGATTTGCAAAATTGAATAATTTTTTTTGAAACTCCTAATGACATACCAACATGAAATGAGATGTACAGAATTTTCAAATTTGAGCTCCTTAATTTATAACGTCCCGTTGAAACCTTTTATTGTATGTGGTATGTGAGATATCACTCTGATAAGTTTAGAATTGTTTATAGAAGATAGAGCAAAGCCTGTCCAGAAAAATTATGTTAAATGTTTTAACCGATGATAACATAAATCAAAATTTTTATTTAAATGCGATCCTGATTGTGGAGTGTTTATTTTGAAAATCTTATTTGTTGTTCCCGGCCTTAACAAAACCGGGCCGAATATTGTTGTATATAATATAATAAAGTATTTAGACAGACAAAGGTTCGAACCCATTGTTTTGCGGCTTTTAGATAATAAGAGAAATACCTTTTTAAAACAATTTGAAGAACTGAATATACCAATTTATTCCATGAATCTTTCAACACAAGGCAGCCTTTTTTTTTCTTCAAAAAAAATAAAATCAGCCATTAACAAAATTGATCCTGATATTATTCATTCACATTGTACACTACCTGATTGCTTCTGTGCTATACATTGTTCTGAGAAAAACCTGATCAGTACAATTCATAACAATCCTTTTAATATTGCTTATCGGTATGGCAATTTTTTTGGCAAAATCATCTTATATTTCCATATTTCCATGTTGAAAAGAATCAGATATCGAGTAGCATGTTCAAAGACACTTGCGGTTATGCTTTCTGAAAAACATAATATAAAGTTTGATTATGTTGGAAATGGTGTCGATACGGATAATTTCAAACCGGGCATTCCGAAAAATAAGGCTGCGATAAGAAAAAAACTGAACCTGCCTGATGATAAAATTATTTTAATATCTGTAGGCGCATTGTCCGCTCTAAAAGATCCTGTGACTATTATCAAAGCTTTTAAAAACAGTAAATTGGCAAAAAAAGCATGTTTGCTTTTCCTGGGGGATGGAGACCTATTCGATGAGTGTAACCGGTTAATAGCAGAAGATAATATTAGAATGCCAGGTAAGGTAAAAAATGTTTTGCCATATTTACAATCCGCTGATTACTTTATTTCTGCATCTCACACTGAGGGGTTGCCGAATTCAGTGTTGGAGGCATTCGCTTGTGGATTACCTGTGATATTATCTGATATTCCTCCCCACAAAGAATTCTTTGAATTAAATGGGAAAAACACAGGCAAGCTATTTGAATCTTCCAATATTGAACAACTTATAAGACTATTTAACGGGGTCCCCTTTTTGGATTATGTTCAGATGGTTGAAAATACTCAAAAACTCGTCAAAGGACATTTGAGTGCTCAAATAATGGCAGAGGAATATATGAAAATATACATTATGCCTTGGCATAGTGGAAAGCACACGTGAAATAAAAGGTGAGTTAAGCCATGAGAGGCGGTATTATTTATCGAGCCTTGAATGCCATGCCAAGGAGTTTGGCAATTCAGTCAGGAGTTACTTGGGGATCGAGAATTTCGTTCATTGGGTATTAGGCATTGGTTTCAGGGAAGATGAGAGCAAAATTAGAAAAGGATCAGGACCGGAAAATTTTGCTGCCATCCGGCACATTGCTTTGAATTTGTTGTGAAAGGATAAAACGTTTAAAGGCAGTGTAAAGACAAAAAGGCTAAACGCAGCTGTGGATACGGATTATTTGGAGGCAGTCGTGCTCAGTTGTGCACGAATAATGAACACCATAGGAATGTTAGAATATTTACTTGCGTTGGCCCTGATAAAGGGCCTGTTAAAACTTGACATACAATATAGTTCGTGAGATACATTGAGGCGTCAAAAGCAATGTCTTATTGCTTTATTCCTGAACACCAACGTTTGTTCTCGGAAGCCAGATTCAAGACCGAGTGGGTCGCGCCGTTGATGGATAAGCTTTTCCGGGAGAAAAAAGTTTGGGCGCAATATCTAACCCAAATACTCCATTATTCAGTGGACGATTTGGCCACTACCGGGTTTTCAGAGCTGATGAACAAGAAATAACGGATAAGCAACGGTATAAAATGCATATCAAAAGCGATGAGACGGTAAGTAGTGAAAAACGCCTTCGGTATTCGATTCTTTTTATGATCGCGATATCGATCATATCGCTTGGGCATACAATGATTTCAAAACTGCATGTACCCGCAAGCCTTGCGGAACACGCAATTTCAAAATACCAGAAAAGAATTGAAACTGCTAAACCTTTCCTGAAAGCCAACACGATCGTCGGCTATGCGACTGATGATTTGTTTGATAAGACAATAAACAAATTTGATCATGCATATAAATATACGGTATCCAGTTATTGTATCGCTCCCATACTTCTTTCGGACTCAATCCATCACAAAACGATTATCGGCGATTTTCACAAGCCATTTTATTTAAATGAGTTAAGGCAAAACAAGTTAAAAATTATAAAAAACTTGGGTGGTGGATTGTTCATTTTGGATAATGTTGGATTAAATGATTATTGAAATTTATACGATAATTTGCTGGTTCATTTTTGGATCTTCTTTTTTAAATATTTTTACTTTACAAACGGTACCTCATAACAAACTTAAGAATAGTTTGTTTTGTGGGATTTCGATCGGTTTCGGCATAGGTATATCTTCACTCATATATTTCCTTTTTTCACTAATTTTAAGTGTAAATAGTACAATTTTCATTTTCTCCGAAGCGTTTATTGTTTTAGTGCTGATCGTTCTATTAATGCCCAAAAATATATGGTTCTGGAAAAAAAATTACTTTTCAGATAAGTTAAAAAATATTCAATCGATTGATATAATATTCACCGCCTGTATTATTTGCGCAATTATTATATTTATATTTGAGTTGTTTCAAAATCCATATGGTCGCTGGGATGCTTGGGAGATGTGGAATTTAAAAGCGAAATGGTTATCTAATGGGAATGGTTGGACGAATATATTTTCAAGTACAATCAGCCATCCTGATTATCCAATTTTGGTCCCCTTATCCGTTTCTCGTATCTGGACATTTAGAACAAATTTTCCAATATTTGACTCCGTGTTGGTTGCATTTGCGTTTTTTTCTTCCATCATATTGATTGAGTATGGCGCGTTGCGTATTTTAACGTCATCGTACCAAGCGAAGTTAGCGGTCATTCTTCTAATCGCAACGCCCTTTTTTATCATTGATGCCGCGGGTCTTTGCGCGGATATACCCCTTTCCTTTTACTTTTTATCGTTTTTCATCACGTACGCGATCGCCAAAAAAATAAAAGCAAACAATCTGATCATTCTCTCCGGATTTTCTTTGGGGTTCGCTACATGGACGAAAAATGAAGGTTTATTGTTTTCATTTATCGTCCTTTTTAACCATTTCTTGATCATGGGATATAAACTTGGAATTCGTGTTTGGTTAAGAGAGTTTTGTCGAATATGCATCGGATTTATACCTTTATTTGGAACAATGCTGCTAATGAAGCATTTGTATGCGCCGCCAAATGATTTAATTTCTAGTTTTAATATAAATGCAATCATTGAAAATTGTTTTGAACTTGAACGTCATTTATTAATAATGAAATTTTTTGCATTTCAATTGTTAAATATCGGCGGTTGGTTTTTTCAAATTCCACTTATTTTGTTTTTATTTTCCATTATTGTTGGATTCGAATGTAATAGTAATAATAAACATATCTATTATATGTTTATTATTACTATTTTATTTATGTTATTTGGTTATTACATAGTATTTTTACTAACGCCTTATAATCTTTCTTGGCATTTGGAAAGATCCCTAAACAGACTCATTATTCAATTATGGCCATCTTTTGTGTTTGTATATTTTTATAGTATTAATCCAATTGGGTTTGGAAATATACGCGATGCTAAATAATTCGGTATTACCGGGGTCTTTGCCATGGTGCATATTCCGGACGATCTCGGCAGATATTGATATCAAATTATCCTCATAAGCGCTCACTTATGCAACTATCCAATAACATGGCTTAAGTCAGGATAAATTGCCAATCAATAGCATTAGATTTTGTTTTTTTAAGCGTCTACTGTTTTAGATTCTATGAAAACGAATACGAATCTTTATATAAATAGCAACCTAAATCTATGCAGGTTAATTGGTGAAAATTGGGGCGGGTTTGGTTATCACTTTCTCCGTAGAAAGAATAACCCCGTAAGAATGCCCATGAATGTAAAAGTAGTGATAAATGCACCTACCTTTAAAGATACAGGGTCGAAGATAAATGAAATATGGTGTGTTCCGTAAGGCAGTTGAACTGCTTTAAAATTATAATTTGCCTTTAATACTTTTTCCGGTTTTCCATCAACCAATACACGCCATCCGGGATAATACGAATCATTAAAAAGCATAAACGCATTTTTTGTTGAAAAGGATTCCATTTCTACCCTGTTTGGAAAATAGGATAATAATTTTACAGTTGCTTCATGATTTATTTTGGATGACTTATGTGCATCACCTGATGGTATTTTTGTGTTTCCTTCAATAATCACTGTTTTATGAGGATTAAAATCTCGATCCGACAACTTTTCCAGAATTTTATCCTCATTTTCCATAAACTCTGCATGTTCAAACATCATAGCTCTGCTTAATGGTTTTGTATGGATCGTGATCGGGAGTTGTGGCGGTTTTATAACCACATGGTATCGCCCATTGCAAAGGTCCACCAGTCTATCAATATTTTTATTTCCAATTACTTCGGATAATTTCGCATGTTGTTTCGTCACCACAGGGGAATATCCATCCACTAAGAATAACCTGTGAAGAAATGCCCTGTTAAATCCGATCTCCCGGAGTATCCAAGCATCGCGAGGGATTTTATTGGGTTGATCCTGCCGGCTTAAATAGATTCGAAACAACGGTTTTTCATTATAAATCTGACAAAGATCCAATGTGTCCATATCATATAGGAGTTGTCCTGGTTCAAAGCCTGCATGACGAGCCAGTACAGAACCTACTTCAACTGCCTGTTCCTTAAGTTCATGCGGTGACGTTTCTTTTGAACCGGGAGCTTTACCCCCGACAGTTATTGTGCCGGATGTGAGAAAGAACATATCGCAAAATAATATTGCCACTAACATGTATTTCATCCATGCCAACCGTTTCCTCAGTTTCCATAGAAACAACAAAACAGTTCCGCATATAATGCCAAAAAAAAGGAAAAACATATGCAGACTTCTTTTTAATGTTTCAAATTGCAGCATATCCCCAGGGGGATCGGGCAAAATTACATGATACAGAATAACTCCAAGAAGAAATACCAGTGAATAAAAACCAAAGGATTTAACTGTTGTTTTAGAGCCGGACAGGGATGCCATTCCTTCTGCGGCAAGAATGGCAACAAAAAAATGAAATACAAATAAAAAGCGCGCAATGAACTGGAAAAATGAAAAACCGGGAATAACGTGAAAAAAAATATAAAAAATCGGGGTATTTATTCCCATTGAAATAACAAGAGCCAAAACCGCCCCGATACCGTAATATATCCGTTGGGTTCCCCGACTCGCGACCATAGCCCATATGGATAGAAATATGGGCAGAACACCCATATATAAATTTTGTTGACAAATACCGATCCCCGTCTTCCAGTTAAAATATCCCTCAGCAGTTATGCCACCGAAATAATTGGGCAAAAAAAGAGTTATCATATTGATGAATTTAATACCCGATCCTGAGGAACTCAAAGATCTTGCCAAATCCCTGTTTGAAAGTTGTATAAGCTCCAGTGTAGGTAGAAGTTGAACCATTGACAGTAAAATGCCGATTGAAAAGAACAATAAACCGATTATTATAGCTTTATAAAACTCACCTTTACCGAACTTCCGAATGGAAATAGTTCTATATATCCAATGAACACCAAGTACAAAGCAAATATAAAAATATGTCTGGGGATGTCCTGCCAGAATACAGAAACATAAAAAAATAGCCCCAATTAAAGCGTATTTATAGTCTCTTTCTGCCAACGCTTTGTCTAAAAAAAGAAAAGTTGCCGGCAAAAAGGCAACAGAACAGATCATTGAATAATGCTGAAAATGCCCCAGAAGAAAACCTGAGAACATAAAAGATATGGCTCCCACAATTGATGCGCTAAAATTATATTTCAGGTGTCTGCACAATAAAAACATAAATGATCCAGACAAAAAAAAATGAAATGCTAAAAGACCATATATGACTTTTGGGGTAAAATTTGTAAATATGGATGCAATATAATTTATTGGATAGAATGTTTGGGCCTGAGGATCAGCAAAACTTGGGTATCCATTAAAGATGAATGGATTCCACAAAGGGAGTATTCCATTTTGGATGCATTTTGCATTATAGGCCAGCATAGGGTAAAAATAATCGGATGCGTCCCATAATATTGTGGTTGTGTCAGAAATCAGACCTCTCTGGAAAAAAATAATTGTAATGAAAAAAAGGAGGGTTAGACTCAGTATTTCTTTTTTGTGGGGAAAAGTTCTTTTTAACGAAACCATTTGAATCGGAATCTCTTTTTAAATAGAATTACATCTGTACCTTATATAAATCCTGACCATATCAAAAAACGCCGCCACAAATGTTTTCCAAGTCACTTTTGATCCTTGAATTTCAACCCATTCATCTAATGGATACTCATAAAGCCATGAGCAAATATCGGCATTTCGCTTTTTTCTGATTCGCATCAACAATTCAATGTCGAATAACCAGCGACTGCAAAACTTTCGATCAATATTGCCAATCAGAGACTTTGTCCGAAAGAGTTTTGCGCCACACTGCGTATCATAAACAGGAATATTCATCAGTACATTAAGTAGAGTCATAAATACTCTGCTGATATAATGCCGAAATGGATTTCTAATGATTTTCCGGCCGCATAATTTTACCCGACTTCCTATGACAGATACAACATGGGGGTGTTGATGCATAATGGCCATAAAACCGTCCAATATTTCTAATGGAGTTGCCAGATCTGCATCCCAATACCCGATGGAATCATAAATACCTTCATTCAGTAGATGCTTAATACCGAACCGAACAGCTTCAGCCTTTCCCCTGTTTTTTGATAATGATATACATTGCGCCACATTGTCATGATAGTCCCTGCAAAAGCCTTCCAAGATATTACCCGTATTGTCACTACTTCCATCGTTGACAAATAATATTGTCAAATCATTTTCGCATTTTTCAAAATGCCTCTTTATTGCTGAAAGATTCAATCGTTCAGCTTCATTAAAACACGGGATTACCATGCCTACTTTTTGCTGCATACCATATAGCCCGACAACCCTGGGAAGATTCTCATTAAATGATAATCAAGTTTTAATAAACCAACAATTAAACGAGTAACCAGTCTATGCCCATTCCAGGTGGAAACACCCTTTTGATGCTGTTTGGCATTGCTTTTGGAGTCACTCAAATAATATCCAATTATTTTTTGAATCATTCGAATCAAAAACAAAAAGAAAAAGAACTGACCTTCTTTTTGTATTTTAAGACCGGTTTTTTTCGCCAACTCTTTGCACTGGTGTTTTGAGTATCTTCTATAATGCCCAAGAAAAATATCATGTGGGCCATATAAAAATTTATGAAAAGGAACTGTAATAACAAGACGAGTATTAATATCCATAAACATGTCTTGAATCATTGTGAGAAAACTTTCATCATTTTTTATATGTTCTATCAAATCAAGCATCAGTATGACGTGGAAATTTTGTTCCGGCAATTCTCCCCATGAATTTGTCACGCATATTCCATCGTTTCTCATTTTAGTTACCTGAGAATCCATGAGTGCTGTATCAACTCCAAAGTATTCAATACCGGGATATGCCACCAAAAGTTTAGAGGCAATATATCCATCACCACATCCAATATCGAGGACAGAAAATCTACGGTTTTTTCGCTTAATAATTTTTTCAATGAGTTGATTAACAAATAAAAATCTGGCAATCTCCCAAGGATGACGATTTTTATTCGTGTGCTGTATCAATAATTCACAAACATCCATTTTTTACCACTTTGCATGTAAATGGGGTCACCCAATAAAAGGACGGGGCAAGTAGAAAAAAACCTCTCCCTTCAAAAAAATACTATTTTTTTGCCTGATTTAATAATTTATAATCCGGCAAAGTTTTGTTTTTATATCCGCCGGCACCCGTTATTTCTTTTTTTGGGTTACGATCAACTCTGTGCTGTTCCGCACCGGTCACCAATATGAATCAAGGCTTTTGTGTATTGATAAAAAACAACTACTGGAGACACTGCCCCTGATCTTAATAATTTAAATGGGGGCACATTGATTATTGGCTATAAAACTAAATGATTATTTCTCCATCACACACTTGTTTGCGAAATGAAACTTATATCAAATATCTTTTCTAAAAAAAAGGACTAATTTGAATAACGATATAATTCATGAATGTTGAGTTCGTATAAGCCTGATGTGGTATTTAGTTAGGTAAATAGCCATGGTAAAAATGGCACGAGCACCGGGGATTCCGCATTATGTGACACAGGGGGGAAGCAAGCGTCAGCAGACATTTTTTAATGATGAAGGTTGCCATGCTTATCTGGAATTAATGTCTGAATGGTGTCGGAAATATTATGTGGTGATTTGAACGTATTGTCGCCTAATCACATTCCCCTTTTCGCCGTATTGAAAACAAAAGAAGGTTAAATCTTGCCGTTGGTGAGAGATCATTCCGGAACTTATTTGAAAATTGTTGATGGTGGTAATAAAATTGATCGTGGCTATTATTATGAACCGACCCTGAGTATCTATGCATTTCAGGATCATGCGGTGGTTCACCAAAAATCTTTGGTCCGGTTGTTTCAGTCGTCCGGTTTAAGAATACAGATCAGGTGATTGAATGTGCGAATGATTCAAAATAAGGTCTGGCCTCATCTATTTGGGCAAAGGATATTTAAAAAAGCGCACATGGGATCCTCTATGCTGCAGAGGGTTTGATTGAGCGTGGACTTTAATTTATATATCAGCCATCCCCCTCATTTTATGAGAAATGCCTTAACTCCGGAGAAACAAATGAGAGTGCTTCATTAATTTGTTTCTGGCTGGGTTGGATTGACAGAAATTCAATTAAATTCTGTATGCTATTTTCCGGGTCTTTAATCAATTGATCAAAATTGATATATAAATGCGGCTGGTCTGCAACGATCGAATCTATGTGGGCATAAAAAGAGGAGATAATACTTCCCATTTCATCTTCAGTGATACCAATGCTTTTGATGTTATGTAACACCTGGAACAATAACGTTGAAAAATGTTTCTTTTTTAAAGAGTATATTGCTGAAAGAATACGCTGGGAAGAAAAACGCCGGTTAACTTTGGTATGTCTGGAACGAGTATGGCTCTCAATATCTCTGTATACCACTATATAAAAGGGGTTGATGAGAAATTGTCTGAAAACGGGGGCCAGCAGACTTAATCGCGGTTCTTTGGTTCCCCAGTGAACGTTTTGCTTTTGTCGATTGTTAATAAGCGTTTTAAAATTGGTTTTATATTTATTTCCGATTTTTAACAAACAGTCCATATCCCATTCACGACGATTCTTTGATTGAATGCTGTACAAACTCCATATTTTTCCGGTTGTAGAAAAAAAATCTTCGTCCTCATAAAAACCTTTAGAGTTCATTTGTTGCGCTTCTTTTAAGTTTTCACCCATGTTTATACCCAGTCGGTGAAGTATGCCGGCGACACACGACGAACCACTGCTGAGGTAACACATTACAATCACTTCTTTTAGAGAACTATTTGTTTTTATATCTTTCAATTTATGCCTGTCTGTTTTTTGATTTTTTGGAGAGTCTTTATTTCAGGAAATACTTACACCTGATCTGAACGTTTTAAATCATGGCAGTTTAAAAATTATTTTTTTTAAAATTGAGAACCTGGAGATACATCGGGTTTTAATGATCCGTTTTTTTTCTGATGCATAGTCTGCCAAACCAAACAGAGCCAAAATCATACATCCTACTGAGAATAAGCCAAATGGAATGAACAGGACTGCTTTTTTGATCGGTTTAATCTGGAATTCGAAAATTTTAAACATTCCACCAGATAACAGCACTGGATAGAAAAACATAAATTCAGCAAAATCCAGGTTTTTGTAGAATGCGAATACCCGGTTCATGATCGCTTTTGCCGAAATCGACAGACTTTTTGCCCGGATTTTTACATTCGTGTTATGAAGATGAAAAACAATCGAATCCCTGGTAACACATATTTTCTTACCCAGATTGTGAATTCTCAGAGAAAGATCCGTGTCTTCAGCATACATCCAGAAATTTTCGTCAAACAGATACTGCAAATCCCTTAATATGGAGCGACGGATTACAAAGGCGCAGCCGGAAAGTAGGCGGGTCGAGACAACTTCTTCAAATATTGTATGATAACGCCCATAACCTAAAATTGAAAGATCGCAGTATTCCAGGTATTCGAATTGCCCGACTCTGTCAAGCGTATCCTTTGGTGTCGCAAAAATAATATTTGAGTTGCATGCAGCCGTATTTTTATCGGTTAGCATTACATGCATCAGGCTATATAGCCATTTCTGATGGCAGACTGTATCCTGGTTCAGAAAAGCAATAAAATCATGTTGAGCATGTTTTACTCCATGATTGTTACCCGCAGCAAAACCTGTATTTTTTTCTAAAGCTATCAATTTTACGGAAGGAAAGTGTTTCTGAACAATCGAACGGGTATTATCGGTTGATGCGTTGTCAACTACAATGATTTCCATTAATTCTTCAGGGTATGACTGGTCCAGTAAAGAGAATAAAAGTGCTTCAATATAGCAGCTGCCATTAAAGGTTAAAATTACAATGCTGACAGGGGGGTAGCTATTTATAAATATATTTTTTTTCATATTAAAGTATTTATCTTAGGGATTGAGAAAAAATGAACGTTACATCACGTTTTTTTGTGGGAAAGAATATTCGTGCCTCAATATTTTTGTTCATTCCTCATTCCTTGCAAAAAGAAAAAACGATAGGTTTTGTAACATTTCATCATGATATGATAACAGCTATGATAAATTCGACGGGTAAGAAACCCGGCCTTGAGTTATTAATAACCCGTTGATCAGGTACCGGTACTTATCGGGTAAACAGCCGCTACAGTTTTTATTATCAAGTCGTGAAGCAAGCCATTACTGTCGCCACCAGGTTTTTATAATTGTTTTCATAAAATACAAACCGTAAATAAAATTTTTCCCTTTTTTGCTTTTACCATAATTTCTTTTTAGGATAGTGATTGGGGCTTCACCGATGGAAATATCTTTTTTTACCGCTTCAATGATGAGTTCACTTGTGTGATACTGGTCCTCCAATAAAAGTATGGTATTCATTTTGTCCATTTTAAAGGCTCTGAATCCACTTGACGGATCAGAAAATTTTTTACCTAAAAGAAAGCTGATAAGAGCGCCAAATAAGTAGACACCTGCTATTCTTATGGTGCTGTCATGCTCTCTTGCCCCGAGGATGCGGGATCCGATGACAAAATCAAATTGATTTTTTATAATCGGTGACACAAGTTTTATTATTTCTTCAGGCTGATGCTGGCCATCCGCATCCATTGTAACACAAATACTGCATGTGGATTTTTTCAAAATATCATATCCCACCCTTAATGCAGCCCCGCCTCCGCGGTTCACCGGGTTAGAGGCCACCAGAAACCCCTGGTCTAAGGTCACTTGTCGGGTTTGATCTTCACTTCCGTCATCGATGACCAGAACGCCGACCTGTTCGCCATTAACTTGATCCGGAATCTTTGGGAGCAGTTCTTTTAAATTATCTTCTTCATTTAATGCGGGAATCAGAATCATTATTGGTTTGATTTTATTATGATAATCAGGATTGTCTGTCAGGTCGGCAGCCGTGAGATGTCTGATCAGTTTATCTATTTGGATTAAAGTGGTTCCCTGTTTTGATTTTATGTAAGCAGTAAAGAAGAAGATAAAAATATTGAATAGAATTAATAACGAAAGTAATCTTCCATAAAGATATTCTTCAAGGGAAAGCATGTCTCGGGCAAAGTTAACAGAATCCGGATTAATACAAATTAAAATTAACAGCAGGCTGAACAAGGTAAGCAGAATAAAGTTTGACCGCTTCCATTTAGGGCCCCGGTATCTTAAGAAAGTAAATAAGAGAGTGAAAACCCCTACAATTATCCCAAATAATCTAAGATTTGACATCTGTTATTAAATTACCCCCACTTGATGTTGCGATAGATCTGGTCTTGATTAATTTTCGATTTGTATTTGATCACAAATTCCATCAACCGTGCCAGGACATCATCGGTCAAATAATTCGGTTCTAACCCAAGTTCAAGTAATCCGGTGTGTTTGGGATTATAATAATGATTCTCTGCCTCTTTCCGGGGGTTTTCAAGGGACTGAATGCCTACCTTGATACCCATTTGATCTCCTACATGCTGGATTCGCAAAGCCAGTTCATTGACGCTGAAAGTCTCGGTGAGTTGGTTAAAAATGCGCAGTTCACCTTGTTCGGCTGGATTCTCGGCAGACAGGCGAACACAGTTCAGGGTGTCTTTAATATTCAAATACCCTCTTGTCTGGCCGCCCTTGCCAAAAACGGTGAGAGGGAAACCGGCAACCGCCTGGACCACGAAACGATTTATTACGGTTCCAAAAAGTTCGTCATAATTAAAAAAAGGCAATAGCCGGGTATCGCTTTCATTTTCGTTTGTGAAAAGTCCGTAAACAGGCCCCTGCATGAGATCAGTTACGCGAATATTCCACATGCGGACATAAAACCAAAGAAGATCCGTATCCATTATTTTTGTCGTATGATACAGGCTGCCTGCCTGGCGGGGGAATAGAAATGTGTCTTTTTTCCCTTTGTGGTTGATGTCAATCCATCCTTCTTCAATGTCAATGTTGGGTGTACCGTATTCACCCATGGTACCCAGTTTGACAATATGTGCGTCAGGGCAGAATTCCCGGACCGCAAAAATGACATTTGCTGTGACCATCAGGTTGTTTTGAAGGGTAAGGGTTGCTGCGCGGCGATTGAGCATTGAATATGGTGCAGCCGGCTGTTCGGCATAATGAACAATGCAGTCTGGGGTAAACTTTTTAAATATCTCTTCAACAAAATCCCATTGTGTTAAATCGCCGATGAATACCCGGATATCAAAACCTGAAAATTTTTTCCATAATTCGGACCGCCGGTTCAGGTTGGGTGTTTCAAACAAGGGATCGACATTTTCTTCACGGCATATTTGACGCCTTAAATAGTTATCAGCCACAGCCACCTCATGGCCGTTTGCCGTCAGATGCATGGCTGTGGGCCAGCCAAGATATCCATCACCGCCTAATACAAGGATTCGCAAGTTTTTCTCCTTTATAATATTTTTCAGGATCGACTCTGGTATTCATGTCAAAGACTGAGATGAAGCGCCTATTCAAGTAGATGATTTGTTTTTAAAAACACAGTCAGCTCATTTTTTGATAACGGGATTTCATCATTTGAAAAATAGGGTTTGGTGACTGTCTTGCTGACAATCTTCGGGTAATTGTATTTAATATTTTGATAAATGTTTCTGAATGCAGGGAACACGACAAAATATTTTTCCAATTCCCAGGTGCGCCTTGTCTCTTCCTGGTTCATCAGTTCTTCATACATTTTTTCCCCGGGTTTCACGCCGATATTTTTTATTTCAATATCGCCTGGTGAATATCCATATTCCGGCGCAAGTTCATTGATCATTACTTCCGCAAGGTCTTTGATGCGGATAACCGGCATTTTGGTAATGAAAACCTCTCCGCCGACCGAAATGAATGAAGATTCGATAACAAGGGTAACCGCTTCGTTGATACTCATGATAAATCGGCTCATTTCCGGATCAGTCAGGGTAACCGGTCCTCCCTTGCGAATTTGTTCCTTAAATATTGGAATCACGGAACCTCTTGAACCCAGAACATTGCCGAACCGTGTTGACGAAAATGTCGGCCCGTTTCCCCGGGATTTAAAATTAGCGGCAGTCATCAGGCGTTCGCCCATGAGTTTTGATGTTCCCATGACGCTGGTCGGGTTCACGGCTTTATCGGAACTGGTGAAGATAACTTTTTTTACATTGTTTTCAAAACCGGCTGCGATCAGGTTCTGGACGCCGATAATGTTTGTCTGAACAGCTTCAAAAGGAGACTGTTCGCATAAAACAACATGTTTAAAAGCGGCGGTGTGAAAAACAATATCAATATTTGCCATTTCTCTGGACAATCGATCCTTATCACGGACGTCGGCCAGAAAAAAGCTCATATTCGGATAGCTGCCGTATTCCTGCTGTGTAAAAAAAAGCTCGCTTTCGTTGTTGTCAAGGCCGAATATTTCACAATCAGAGGCGTATTCGGAAAGCTGACGGACGAGAACGCTGCCAACGGTTCCACAGGCGCCTGTTACAAGAATTCGTTTGTTCTTGAAAAAGTTTTTCATATAATTATCCGGATAAGGCCAATTCTAAAGTATTATAATGATGGGGTAATAAAAATTCGGTTGCTATCGGCTTTACTTCATAGCATAATGGTACAGATAATTTCCAGTAAAATATGGTTGTTAGCAAAAAATAAAGATCCTGAAATTTTATCATAGCAATTCAAGATAGATATCCATTGATTATTCGGGCATTGTTTGGCATTCTTAAAAAATATGTTTTCAGGTCTGACTGGTGTTTATGACGATAAACGCTTTTAATTGCAAAAAAATTTAAAATCTTGGAATTACTTGTTTTTTCTGTTTTATTAAAATTGAAAAAAGTGGAAAATTTGATTGATTCGATTGATTAACTCGATGTCTTTATTAAACATGTTTGGATTTATGGTTGCATTTTCCCCCATATATGTTATTTGATAGAGGATAAAATGGTATAAATTTCATCAACTCATCACACCGCAAAAGAAATTAAAGAAAAGGGGATTGATAAAATGATCAATCAGAATAGGCGCCTTCTGAATACTCTTAATCATATTATTCTTAAAGGATTTTTTGTATTTTGTCTGGTTGCTGCTGCCGGAATATTTGGATGCAGTGACAGTGGCGGCAAAAGTAAAACAGCGTATCATCTTTCCGGATATGATGGCGGCGGTGATGGTATTCCCTCCGGTGAACAAGGCATTACATCCGCACTCGGGAATACCGGTCTTGATTTTTATTCTCAATTCCCCTGGTTTGTCAATTTGACATTTCAGGTTTTTGATGAAGATATGTGGGGGCTCCCTGATCTGGTGGTTGAAAATTTCAGTGTGATGGAAGACGGTGTTGAAGTTTCACAGATTAATTCTGAAATGAATATACGAAAACGGGATTTCCTTCCATCTGCCTATTCATATACTATAAAAACCGTTTTGCTGCTTGATAACACACCCAGCACATCCCTGAATCTTGAAAAGATGATCGAAGCAGCACAGGTGATTGTTGATAATATGGATGAAAAACAGCAGCAGGAAATCGCGATTGTTGCTTATGATGAAGCGGGTGATTTCACGGTCATTCAGGATTTTACAAATAATATATCTGTATTAAATGAAGAACTTATTAATCTTCAGCCGTCATATGGAACAACTAATTTTTACGGAGCAGTGATTGATTCTTTAGCGCTTTTTGATGATAATCAATCGCCTGCGAATACTGAATTCGTCCAAGGCTTTGTGGTCGCGATTACAGATGGTCTTGATACTTCCAACCTGAACGATGTTGGCGACGCCATGGCAGCGCGCGGAGACCAGCAAGTAATAACTGTTGCTGTCGGTGATTTGCCGGAGCAGGCATTAAGCGACTTAGATCGCCTGGGTAACAGTGGTTATTATCCGGTGCCGGTACCAGATCAGGACCCGGATGAGAAAGCCGGGAAAAAACCGGAAGATGAAAATCTGTGTGAATGGATGCTGGTTATCCAAAATCAAATGGTTGCATATGCTGACGGTTTTTACTGGATTCAATACAAGAGCGCATCCACAAGTGCTGATCAGAATCTGAGTCACAATGTGACATTATCCATTATAGATAATGGGAATGAAGATATTGACAGTAAAATTTCCGGAAGATTCAGCAGCAAAGACTTTTTCTCAGGGGCAACCAGCATTTATTTTAATGCGTCTGCCGCTGATCCGGATGGTATCACTGATGAGGTTATTGTTATAGAACGAGGGCAGGGTGCCGGTGAAGTCTCATCTGAAGTAAGTGCCCTGACATATTCTTTCGGCAGTACCGATCCTTCACAATATACCTGGAGTTCCGGAAATGAAGGGGTCGTGACAGTTGAAGTGGATCCGAAGGATAGTTCAAAGGCCATTATCACGGTTATTGCCCCCGGGGAAACACAGATTGTTGTAAGTGATACAACAAATGGGGTTCAGCAAACGCTTGCCGTGACGGTTAAAAGACAGGCACCGGATTATGAATTTATTCAGCATGTGATTGATTCAGCGTCACCGTGGTTTGCAGACGCAACTTTCCAGGTTCGGGAAACTGAAAGTGAAAATAATCAATGGGTCTGGATAACCGACCTTATTCGAGAGGATTTCACTGTCATGGAAAACAGTGAAAAGATTGATTTTGAAAAATCAGAAGTCAATATTCGCAAGCGCGATGATATCCCCTCGAATTATAGTTATGCATTTAAAACCGTTCTGTTGATTGATAATTCGCCCAGTGTCGGGTCTGATAACCTGGCATTGATTAAAGACGCTGCCAAGGCATTTGTAAATCGGGCGTTGGAGAATGACCTGCAAGATGACACAGATGGGCCGCTTTTAGATGATGAATTTGATGAGCTTGCAACCATGTTTGACGGCCATCGCCAGCAGGAAATCGCAATAGTGACGTATGCTGAAAGCGGCGACAGTGTCGCGTTGTACCAGGATTTTACATCTGATGTAGATGTCCTGGAAGAAGCAATAGACGGGATCGAAAGAGGTTATGGGCCCACGGATTTTTATGGCGGAATGATCGATGCATTGAATTTGTGGGAAAATGACCAGTCGCCATATGATCCAGATAATAATGATTTTGTGCAGGGTGCCGTTATTGCGATGACAGATGGGAATCACTCCATCACAGGATTTCACAACGCAGATTCTGTATTGGTGGAAATCGAAGACCGGCAGGTGTTTACTGTTGGGGTGGGTGATGATTTAATTTCAGAAGTGAATGACGATCTTGTTGCTTTTGGAAATGCCGGTTTTTATTCTGTTTCGGATCCCGGTGCGCTTATTGAAATGAGGACTGTTGGTGATAAAAAAGAACCCGTTCCTTCTTACCCGAAATCTTATAACGTTGAATATACGTCACTTGAAAAAACGTTAATGGATATTCAGGATCAGGTTGTGAATTATGCCAATAGCTTTTACTGGCTGGATTACAAAAGCTATGTAACACCGGCGTCTGATTGCATGGACAGGGAAAGTCTTGAGATTACGATAAACAATAATCAAAATACCGGAGCGGGTGACAGTGTTGCAGGGCAGTTTGAAAGCTGTGATTTTTTTGAAGGCATTGAAGGGTCCATTTATATAAACTACACTGCGTCAAATCCCTGGGGTGAGGATGGCCCCTTGTTACTGGAATTTTATGAGTTTGATGCGTTTAATACCGGTATAAATTCGGTTCAGTTGGAAGCCGTTACCTATCAGCAATCAAATCAGGCAGATTATGAATGGATTATCGATGATGAAAGTATTGCGGTAATCGAAGTCGATGAAACGAATTCTTCCAGAGCGACTCTTTCTCTGCCGGATAATCCCCAGGCCGGTTCCACAGTCCTTCGGGTAATTGATCATGGCAATGGCGGAACGTTTAGGAATTTAACGGTTAATGTGGAAAAGCTGCCGCTCGGCTCTCCCATTGCTTTTTATCCTTTTAACGGAAATGCCGATGATGAAAGTGGAAATAATCATGATGGTGAAGCGATAGGAGCTCTTTTGACCGACAACCGTTTTGGCGCCCAGGAAAGCGCCTATGAATTTAATGGGTTTTCTGATTATATTGAATTAGATATGGCCTATGGCGGAGGTCCGGGTTCAGTTTCAGATAAAGTTGACGAAGTCAGTGTGTGTGCCTGGGTAAAATTTACCTCTAGTACTTCACAAGCCATCATTTCCTTTGGTTTTGACTATTGGGTTTTATTTGCTGACGTAACATATAATCATAAGGTTAATCCTTTTGCCTGGCATACTGTTGACATCGATACGGGAGGTGAAGGTCTCAATAGCAGTAAATTCTATAATGATGATCAATGGCATTTTGTGTGTGCCACATACAATTCAGATGTAGGTGGAATAAATAAAAAATTGTATGTTGACGGAGCTCTGGTCTCTCAGGCCAAAGCAAATGATGGGAATTCTTTAGGTGATGGAGAACCGTCTCCGGGGTATATTGGCGCCTCATTTGATACCAATACTCCGGGTTGGTATTATTATTTTGAAGGCGTAATGGATGATGTGTTGATCTTTGAAGAGTCATTGACTGATGAAGAGGTTCAGGATCTTTATACAATCTTTAATGAAACCGATTTATAAACCCTGATTTGCTGCGAAGTATCAGATAATTAACCCGCATTTGTATTATTAAGTGATACAAATGCGGGTTTTTTGTTGACATGACATCCTTGTTTTATTATGAGTAGTTTTACTGCTCATAATAAAACAAGGAATCATGAATAATTTATTTTCAGGTATTATTACCTCCAAAACACGTATCAAGCTCCTTATCAGGTTTTTTGTGAACCCTGATTCGCGTGCCTATCTTCGTGAGCTTTCAACTGAGTTTAATTTGTCTTCCAATTCCGTTCGGGAAGAACTGAATCAATTATCCCAATCAAACCTTTTGAAAAGTGAAAAACTCGGCAGGAAGATTTATTATCAGGCCAACCAGTCTCATCCGCTGTTTCCAGAGCTGAAATCCATGGTCAGCAAGTTTATGGGGCTTGATAAGGTCATTGACGGGCTGGTAAACCGACTGGGCGACCTTGAATCGGCTTATCTGATCGATGATTACGCAGAAGGCAAAGATACCGGTATTATCGATTTATTGCTGGTGGGTAATATAGACAGGTTTCATCTTGATGATTTGAGCAGGAAAACTGAACGATATATCAATCGAAAAATCCGGACGCTTGTGTTGACCCGCAAAGAATTGATTGATTTTTTGCAAAATTATAGAAACAGGCCAATATTGCTTATCTGGGGGGCAGAATAAGTATATCTTTGATTATAAAAAATATCATAGTTTTTTTTCATTTTTATTAAGCACAAATAATACAAGGCGGTTTTATGAAAATATGGATTTTATTGCCGGCGTTTAATGAACAAGAATCAGTAAAGTTGATGTTTCCGAAGATTAAGAAGCTTTGTGACGATAATAAATTTTCATATCGGATATTAGTCGTTGATGATGGCAGTACTGATGAAACTTTGAATGTACTCCGCGATATGCAAGATGTTTATCCATTAGATATTATAGCCCATAAAATCAATCGCGGTCTTGGAGAAACAGAGCGGGATGCATTTGAGTATGTTGCCGAAAACGCAGATGATAATGATGTTGCGGTTCGTCTGGATTGTGATGATACGCATGAGCCTCAATATATTCAAACTCTTATTCAGAAGCTGCAGAATGGATATGATGTGGTTAATACCTCAAGATTTCAGCCGGGGGGCGGGCAGAAAGGTGTCAATGCGTATCGGGCGTTTATCAGTTATGCTGCAAATATTTTTATGAAATGCATGTTTAACATTTCCGGCGTTAAGGACTATTCCTGCGGATTCCGGGCTTATCGTGTCAGTGTTTTAAAAGATGGAATAAAAATTTTCGGCAATGGGTTTATTCAGTTAAAAGGGCTGGGATTTACATCAACGCTGGAAACAATTATCAAATTAAAACTCCTGGGGTGTCGGTTTGCAGAAGTCCCATTTATTCTTCGATATGATAAAAAAGCAAGTCCGAGCAAGATGGTCAGCAGCGTTACAACCATGGGATATTTAGCAATGGCAATTCTTTATCATTGGCCATGGGGGGGATGGCGATCATTTTACAAGAATCTCGCAGCAGTTTATAAATTATCGCCAACAGATGCTGTTCAGAAGTTTGGTCGTCAAAATATTGAACGCCCTTCAGTCTGCAAAATTGGCGGATAAAATAAACCTTCTCGACGTTTGCCTGGTTTCAACTCATTCATGGAGTGCTGGTTATCATGGAAAAGATTTCAATTGAAAATGTCCGGTCCTTTTGGGAGAAAAATCCTTTATTCCAAGGCGAAAGTAAATATAAACCCGGGACCTTAGAGTTCTTTCAAGAACATCGCCGTGTTTATATCGAAGACTGTTTTGCCGGGAAACTTGATAACAGAATTTTTCCAACAGATATGACCGGGACTGTTTTAGACCTGGGCTGCGGGCCAGGATTCTGGACGGTTGAACTTGCCAGGCGAGGTGCCCGTGATTTGATCGCTGCTGATTTGACCCATAACGCATTATCGTTAGCCAGGATGAGATGTCACTTAATGGGCATCCAATCCGGATTCAGTCAGGAAAATGCTGAAAATCTCAGTTTTGATAATGACGTTTTTGCCCATGTTAATTGTCAGGGGGTTATTCATCATACTCCAGATACGAACCGGGCGGTTGCTGAAATAGCCAGAGTTCTCAAAAAAAATGGTACTGCCGTAATTAGTGTTTATTACAAGAACCTAATATTAAGGTCCTGGAAAAAGATTGCATGGTTTGGCAAAATTCTGAATAAATCCGGAGCCGCATTGGCCGGAAGGGGAAGAGAAGGAATTTTTGCACAATCTGATGTTAATGAAATTGTCAGAATTTATGATGGTATTGATAATCCATTGGGGAAAGCCTATTCAAAAAAAGAATTTTATGAATTACTGTCTCCTCATTTCAATGTTGATGAGCTGTTTTATCATTTTTTCCCGGCACGATCGTTGCCAATTCCTATCCCCGGAATGATCCATAAATGGCTTGATCGTCATTTACCTTTTATGATTTTTGCCAGACTGACAAAAAAGAATTAACCCCTCTGGTAAATATCAATCGTTTATTTGTGATATTAAAATGAGAGTAATAACGGGATAACGTCATGTGTGGAATTTGTGGATTTTTTGGGCCTCAGGTATTGAAAACCGATACCCGTGCAATTGTTGAAAAAATGATGACGGTCCTTTCACATCGCGGGCCTGATGATCTTGGGATGTCAAAAGGAGACGACTATGTCTTTGGACATCGGCGTTTATCTATTATCGACATTGAACACGGCAAGCAGCCCATGCAGACAGAAGATGGCAGTATTACCCTTATTTTTAACGGTGAAATTTATAACTACCTGGAACTTCGACAGGAAATGATTCGGGCTGGGGTCCGATTCCGGACGTTTTCAGATACTGAAGTTCTGCTGCGCCTTTATCAGAATCATGGAAAAGAGTGTTTAAGCAAAATAAACGGTATGTTTGCCTTTGCAATATATGATAAACGAAAAAAAGAATTGTTTGCAGCACGGGATCATTTTGGAATTAAGCCATTTTATTATTATCAGTTTCCTGACGGCAGCATCGGTTTCGCCTCTGAAATTAAAGCCTTGTTTCAACATCCGGATATTAAGCCTGTCATTAATCAGACCGCGTTAAATGAATACCTGACATTCCAGTTCTGCTTAGGAGAGAAAACCCTTTTCAAAGGTATACAGAAGCTGGAGCCCGGTTGTTTTTTGGTAAAGCAGGTATCCGATTCCCCGATCAAGATAGACAAATACTGGAACATTTCCTTTGACGTAGATACGCACCACACTGAAGAATATTTTATTGATAAACTGCAGATGTTATTGCAACGCTCGATCGAAGGCCAGCTTCGCAGTGACGTTCCGGTGGGTGGATATCTGAGTGGCGGTGTGGATTCCAGTACGGTTGTGGCACTGGCATCCAATATCTATGGTAACGGATTTAAAAGCTTTACGGGTAAATTTGGAGAAGGACCGGAGTATGATGAAAGTGGATATGCCCGAAAAGTTGCTCAGGAAAGTGGAAGCGAATATTTTGAAGTCATACCGACTGCCAATGACTTTATAGAGTGTCTGCCCAAATTGATTTACCACATGGATGAACCGGCAGCAGGCCCCGGATTATTTCCGCAATACCTTGTGTCTAAGCTGGCCAAGAAGCATGTTACAGTGGTTTTGGGTGGGCAGGGAGGTGACGAAATATTCGGGGGGTATGCCCGTTATCTGGTCGCTTATCTTGAACAATGTTTAAAAGGCGGCATTTATGAAACTCAGGAAGAAGGACAGCATATTGTTACCTTGTCTTCCATTATTCCCAACCTTTCTATTCTGAAGCAGTATGTCCCTTTAATTCAGTCTTTCTGGAAAGACGGTGTGTTTGATTCAATGGATGAACGTTATTTCAGATTGATTGATCGAAGCCATAATTTAAAAAATATTCTTCATAGCGATGTTTGGGCAGAATATAATCGGGATGATGTTTTTTCTCAGTTCCAAACAATTTTTAATCGACCGGACACACAATCTTACTTCAATAAAATGACTCACTTTGATCAGCAGACATTGCTTCCGGCTCTTTTGCAGGTAGAAGACCGGGTCAGCATGGCTGTTTCTCTTGAATCCAGAGTACCGCTTCTTGATCCGCGGTTAGCAGAGTTTGTTGCCCATATTCCGCCGAACCTTAAATTCCAGGGCGGAAGTACAAAGTATTTGTTAAAAAAAGCGGTCGGTACGCTTCTGCCCGAACAAATAATCAATCGTAAGGATAAAATGGGATTCCCGGTACCCTTAAATGAATGGTGGGACGGGCCGCTTCGAGAGTTCGTCTCGGATATCCTTTTCAGCAAAACATGTCAGGAAAGGGGGATGTTTAATAATCAGGAATTAATGTCACTGATCAAAGATGAGGGCAAATTCGGGCGTCAACTATGGGGGGCATTGTGTCTGGAATTATGGCAACGTGAGTTTTTTGATGCAAGTTAGAGAATATATAATCGAGCAGGGTGGTGATTATTGGCACAAAAATTCTGATAAAATTTTGGATTTGCCGATTCCTCACCGGCCGCCTCAAGATATTTTTTCATCTAAAACCATACCGCCTTCAATGGAAATGATTGTACTTCCGGATTGGGCGGATGATTTAGGGATTTCCGCCAGGCTTCTTGTGCCAAAGGACTCAATTATCAATGATCAAAAAACTGTATGGCAAAATGTTGACTGGTATTCTGCTGCATTCTGGTTTATTGCAGGCATTGCCGAAGTTGAGTTTGAAAAAAAATATGGTCCAATCCATTCGTACTCCTTTCGGTTGAAAAATTGGGACAATCGAATCTGGAAACATGCCTGGGTGAACCGGATTTTTCTTTTTCTACGTCGATGGGCGGCACGAGAGGCAGGTAACGATGAAGAAATGCTTTTTGGATCATTACCGAAAGCCGAAATCATCCTGACGCACGATGTCGATGCGGTTGAAAAAACATTTCCCATTCGAATCAAGCAGACAGCATTCTATGGACTTAACTTTGTACGCAATATAATTCAAGGCCGCTTCACGGAGGCCGGGCTGTCAATGTGTAAGGCCTTTCGTTTTTTTTTTACCCAGGACAACTACTGGTGCTTTGATCAAATACAGAATCTGGAAAAAAGAAATAATCGAAATAGTATTTTTAATTTTTATGGCGGACGGAAAGGTAGAAACTTTAAATCCTGGATAATGAATCCGGGATATGATGTTAAGGATGATCGAATAGCGTCAAAGTTAAGTGGCCTTTGTTCGGACGGCTGGCAGATAGGATTGCACCAGGGATTTGATACCTGGGCTGATGCGGATAAAATGAAAATAGAAAAACAAAGCTTAGAAGAAAGTCTGGGGAAGAAAATTGAATATTGCCGCCAGCACTGGCTCCGTTTCTCCTGGGAAAAAACGTGGCAGGCACAGGAAGATGCAGGATTTAAAACTGATACCACTCTGGCGTTTAATGATCGACCGGGCTTCAGAAGCGCGACTGCTCTTTTGTACAATCCATGGAATCATGTGAATAACACAGGTTATAGCATAAAGGCACTTCCAACGGTGTTCATGGATTCACATTTTTATGATTATCAGTCCATGCCAGATAAAGAGCGCAAGGAAAAAATGAGCGACTGGATCAATGAAATACGGGCGGTACATGGAAAAGCTGCTGTCATATGGCATCAAAGGGTTTTTTCCAGGGATTATGGATGGGGCGACGGGTATAAACATCTTCTGGAGATGATTTCATGAATCCATGGCTGGAGCAGGTCCATGCGACACTTCCCAGGGTTTTAGCCTTGTTTGATGTTGATCCGCTGAGTCCCACCCGGGGAATTGGTGACAGGTTCCACTGGGCCTGGAAGTTAATCGATTTCGGGAATGCCACGTTTCAGGGTGCGGCCCATGGCCTGGCACGACTGGTTCATGCCGGTCTGCTTCCGGAATGGGTGCACGAGCAGAAGATAATTGAGATTATTGATGCAATTTTTGACGGCACAAAAAAGCTGACATATCCGGATGGCAGTCTTGAAGAAGCCTTTCCGCATGAGCGGTCTTTTTGTGTAACAGCCCTGGTTGCCTATGATCTTTTATCATGTATCGATCTTCTATGTGAAAAGATCGATGAACAAAAGAGAGCAGAATATATTGAAATTGTAAGACCTTTAATTAGATTCTTAAAAAAATCTGATGAAACGCATGGCGTTATATCAAATCACCTGGCTACAGCGGCGGCTGCTTTGATTAAGTGGCGTCAAATTTCACAAGAAAATGATGTGAATCGTGGGCTTGAAATTTTGGAAAGAGTCTTTTCGCATCAGTCATCCGAAGGATGGTATCAGGAGTATGAAGGTGCTGATCCCGGCTATATGTCTCTGGCGATATGTTATCTTGCAGATATTTATCAAATGAATCCAACTGATAAATTGAGAGATTCTCTGAATAAAGCAGTCGGTTTTTTAACGTACTGTGCACATCCTGATGGCTCGTTTGGCGGCCATTATGGCAGCCGGAATACCCGTTTTTATTATCCGGCGGGGATTGCAATGCTTGCAGCCAGTTTTGATAAAGCTGATATGCTGCATGCGTTTATGCGTAAGTCTATAATGGATATGACTTGTGTTACCTTGCTGAGCATGGACGAACCAAATCTAATCCCCATGTTTAATGCCTATGTCCGTGCCGCTCAAGTGGACAGTCTGGAAAAGTCGGATCTCTTAAGAAAGGATAATAATCTCCCATTTAACAGCATGGTACCGTTAGAAAAATATTTCAGTGATGCGGGTTTGCTGGTTGTTAATCGTCCTCATTATTATGCTTTGTTTTCATTGTTTAAAGGAGGCATCGGCTCTGTTTTTTACAAAGATGGTGATGTGCATCATGTTCAGGGGGCGGCATTAGTGAATGGGAAAAAACGATTATACTCTAATCAATTATATTGTTCAGATAACAAGATTATAATCGAAAAAGATTTTTTAGAAATAACTTCGGAATTTAATAAAATAAACAATTCATTGCTATTGCCCTGGCAGATGATTGTATTGCGTACACTTAATTTAACAATCATGCGTTTCAGATTTTTTTCTGATCTGATTAAAGTTATGTTGGTTAAGATGCTTATTACCGGCCATAAATCCTTAGGTGTTTTTAATAAAAGAAGAGTCGTATTTGGAGAAACTGTCGTTGTTGAAGATTCACTTGAAGGGCCTCTCAAAAACATTAATGAGCTAAAAATTTTAAATATTGACCAGCCTTTTCGTTCAATTCATATGGCCAGTTCCGGATATTGGCAAAGACAGGATACTTTAAAGTGATTCCACGTTTAAAACCTACACTGGGCTGGGCCGAACTCAAGGCGGCGTTCAGCCCTCCGGGCAAAGATGATGTCAGATTATTTGAAGAAGCCTTTGCAAAATTGATGGGCCAAAAATATGCGCTGGCGTTTCCATACGGCCGGACCGGTATGATACTTCTTTTTGAAGCGCTTGGTTTTCAGGATAAGGAAATTATTTGTCCGGCTTATACGTGCGTTGTTGTCCCGCATGCGATTGTTCTCAGCGGTAACCGGCCTGTTTTTGTAGATTGTGCCGCAGGTGAATTTAATATGGATCTTGATCAGGTGGAGTCTGTGATCAATGAGAACACCGGAGCGATCATCGCAACCTCTCTTTTTGGGTATCCGGTAAATTTGGATAAACTGGATGAAATAAAAAAAAAGCATCCCCATGTTCAGATTATTCAGGATTGCGCGCACAGTTTTGCTGCTGAATGGAAAGGCAGACCAGTTCAAAAAGAAGGCATTGCTGCAGTCTTTGGATTAAACATTAGCAAAATTCTGACATCAATTTTTGGGGGAATGATAACTACTGATGATGAAGCGATGTTTCTTAAATTAAAGAATTTGCGTAATTCACGATTGAAAGCCCCTTCCTGGAAAAAAAGCGGTAAACGGTTGCTTTATTTATTAGCAGTTTATCCAAGTTTTTGGGGGCCTGTTTACGGGTTGATTAATCGGCTTGAACGATCAGGTTTTCTTAATAGATTTGTTAAATATTATGATGAGACGAAAATCGAAATGCCTGAGGACTACCTTGAAGGACTATGTAATATAGAAGCGCGGGTTGGCTTAACAAATATTAAAAAGTATAAACAAATCATAACCAATCGGCGAGTTGCGGCATCACATTATTTTGATTTTATACTTGAGAATTCTGATTTTATTCTTCCCTTAAAAGTTAAAGGTGCAACTTATTCACATTTTGTCGTACAAGTGAAAAATAAAAACCACTGGTTACTTTCTACTATTGGCTTCGGCCTTCAACTTGGTTGGCTTATAGAATATTGTATCCCTGAGATGGAGGCTTATGGTGCTGCCAATCCAGGCGAATATCCGATTGCTTCAAAATATGCACTTAAAACTATAAATTTACCGGTCTGGGGAGGAGTGAAAGAAGCCAGAAAGGTTACCTCTCTTTTAGATAACGTATCAATGGGTTGAAAAGTTGAACACCACCCTTTTAAACATAAATAATTTTTGGATCTGTTATGAATAGGCCTAAAGAAAAAGGCAGTTTTTGGTATTATTTTTTTTGTAAAATTGGCTTTGAATTGCCACCCCAGTATAAAGATATCAAGATATCATTCGTGTTAATGAGTTTTATTAAAGACTATAAAAATAATTTTTTGGCGCAACTGGCAAAAAGAAGTTTTTTCTTAGGGAGTACCTTATCTTTGCACTGGACCAGGCAATTTTTTCACCGGTTACGAGGTTGTACTATTGGTAAAAATACCAGAATAGCCGAAGATTGTATTATCGGGCTATACCATGCTGAAAAAATAACTATTGAGGATAATGTTGCTATTGCTGCCGGATGTATTTTATTGGAACACAAAAGAGATATCTCTCTGCTTAGATACGGTGGATCAATAATGAAATGTAATTATCTGGTTCAACCAATTTTATTGAAAAAGGGTTGTTTTATTGGAGTCGGTTCAATCATTATGCCTGGCGTAACAGTAGGTGAAGGTTCGATTGTTTCTCCGGGAAGCGTAGTGGCAAAAAAAGTCGCACCATATACAATTGTCCAGGGAAATCCAGCAAAAGAAATTTTTAAAATTCCTAAAACTGATGAAAATATAACATAGGATTTATTATTTTGGAACATTCAGAATTTATAGGAGAAATCGAAAAAATATGTCTTCAAAACGCAGAAAGTATTTTTATTGAAGATATAACAATGAATAAGCAAATACGATATTTAGAGTTTTGGGAAGTAATCAACAATTATAAGAATACAGTTTTGAAAAAACTTTGCAGGCAAGATATTGTTCTTGTACCTCTGAAAAACGATATTGAATCTGTCTTTTTATTGTTTTCTGCATTCTTGGCCGGTGTTAAGCCTGTATTGGTCAAAAAAGAAGCATTTCATCGAGAATTTAAAAAAAATTCTGCTTATATGTTAACATCAAATATTATATCATTTGAAAATAATGCGTTAACTATAAAAAAAAGTAAAACATATAGCTCGACCATTCCTTCACAGGTCGCTTATCTTGTTTTTACTTCCGGCTCCACAGGCGTGCCTAAAGCAATTCAGATTTCTTATGAAAATTTAATTGTTGAAACGAGAAGTATGCTACGTGCATACAAATTAGAAAAACATGATACACACCTTTGTATTCTTCCCATAAACCATGCTTCCGGTTTATATAGAAACGTTTTAATGGCATTTTTTTCCGGTGCAAAAACAGTCTTGGTGAATAATTTTAATGTTAAGAAATTCTGGGACTTTATTGATAAATTTTCGATTAATTTTGTTCAAATTAATCCTACAATAATATCTTCACTTCTTCGGGAGTATGACGCAGAAAATTATATAAAACCAAAATCCATAAAATTTATTGGAAGTGCCTCTGCTCCTCATTCCGAACATCTTGTTCGTGAATTTGAATCAAAATTCAAGATCCCATTATTGGTCGGCTATGGGATGACTGAGGCGACTTGTGGAATTACATTAAACAATGGCTCATTCTGTCAGAATGGTAGTGTTGGAAAGCCCATTGATATCTATGAAATTAATATGTTTGACGAAGAAGACAGATTGATTCGTGAACCTTTTCAACAAGGTGAGGTCGTTGTGAAAGGGCCTGGGATAATGGCTGGCTACTTAACGACAGATGATTCTGAAATCGATTATATTCGCCATGATTATAATATTCTTTATACCGGGGATTTGGGTTACAAAGATGACGATGGTTTTATTTATATTGCGGGGCGAAAAGACGATATCATAAAACGTGGAGGGTATCGTCTTAATATTTCTGAAATTGAAAAAGAGATATATTTTTTAGATTTTATAAATGAATGTGTTATTTTAGCCGTTCCAAATCAATGGCTTGGTAGTGATATCATCGGTTTTGTTGTATTAAAAGAAAATTCCAAAATAAATAGTCGTGGAATAATATCAAAACTTAAATCAATATTGCCTCCAGAGAAGATCCCTAGTGAATTTCTGATAATAGATAAAATTCCAAAAAACAATTCCAATAAAGTTAATAAAGATGAACTAATTAATCTGTATAATATGAAAAAACAAAAGAGAGTGTAAACATGAAAAAAGAAGAAATCATTGAGATTTTAAATGACATTTTTTTGGATATTTTCGAATTAGAAAAATCTGTGCTCGATGAAACAGAAGATCTTTTTGAGATGGAGAATTGGGATTCACTGAATCAGGTGCGGTTAATTGCGACTGTCGAAAATGAATTCAATATCAAGGTAACCGAGGCTGATATTAATAATTTCAAATCTTTCAGGACAATTGTTGACTTCATTTATTCAAAATTCGATTCAAAATAAGAAAACTATTCATGTTAATTATAAATTAACTGAAATCTAAACGAGGTTCATAAAATATGAAACAACCTTTAATCCTTGGGGTCGCAGGGTCTATACGTTCAAGATTTAGGCATTTTGATAAGTTGAATGAATTTATCATGATTTCCAAAGATCATTTAGAGCTAAGTTCGAATATTGAATCTTCTTCTTATAAATTTTCGAATTCTGATATTGCATTAGCTTTTGCGATGCTGAGTGTCAGGGCTAATAATATTAGTTTTAAAATAATTTCAATCTTAGAGTTATTTACTCAAAGAAAGAAATCAACTCCAACTATTGTTGACGATGATTTGGTTCATATCAATAATATCCAGGATATCGATTCATTAAAGATCAACGAAAAAAAACTGAATGATTTTTTCCATCTACTTAGAATATCAAAAGGGATAGTTTTAAGTAGTCCGGTGTATTTTGGTGATCGTTCATCAATAGCAAATAAATTTATGCAGCTCACCAACAAAGAGCAGTTACTTAAAGATAAAGTATTTAGTATGATCGCCACTGGCGCAAAAAGAAACGGCGGGCAAGAAACAACTTGTATATATGGACTATTTGAGGCGCTATCGCAAGGAGCGGTCGCAGTGGGAAATGGCCCGGCAACCTCTCAATATGGCGGAACCGTTGTTGCAGGTGACCTACAAACTGCTTTAGAAGACAATTGGGGTATCGAAAGATGTATTGAACTCGGTCATCGTGTTTCAAGTACTGTAAAAGTTATAAACAATGGAATCGGAACAAATAATAAAAAAAGTAAAAGACTAAAGATAAAAATTATTATAACCATGGATACGCCGGATAAATATTTTCATGGGATCGTAAAGGATTATTTTAACGAATTTTTTGAAGATAACGATTTTGAGATAATAGACTTAATTGATTTTGATATATTCAGATGTGCGGCATGTAACATATGCCCATCTTATAAAAAAAGGAATACATCATCCGAGCATGAGTATTCCTGCAGTATACATCATAAAGACGACTCAATGCAGGAAATAGTCAGCCTATTAAAAAATAGCGATTGTTTAATTTTTGTTGGGGTCAATACGAAAAAGGATATTATTTATCGCTATCAGGCTTTTACCGAAAGAACACGTTTTATGCGACGAGATGACTTTCAATTAACGAATACACCTATCTTAAGTATGTATATCGATGAAGTCGGTTCCATTAACAACACTTTACATAATCTTAAGATTTTAACATCATACATACGGCACAATACTATTCTTTTAAAACCCGTTAATATTATACTTGAGCGTGAAAAGATCATCTATAAAGATAATTTCAATCAGTATTTACCGCTATTAAATTCAATTGCCAATGGCAGAGAAAACAGTCCGGCATCGTCTATCAGCTACAAGGCGACAGGTTATTCCGATTCACGATTAAATGATACTTCAAGGATGCGAAGATAAAAATTATAAAATGATATGCAAAAATATTATAGTATCAATGCATAGTCAAAATGAGAATTTGAAAAGAACTGGAGATTAACTTTGTCGAATAATTTGAAAATTCGAAATATTTTACCTTATCCTATCTATAAGCGTTTGTTTGGAGACCGCCGAAAATACAATCTTTATCCGGATAACATGGATAAAGATCTTGCTTTTTTTAAATCACAAAAGCTTGATTTTTATAATAATACTCAACAAAAAGGTGTTGGCGACCGAGTCTCTCGGATGGCTTATTCTGTTGTTAGGCGTGTGAATTTTGCAGGTAAGAAGGTACTTGAAATTGGACCGGGTGTTATTCGACATTTACAATATATAAACGAAAAACCGAAAGAGTATGCTTTATGTGATATAAACCAAGATTTTCTTGAAATCGCTGCTAAGCAATTAAAAAATTCAAAAATTCCTTTTAAAAAAATATTAAACTGTGAATCTGAGGAGCATCGTCTCCCATTTGAAGATAAATCCATTGATATCATCATATCCTTCAATTCTTTAGAACACCTCTATCCACTTGACAGTTATCTTTTGGAAATGAAGCGTGTGCTCTCTAATTCGGGATTAATTGTCGGTGGTATCCCGTGTGAGGGAGGATTAGCATGGGGAATAGGGCGGTTTTTAACTACAAGAAGGTATGTGCATAAAAAGTACGGGATCAATTACGATAAAATTATTTGTTGGCAGCATCCAAACTTCGCAGATTTCATTCTTCAAAGATTAGATAACCATTTCAATAGGAAATATCTTAAGCGGTCACCCTTTTTTTGGTTACCGATGGACCTTAATTTGGTGACAAGTTATATATATGAAAAATCAGAAATAAAATGATATCCCGTTTTAAGCAGCTCGGTAAAGATTCCATTATTTATGGCATTGGTGGTGCAGCTGCAAAGGCTGTTGGTTTTTTCCTGCTGCCTGTTTACACCCGCATTTTTTCTCCTGCTGAGTTCGGTACGATAGAAATGCTTGTAGTGATTAATGGGTTTCTGGGTACTTTTTTAGTGATGGGCATGGATTCCGCCCAAAGTTTTTTTTTCTTTGAGCAAAAAAAAGGGGGACAAAGGGCGCAGGCAAATTTAGTGTCTGCTGTATTGCAATGGCGTCTTGCATGGGGCGGGACCATTGTTCTTTTTGGGACACTATCAGCTCCGCTGCTAAATAAGTTTTTTTTCAATGGGAACCTTTCATGGGAATATTTTGCGATTGCCTTTAGCGCAGCTCTTTTTGGTCAAGTCCAGAATCAAAGCGCTCAAGTTTATCGTCTGCTTTATAAGCCTTTGGGATATATGCTTGTCACATTAGGGCAGACATTGCTGTCTGCAGCATTGATTGTGTTACTAGTTGTTGTTTTTAACTTCGGAATTATCGGATATTTCTGTGGCATGTTGGTCGGGGCAGGTGTTGCATCAATCTGCGGCTGGTACTCTTTACGTGATTATATCCATCTTAAAGTTTGGCATAAGGAGTGGTGGCCAAAGCTGATAACGTTTGGTGCTCCGTTCTTGCCGGTAGGTCTTGCAATGTATGTATTAAGGACTTCAGACCGGTGGTTTATTAATTATTATCACGGGGAGGCAGCACTTGGGATTTATGCAATTGGCGCGAAATTTGCCTCGATTATATTAATTGCAGTCGAGACTTTTAGACTCGCATGGTGGCCTCTTGCCATGGATTCCATGCACAGCGATGACGGACCTGATCTTTTTCGGGCGATCGGTAGGCTTTATCTCGGTTTAGGTGTCGCAGGGGTAGTCTTCATAACAACTCTATCCCCCATCCTTGTACGATTGTTTACCGCGCCTGCTTATCATAGTGCCTACCCAGTTGTAGGGATTTTGGCCTGGTATGTGATATTTTATGGCTTTATTCTTATCGCGTCAGCGGGAGTTTGGATAAAGAAAAAGACCATGATTGTTCCTTTATTATCCGGAATTGCAGCCCTTTTAAATATTTTTCTTGATTATTTATTTGTGCCGAAGTTTGGAGGTTTTGGTGCTGCGATAGCTACATCCATATCTTTTTTTATTTGGGTAGTCCTGGCTTTAATTATCAGCGAAAAGCTGTGGTATGTTGGGCATAATTTATGGATTCTTTTTGCTGAAGTGATGGTAGGTGTTATTGCATGTACTTATATATTATATGGTTATTCGCATAAGGGCGAGGTCTGGTCGGTATGGTTATGCTGTTTAGTGGCTATTTTTATTTTAGTTCTATTGTCAGTGAGTAAGACGCACCGATTACTTGCATGGCAAAAGATTACTATTAATAGAATAAGGTTATAAATATGTGGCACCAAGAAGAAATTTATCGAAAATATAATAAATTAATTGAAAAAGCCGGTTATAAAGGGGTTCTGGCCATTTTCTTTTATCCGGCGATCACTTTTTTTGTCACTCCTATACAACTTGTACGATCTTTGTGGAATTGCCGGATTCTGCTTGAAGGAAAATGGCAAGATTATAATGGATTTAATCCAAGAACAGGCATTAATAATCTTTTTTATTGGACCCGGGCACTTAATTTTTATAAGTACGGTAGGTCGGGAACAAGCCCCACCCTTGGCATTGGGGAAACTTTTTTGGGCAATCTCTGGTTTTATACTTTATTCTCTTTATATGCCTACAGATTCTTTGCACCTGTTGTTCCTCTTTGCGGGCTTTTTGGGTGGTGGATTTCTCATTTGGTATATTTTGATCAGGTTTGTGTGATTTCTCTCTGGGGGGTCGCTGTTATGATGCTATCTCTTTTTTCAACTACTTTTTATGCTAATACATTTGTGATTCAAAATTATAACGCCCTTGGCTGGCTGTTTATGCCTGTCGGGCTTTACGGTTGGCTGACAGGGAACTGGTACCTTGCAGCCCTTGCATGGTTTGGGGCTTGTTTTAGTTCTTTTACCATTGTATTTTTAGCATGTATTTTGTCGGTTTTTATTTCAATATCAACTTTTTCATTTTTGCCTGTATTAACTACCATTCCTGCTGGTTTAAAAATATTAACCCATTTCATACCGTTAATTAGAAATGGAAAAGGGGCTTTGCTGAAAAGTGTTTATTCTTTGGCTATCTCTCTTGGTATGGCAAATAGGAATGTAAAATATAGAAGACTAAGTTTTAAATTTGATCTGCAGTTATTTTATTATCTTTTTATTTATATTCAGTTTGCAGTTATTTTATTCTTTTTTGAGCGGAGTGTTCCCTGGTTATTGGTAACTTCAATAATTATTTTTCTTGTAAATAGGCTAATTGCACGCTTTGCTGACGATCAGACAATTTTTATGTTAGTCTTTAGTGTGGCAACCGCTTTAATGATGATTGTGCAAAATAACAGCCCTTTTTTGCTATTTTCGTATTGGATTTTGGTATCTCCAATGCCTCTTTTAGTTCAAATGCCACGAACATATTTTGCGATTGTCCCAGTTTTTAAGCCATTTTATGTTCACCCCATAATAACAGAAATGAGAAAGTTTTTATCTCCGGTTTCCAAAGGCCAACGAGTACTTATGGCTTTTAATGATCCGCATGGTATTTATAGTAATATTTTTGATGGTTACAGGGTTATTTTAGAAGCGCCGCTATATGTAGCAGCTTGTAAAGAAATCCATTTTATGCCGGATTTTTGGGGAAAAACACAACTAAATTATGAAGGCGCTCCTGATTTCTGGGGTAGAAGTGTTGACGATGTCAAAAGACAACTGGAAGCATGGAATGCTGATTATGCTGTGATCTACCAGGACAGTGGTACTGAGATTGATTCAAAGTGGGAAGAAGCAGGTTTTGAGATTTTATCATTTTTTTCATGGTCAATCTTTGACCAAGACTTTGGAGATAGCAGGCCATATGATGGGCCTACACCCGACTGGTGGTTGCTTAGATACAAATTTATAAATTAAAAGGGGCAAGGGTGCGGTTCTGTAAGAAAAAATTTCAGGATGTTTGGGGGGAAAGAAAATTGTTTTGAAACAGAATATTAAAAATCCAAAAATCGCGTATATTAATTTTTTTAAATATACCGCTCCGAATATTGAGAATAAATTATTGGCTATGGCCGAGGGCGCAAGGCGAGCCGGGATCACAAATATTGACTTTATCAATATAAATGGTGAAAAAAACGACGCGTCAGGACTGGTTCGATATGTTCGCTTCCCATACAATTATTTACCCATCAAATATTATTATTTTTTTTTAGACCGTTATCAACTCATCGAACGCAGTCTGAATCTGGAAAAATATGATTACATCATTTTAAGGTATTGTAATGGAGATCCGTCAGGGGGCAGGTTTTTTAAAAAATATAATATTATTTCAGAACATCACACCCTGGAAGTCCCGGAATATCAATCCCATCTTCAGAGCAATCTTCCTGTCTACGATAAAATTGCAAGAGGATTCAGATTAAAACTTGAACAAGCGAATGGCCCGAAAATGCTTCAAAAAGCTAAGGGCATTATCGGGGTTACAAATGAAATCATTGAATATGAATTAAGTCGAATCAGTGATAACGTTCCAACGATAACTATTCCAAATGGTATAACGGTTGAAAAAGTATCCAAAACCGGATTCAAAAAATTTGACGGTAAATGTCTGGACATTGTTATTGTCGCCAGTAAACCATCTCCCTGGCATGGAGTGGATCGGTTAGTTCGATCGATTGATGATTACAAAGGATGTGTGAACATTAATTTGCATATTATCGGGGATGTCAGAAAATCAGACGTCATTTCAGTTTCAAATGAACATTGCAAAATCATATGCCATGGCTATAAATCTGATAATGACCTTGATGACATATTAAAAAATTCAAATATTGGTATCAGCACATTGGAGTTATACACGAAAAGGATGAACGAGGCTTGTTCATTAAAAACGCGTGAATACACGGCAAGGGGCTTGCCTTATGTTCTGGCCTATGATGATCCGGATTTACAGCAGGTTGATAAGAATAAGCAATTTTTTTTGAAATTTCCCAATGACAATAGCTTGATCGATTTTCAAGCGGTAATTCATTTTGCCGAAAACATAAGCAAAAAAAAAGATCTGGCTGAATATATGAGAGATTATGCTTTAAAGTATATGGACTGGAGCGTTAAGATGAAACAATATATTAACTTTGTTCAATCTGTCGATCAGTTGAATTTGTTACAGTCAAGTAGGAAGATTAATCAATGAAACTCATAACAATAGTTGGCGCACGACCGCAATTTGTCAAAGCAGCTATGGTAAGCCGGGCAATACAGAAATATAATAAAAGGTGTCCTGATAAAATGGTGACGGAAATTATTGTACATACCGGTCAGCATTTTGATCATGCGATGAGTGACGTTTTTTTTGAACAGTTGGAAATTCCTTATCCTGATATAAATCTCAACATTAATTCCTGCAGTCATGGTGAAATGACCGGCAGGATGCTCATAGAACTTGAAAAAATATATGCTGAGCATAAACCGGACAGGGTTCTTGTGTATGGAGATACCAATTCAACACTGGCCGGCGCCCTTGCGGCCGCAAAACTTCATATTCCGGTTGCACATGTTGAAGCTGGTTTGAGAAGTTTTAATCAGAAAATGCCGGAAGAAATCAACCGGGTACTGACCGATCATATGTCCAATATGCTTTTTTGCCCTACCGAGACATCAATTAAAAATCTTGAAAATGAAGGATTGAAACAAAAAGCTTATCTGGTTGGTGATGTGATGTATGATTCGATCCTTTATTATAGCGAGATGGCGAAAAAACAGAGTCATATTTTGTCTGAACTTGAACTAAAACCCGGTAATTACATTCTCGGGACATTACACCGAGCGGAAAATACGGATGATCCTTCCAAACTTAAATCCATTTGTCATGCTTTATGTGATCTTTGTGGAAAAGGAAAAACAATTGTTGTTCCATTGCATCCCCGGACTCGTAATAAGTTAGAAGAAAATAAAATTGATACTACGGGAATTCGGTTCATTGATCCGGTGGCTTATCTGGATATGTTGATGCTGGAACGTTCAGCGGCAACTGTATTAACTGATTCCGGCGGAATGCAGAAAGAGGCCTATTGGCTGGGTGTGCCATGTATAACGCTTCGAGAAGAGACGGAGTGGGCAGAAACATGTGATTTAGGGTGGAATGTCCTGGTTGGTGCAAATAAAGGACAAATTATTCAGGCAGTAGCAAATATTAAAACCGGAAAAGCCGGAGAGAACGTATATGGGGACGGGAATGCTGCGAGGAAAATTGTAAACCTAATATCAGAGTAATACATGACAGAAGGTTTGCTTGCCTTTTAATCTTATTCAAGCTATTTTTCAATTAATTTGAATGTTTACCAATATTCTGCGGCCTTGATGAAAAGGAAATTTTATAAATGATCCAGAATTATGAGGATTATTTGGTTTACAATGAAGCTGACAGAATTTCTTTGAATAAAAGGAAAGCTGTTTTTTCGCTGCTATATGAATAATCTGGTTTAACCGTTGCTCTTAGATTTCAAACTGATTGGAATCAGATTTAATTCAAGGGATGATTATCGCTTAATCAAAACCAAATTCTGTTAATGACATTAAAAAAGAGGTAGTGAGTGATGATGTCTGAAAATATAGATATCCGTTGGGAACAGCGATTTGGAAATTATAAATAAGCATTAAGGCAATTGCAGAAATTTATTGATAAAGGTGAATTGTCAGAATTGGAAAACCAAGGGCTTGTTAAAGCATGTGATTACACATATGAACTTGCCTGGAATACCCTAAAGGATTTCCTTGAATTTCAAAGTTGATAGATCGGAAAAAAAGAGACGATGAAGATCATTAATGTTGTGGGTGCGCGGCCGAATTTTATGAAAATAGCGCCGATCGTTGAGGCGATGAATGCTCATTCGGATAAGATCCAACACCTTCTTGTACATACCGGGCAGCATTATGATAATCAGATGAGCCAGTCTTTTTTTGATGATCTGGGCATATCCAAACCGGATGTGAATCTGGGGGTAGGGTCCGGTTCCCATGCCGAACAGACCGCTCAGATTATGGTGGCATTTGAAAAAATCTGTTTAAAAGAAAAGCCGGATCTGGTTGTTGTGGTGGGGGATGTGAATTCAACCATGGCCTGCACCATTACAGCAAAAAAGTTGGGGATTAAAGTGGCGCATGTGGAAGCCGGATTGCGTTCACGGGACATGAGCATGCCGGAAGAGATCAACCGGCTTTGTACTGATGTTTTGTGTGATTATCTGTTTGCCACCGATCATTTTGCCATTGAAAATCTGATGAATGAAGGGGTGTCCAAAGATCGTATTTTTTTTGTGGGCAATGTGATGATCGATACGCTGTATCGGTTTAAGGATAAGGCGGAAAAGCAGAATATGCCTCAAAAACTTGGATTGCAGCCGCGTCAGTATGCCACCATTACGCTTCATCGGCCATCTAATGTTGATGATCCGGAGATTTTAAGCGGAATTCTGGAAGCATTCTCACAGATTGCCCGCGATATTCCGTTAATTTTTCCGCTTCATCCCCGGACAAAAAAAAATGCTGAAATTTTTGGTTTGTCGCATTATTTTTCAAACAGTTTTGAGAAAGGTCTTATCCGGGTGATGGAACCCATGGGATATCTGGAATTTTTAAGTCTGAACATGCATGCGAAAATGGTGTTGACAGACAGCGGCGGACTTCAGGAGGAAACAACGATTCTGGGGGTCCCCTGTGTAACGATCCGGCCCAACACGGAAAGACCTATTACCTGCGAAGTGGGAACAAATTATATGGTCGGCAATGATCCTCAAAAAATTCTTGAAACAGCGGCAAAAATTATGAACGGTGTGCAGATTAAGGGGGGAATCCCGGAAAAATGGGACGGCAAAGCTGCTCAGCGGATTGTTGAATATTTGTTGAAAACGAAACAAATCAGTCAATCGGAAATGCGGTGATGCGGGTTTTATTTGATATTGTTCATCCTGCTCATGTTCATTTTTTTAAGCATATCATATGGGGATTGCAAAAAAAAAGACACCAGACAGCCGTTATTGCCCGTGAAAAAGATGTCACGCTTAAACTCCTTGATCTTTATGGATTTGAATATCAGACCATTGGTTTTTCCGGGGCGAAAAATCGCTTCCGGCAGTTTCAGGAACTGGTGCTTCGGGATTTTGCGATTCTCCGGCTGGCATTAAAATTTAAACCGGATGTGATTTTAACCCGTAATCCGGCCGGTGTTCAGGTTGCCCGTTTGATCGGGGCTACCGGCATATTTGATACGGATGACGGACTGGCAGCGGGGATCCATTTTAAGGCGGCTGCGCCGTTCGCGCATGTGATTACCACTCCGGATTCTTTGCCGGAAAATTATGGGAAAAAGCATGTGAAATATCCGGGATACAAACAAACCGCGTACCTGCACCCCAATCACTTTTCGCCGGACCCCGCAGTGCTGGAAATGCTCGGGGTAAAACCCGGTGAACCTTTCTTTATCGTGCGGTTTGTGGATATGGTAGCCACCCATGATGTCAATGAATCCGGTTTATCTCTTGAAGCGAAATCAACGATCATTAACAAGTTGAAATCTCATGGAAGCGTTTTTATTTCAAGTGAAGGGCCGTTGCCCGAACAATGGTCGGATATGCGGTTTGCTATTCCGCCGCATTTAATGCATGATGCGATGGCCTTTGCAAAAATGATTGTGGGAGACAGCCAGACAATGGCGGCTGAGGCCGCTGTTATGGGAACACCGAGTTTAAGGGTATCCACTTTTTCCGGACGGCTCGGGTATCTGAATGAACTGGAGGGCCGTTACGGGATTACCATTTCATTTCATCCTAAAGACGTTGAACAGTTATTCCAAAAACTGGACGAGCTTCTTGGTGTTCCTGAAAAATTATTCGAAATGAAAGCCGTTCACCATCAAATTATTGCTGATAAGTGCGATGTCGCGCAATGGTTTATCGATTGTCTGGAAGTGGGATTTACAAAGGATAAAATATGTTGAATGATATTGATCATGAACAGTAAAAGAGAAATTGTCGCAATCATTCGAATGGGCGACTCAAATGTATATTATCATTTAAAACCACTGGCCATGAGCAGCAATGTCTCTTTGGTTCATATTATTCGCCCCAGGCCGCCGGGTTCTATTTTATTGAACGATAATTTCAGATATCATGAAATTCAGTCAAAAAGTAAACTTGTACAGTTTTTGAAAATTCTTATGCACTCAATAAGGCTTGCCAGGCGTCCTGAAGTTATGGCTATCGTATCCTTTTTTGCCTTCCCCTATGGTTTTTTTGCTTTACTGGCGGGATGGTGGACCGGGAAACCTGTTCATATCGGTTTTGTCGGAAGTGATTGGTATCGGGATTGTGAGTCCTGGTATGGTCGGTTTTTGAATTTTTTTCTGCGGAATGCACAACTGTTTACCGTTACCGGCAACCTAATGAAAAAAGAGATGGTCAGTCAAAATTATCCGGAAAATATAATATTTCATTTGCCTCATGCCATAGATATTTCCTCTTTTGAAAATATACCGCCGGATAAAAGAAAATATGACTGTATTTTTGTCGGGAATTTAATTTTCAGGAAAAGAGTGGATTTGATCATTGCTGCAATTGATCAGGTAAAAAGAAACTATCCGGACATTAAAGTCTGCATTGTGGGGGATGGGCCGCTGCGTGAAGAGCTGGAGAATGATGTTAGGGGCAGGGGACTGAACCAAAATATTTTTTTTGCAGGGCATCAAGTAAAGCCCAATTCTTTTTTTTCAAATGCAAAAATTAATTTAATTGCTTCTGATATGGAAGGATTCCCTTTTTCGATTGTCGAAGGGATTGCCTCAGGAACAGTACCCATATCAACGAACGTGGGAACAATTTCGGATATAATTGAACATGAAAAAAATGGTTTAATTATAACTCCCGGTAATTCAGACGCGTTGAGTGAAAATATATTAAAGTTAATCGAAAATCCTGACCTGTATATGAAACTTCGCCAAGAGGTACTTTCAATTCGTGAATCGTTTAGCTTTGAAAATACATCAATATTATGGGAGGAATGGTTAAAAAGAATGAATAATCAAAAATGATATACGGCTTATTCGCTTATGGTTGAATCCGATGAAGATATCTTTTTTGACGTCTTCTGAAAGTCAATTATTATTTCTCAAATATATAATATAAAAATTGAATGATATTCCGTTTTGAGGTTTTATGAAACTTATCGTCCAGATTCCCTGTTACAATGAAGAAAAGACGTTGCCGGAAACAGTCAAAGATATTCCCCGTAATATTGCAGGGATTGATTTGATTGAAATCTTGATAATCGATGATGGCAGTAATGATCGGACGGTAGATGTTGCCAGGGAACTGGGCGTTGATCATATTGTTCAGAATACCTGTAATAAGGGGCTTGCGACTTCATTCATGAACGGACTGGAGGCCTGCCTGCGATTCGATGCGGATATTATTGTTAATACGGATGGTGATAACCAGTATAATGGCGCAGATATCGCAAAACTGGTCCAGCCGATTTTAAATCATGAAGCAGATATTGTAATCGGGGATCGACAGACTGATACAATCGCTCATTTCAGTTTTATCAAAAAAAAGCTCCAGAAATTGGGAAGCAGGATGGTGCGTCTGCTTTCCGGTACCCAGGTGTCGGATACAGTCAGCGGATTCAGGGCATTTTCCCGGGAAGCGGCAATGCAGATAAATGTTGTTTCCTCTTATTCCTACACAGTGGAAACGATTATTCAGGCCGGCAATAAGAAATTAAATATTACCAGTGTTCCTGTCGGAACCAATCCCAAAACCCGGGAATCAAGACTGGTCAAAAGTATACCCCGTTTTATCATGCAGCAGTTCTCAACGATGATCCGGATGTATGCCATGTTCAAACCATTCCGTACGTTCTTTTTTATTGGCGCGTTTTTTATTTTGTCAGCGATGATTCCATCTTTTCGATATCTGTATTTTTTTGTGATTGGCAAGGGGGGGGGGCATATTCAATCACTTATTCTGGCAACGATTCTTTTTATCGTCGGGTTTCAGGTTTTAATCGTGGGACTGCTCGGTGACGTGATTTCATTTAATAGAAAGTTAATTGAAGAAACGTTGTTGAGAGTCAGGAGGATGGAATTGGAGAATAAAAAAGTAAAAAAGAACGAGGAAAAGAAGGACGTGTAATTGTAAGTAGTTAAGATTAAATGAAATTATTTTGGTATTTTCGGTCGTTATAAAGTTAGTGGAGGGCTTGCGTGATTAATCTTATGGATGGTTCGAGAAAAATTATTATCATGTTTCAAATGGTTTTTGTGTTATTAATTATCATCTCACAACCAGGATGTGAGATGCTTGGGATACAAGATAAATACCCTTTGATAAAAGCCGCACAACAGGATGATATAATTAAAGCCGAAGAATTACTGCAAGAAAATATAGATATAAATTGTGTGAATGAAAAAAACGAATTTGCATTATTGGAAGCTTCGGCAAGCAGTAATCTGGAAATGGTAAAATTAATGGTTAATAGTGGCGCGGATGTGAATTTATCAAATAAACAGGGGATGACTGCAGTGATGGCAGCGGCTTCTGCTGGAAATGAAGACGTCGTCAGTTTTTTAATTAGTCGTGGCGCCGATTTTTCGTTGATGAATAATTATGGTTTTTCCGCACTTCATTTTGCGATTAATGAGGATAATAAAAGTCTGGTCAGGGTTTTGATCGATAATGGCGCAACTGTCAACAATACAAGTGAGGGAGAAATTTCACCACTGTTACTGGCATTTAAAAAAGGCAATAAAGATGTGGCCCGTCTCCTTATTGAAAACGGCGCAGATCTTGAGGGAACCGGTCCGGACGGCAGCACGGCATTACACATAACTGCAAAAAAGGCAAATTATGAACTTATAATGTTTTTGATTGATCAGGGAATTGATATACAAATAAAAAATGATGAGGGTGAAGATGGATGTGTAATAATCGCCGGAGCAGATTACTACACAATTATGAATAATATTTTTGATCGCGTTGAAAAGACAATGAATGCGTCATCCGATGAAAATACGGATGCAGGATATTCGATAAAAAGATACGATCTGATTGTTGTACTTAAGGCTTTGGCGAAGGTCGATCCTGAATATGATTCAGATACTAAAATGGAAATTTTTTTTGATACCCTCAAAAACAGTACCTTATCAACTGAGATACCGGACAAAAAATTTAATTCAATTGCTGAACAATTAAAGACAGACTACCTTTTAATTTCGAAAGCACTTCTTGATAATGGAGTGGATGTAAATACTTCAGATAAAAATTTTCAATCTGTAATAATGAAAATATGTCAGCAGAATACTCGTGTATCAACCATATTTAAAGATAAATCAATTCCTCTTGAATCCGACATTGAAAAGCGATTCGATAAAGCGTTGAAGATTGCAAAAAATACACACATGGAATTGATGCAACTCTTTATAAATAAAGGAGCAGATGTAAATTTGCAGGCCGGAAACGGGCAGACCGCCCTGATGTGTGCCTGTGAAAATGGTCATTTTGAATATGCTGAACTTTTAGTGAAAAATGGTGCTGAAGTTAATCGATCCAATGATGATGGGTGGACCCCGTTAATTTATGCTGTATCCGCTGAGGATGTTCCTGTTTCCGAATTATTAATATCCGGCGGTGCCAATGTAAATGCAAAGAATGCCTTTGGTGAGACGGCGCTTTTAAAAGCTGTACACAGAAATAATATGACGCTTGTCAAGCTGCTACTGAAAAACGGTGCAAACATTGGCCTTGAAAATTTGCAGGGTGATTCTCCACTCAGTGTTGCCCAAAAAAAAGGATATTCGAAAATTATCCAAGTATTTAAAATGTATTAATAATTTAAATGATATAAAAATTATCCAGGAAGTATTGACGAGATGAACGCATTAATTTTTTTCCAAAGTACGATATCATAATTTCCCAGGCGCTTGTTTTTGAAATGGATATTCAATAATTAAAGGAGACGAGATGAAGGATTTTTTGTTGCTGGGCGGAGCTGGTTTTGTTGCACCGCGTCACATGCGGGCCATAAAGGATACGGGCAACCGGCTTGTGGCTGCCTTAGATCCCAATGATAGTGTTGGTATTATTGACAGTTATTTTCCGGAAGCTGCTTTTTTTGTAGAATTTGAACGCTTTGATCGGCATGTTGACAAATTGCGGAGAAAAGGCAGCAAGGTGGATTATGCATCCATCTGTTCGCCGAATTATCTCCATGATGCCCATATTCGGTTTGCGTTGAGGAGTCAGGCCCATGCTATTTGCGAAAAGCCTTTGGTGCTGAATCCATGGAATATTGACGGTCTGGAAGAAATGGAACGTGAAACCGGAAAAAATGTATATAATATCCTGCAGCTCAGGCTTCATCCTTCGATTATTGAGTTGAAAAAGAAGGTGGAGATGCGGCCAAAGGAAAAAAAATATGATGTGGATCTGACTTATATCACCTCCCGGGGGCGATGGTATTTTACTTCATGGAAGGGTGACGTTCATAAATCCGGGGGAATCGCAACAAACATCGGTATTCATTTTTTTGATATGCTGATCTGGATCTTCGGGCCGATTCAGAAAAATGTTGTGAATTTACTGGAAGCCGACAAAGCCTCGGGTTTTCTTGAATTGGAAAATGCCCGGGTCAGGTGGTTTTTAAGTGTGGATGACAAAATGCTGCCAAAAGAAGTTGCTGACGCGGGACAGCGGACTTTTCGGTCAATTACGGTTGAGGGCGAAGAACTTGAATTCAGCGGGGGTTTTACGGATCTGCATACTCTCAGTTATAAGGATGTCCTTACTGGCGGCGGTTTCAGGGCTTCTGAAGCAAGGCCGAGCATCGAGACGGTTTATACCATCAGAAATGCTGAACCTGTCGGTTTAAAAGGGGATTATCATCCATTTTTGAAACGGTAGGCCGGATTAATTGGCCGCTGACCCACGCAGATGAACGCAGACAAAAGTATATTAAAAGCAGCGGGACTTCAGGTTGGTCTTCTGGTTAATTTTCAATATCCAAAAACTGAAATTAAACGAATGGTTTTTGGCCTGCCAGAATAAATCATCTGCGTTTATCCGAGTGTGTCTGCGGCCGATTCTTAGCTGTGGTTTTACATGGATAAACGCAGGTTTTTCAAATGAAACGGATTGTCTTTATGAATTATTTTGTTCACAAATCCAGCTATGTTGATGAAGCGGTCTCTATCGGTGACGGTACGAAAATTTGGCATTTTAGCCATATTATTTCCGGCTCCCGTATCGGCGATAGTTGTAATATCGGCCAGAATGTTGTGATCGGACCGGATGTTATTATTGGTAACCGGTGTAAAATTCAGAATAATGTTTCGTTATACAAGGGCGTGACTCTGGAGGAGGATGTTTTTTGCGGTCCATCCATGGTATTTACCAATGTATTTAATCCCAGGGCGCATATCCGACGGATGGATGAAGCGAGACCGACGATTGTAAAAAAAGGCGCAACGCTTGGGGCGAATTGCACCATCGTTTGTGGCCATACAATTGGTGCTTATGCGTTTGTGGGCGCAGGTGCCGTTGTGATAACGGATGTGCCGGATTATGCTTTGTTTGTTGGAAATCCTGCAAAACAGACCGGATGGGTCTGTGAGTGCGGTGAAAAACTTTCATCAGATTTGTTTTGTTCACACTGTTCCATGCAATATTTAGAAAATGGCGCCCAGTTGAAAAAGGTTTAAAAGAAAGATATCTTGAAGGCCTTTTTTATTATGTTTCTATTTTTTTGCGCTGATTTATAAAGTGAATATCCCCATATCTTTTTAAGCTCCTTGAATATCAAACCAACCCCTTTTGTATTTTATACTTCTATTCAGTCTTGCCTTTGTATAAGATCGTCTATAAAATATCAGGTGATCGAAACTCTTTTTTAACATAAACTGAACGGGGTTTTTTTGATGCAAAACTCGCTATCTGGAAAGCATATTGTTCTTTGCGTTTGCGGCGGAATCGCAGCATATAAAAGTGTTGAATTGTTGCGGCTGTTTCAAAAAGCCGGGGCGGATGTGAAGGTGGTTATGACCGGCAACGCAGAACATTTTGTGGGGTCCATGACATTTGAAGCCATATCCGGGCATCCGGTGTTCAAGGGAATGTACGGTGGGGCTCCGGATGCGGAAATGCGGCATATCGCCTGGGCAGATGAAGCAGATGCCGTGGTTATCGCACCGGCTACCGCAAATATCATTGGAAAACTGGCAAACGGGATTGCCGATGACGCCATGACCACATTTATGCTGGCGGTCACAGCCCCCAAAATAATATGCCCTTCAATGAATACGCACATGTATGAGAATCGCGCGGTTCAAAGAAACATAGATACCCTTGAAGGGGACGGTTTTGTCATTGTCGATCCCGGTGAAGGAGAATTGGCCTGTGGGGCAGTGGGTGCCGGGCGGTTGCCGGAACCGGGTTATATTTTTGACCGGGTAGTTAGTATCTTTTTTTCGAAAGATTTTAAAGGAAAAAAAGTGCTTGTCACTGCGGGGCCGACACGGGAAGCCATTGATCCGGTGCGCTTTGTCAGTAATCCTTCTTCCGGGAAAATGGGCTATGCAATTGCAAAAGCCGCAGCAGATAGAGGGGCGGAAGTTATTTTAATTTCCGGTCCTACAAACCTTAAAACACCATATGGCGTCAGCAGAAATGATGTTGTATCCGCCGGAGAAATGGCAGATGCTGTTTTTGATCAGGTGGATGCCGCAGATATTATAATTAAGGTTGCGGCGGTATCTGATTATACGCCGTCATCAAAAGCGGAACATAAAATCAAAAAAGGCGAGGGCGGCATTTCCATTAAAATGGAAAGAACCGTTGATATTTTAGCGGAACTGGGCAGGCGGAAAAAACATCAGATTCTTGTCGGTTTTGCGGCGGAAACTCAGAATTTAAAAGACAATGCCCTTGATAAACTCAACAGGAAAAACCTGGACATAATAGCGGGTAATCTGGTTGGTGACCCCTCATCCGGGTTTAATTCGGATACCAATAAAATCAATCTTTTTTTAAAAGATGGAAGCATCGAAGAATTGCCGGAGATGGATAAGGATGCCGCAGCGCATGTGCTGCTGGATAGGATTGCCAGCCGGATTATGGAAACTCAGAGCAAAAACAATAATTAGCCGCAGGCACACGCTGATAAAAGTAACAATTACCTTACATATCGGATTAGGAATTGTGAAATGAATAAAAGAAAGGTAAAAAAGTTATAGACGGCTTAAAAGTTATTGGAAGACATCATCAAGTGTGTTCATCAAAAAATATTACATTGAGGAGTTTGTAAAATGCACAATGAATTTACAGCAATAATAGAAAAAGACGGAGAGTGGTTTTTTTCTTATTGTGCAGAAGTTCCTGGCGCGAATGGACAAGGGAAAAGCAAGGAAGAATGTTTGAAAAATTTGTCTGAAGCCATCAAGCTTATTTTGGAAGAACGGCGCAGAGATAGTTTAATGGGATTACCGGATAATGTTTTTTCTGAAACAGTTGCAATCGTATGAAGAGAAAAGATTTAATAAAGCATCTTCGACGAAGTGGTTGTTTTTTGAAACGTGAAGGTGCGTCACATTCTTTATGGATGAATCCAAATAATGGTCATATGGAAGCCGTTCCAAGGCATATTGAAATTCCAAATAAATTGGCCAGAAAAATATGCAAAGCCTTATCTGTCAAAGATATTGGCTAATACTGGTAGCAAAAAAAAGTACAGGGTTAAAGCAGCCAAGGTTTTAGTATCCATGCAAATCCATCAATATAATTTAGCCGCTGACCCACGCAGATGAACGCAGATTGTAATATTAAAGATCTTATTTGATAGGTAATTAACAGATGTCTGTTATTTCGAAGAGGCAAGAGAATGTTAAACACCCGGTTGCCGAGATATTTGACGGCCTTTCCGCTAATTTAAAATTTCTTTCGGAACTCGGCTGTGCTGGTATGGATTGTTCGGATAAAAGTCTTGAAATTATTCAAGACTGGGGGGCTTCCAGTGCAAAAACAAACAGAGATGCATCCGGTCTATACAATAATTTTATAAAATGCCGTAATTGTTCGCTGTCAAAAGATCGACAGCAGATTGTCTGCGGTGACGGGAATCAAAAAGCACGCCTGGCCATTGTCGGTGGGGTTGCGAGTCCGGATGATGTGCAGGCAGGGAAGCCCTATAGCGGAAAGGCCGGGGACCTTTTAAATAAAATAATTGCTGCAATGAATTTCAAACGGGATCAGGTTTATATTACCCGTGCCGTAAAGTGTTGTCTGCCGGATAATCAAAAACCGAAAATCACGGATGTCAATATTTGCAGGTCATATCTTAACAAGGAACTCGCATTGGTAAAGCCGGATGTTATTTGTGCTTTTGGAGAAATCGCAGCCATGTCCCTGCTTGAAACCTCGGTGCCGTTTTCCCGGCTACGCGGGAATTTTCATGATTTCAGGGGAATGCGTGTGATGCCGACTTATTCTCCGGAGTATCTGATCGAAAACATGGATGCCAAACGAGTTGTGTGGGAAGATCTCAAGCAAATAATGAGGCTGTTTGAGCCTGAATCCGGTTGATTTTTTCATATTTTATTGTTTGAGATTAGTTTTTAAATATTCATTGACAATCCATAAAAAGATTGCTTTAAAAAATTATAATTCAGTTAGTTATGTCATATGGCGGGGGCGCTGACCTCCGCTTTGTATTTTGGAGCAAGAAAAGATTATAAAGGCGTAAAAAAAGTTATCGGCTTAACGGTAAAACAAACCAAAGAAAACCGTTTAAATCAGGCAGGAAAGAGGTGTCCGTTTGATGATTCACCCGTCGGAACTGGCGTTTGACATAGATGGTGTGATCGCAGACACCATGACGTTGTTTATTGATATTGCCAAACAGGATTTCGGGATATGTGATATTAAATATGAGGATATCAAAGAATACAGTCTGCACGGAATTGCCGGTGTGGATGAGCTGATTTTGATAAAAATTATTGATCGCATTCTGGAAGGAAATTATTCCGGAACCCTGGCTCCTTTGGACGGTGCACCGGCAGTTTTGCAGAAGCTGAACCAAAAACACTGTCCCACTCTTTTTGTGACAGCCCGGCCGGATTCGGAACAGGCCAGGCAGTGGATATTAAATACATTGTGCCTTTCCCCGGATTGTTGTGAGGTTGTTGCCACCGGGTCTTTTGATGATAAGCGGGAAGTCCTCTTAAGCAAGGGGATGAAGTATTTTGTTGAGGACCGGCTGGAAACCTGTTTCACATTAAGTGAAGCCGGTATCCATCCCATTGTTTTCAAGCAGCCCTGGAATCGGAAGCCGCATCCTTTTTGTGAGGTTGAAAACTGGCAGGAACTGGAAGCTTTGATTGTATTTGAATGAACTATACTTCATTAAAACAATTATTAGAAACGTTTGTGGATTTCCTTTCCACGGAGAAAGGGTATTCTGAAAATACCTGCCGGGCATATACAAATGACCTGGAGGATTTTATTGCATACTTTGTGGCGAACCGGGCGCTGGCAATAACAGATGACGATGAAAAGGATATCGATGTTCAGGATGTGGCTGCCGTCAGCGGTTTGATCATACGTGGCTATCTTGGTTTTTTGCATAAGCAGAACATAAAAAAATCATCAGTGGCCCGGAAGCTGTCATCCATTCGTTCTTTTTTTAAATTTCTGGAAAGACACGGTGTTATTTCTGAAAATCCTGCAACTTACGTGCTAACACCGAAGCAGGATAAACCGATACCGAAGTATCTGACGGTTGATGATATGTTCCGGCTTCTGGATTCCATAAAAACCGATAAACTGAGTGGTAAAAGGAACCGGGCATTGTTGGAAACACTTTATTCCACGGGTATCCGTGTTTCCGAACTGGTGGGATTGAACGTGGCGGATGTGGATTTTTCAGGCAAGGTTATCCGGGTAACCGGAAAAGGCAATGTCCAGCGAATTGTTCCAATTGGTCAAAATTCATTGGAGTTTATAACGGATTACCGGAAATCCATCGATTTGCAAAAGTCGGTTCCGGGCAATCCGAACGGGGCGTTATTTTTAAATAAAAACAAAGGCCGGCTGACGGCACGATCGGTTGCCAGGATACTGGATAAGTCCTCCCGTGAAGCGGGTTTGACAATACCGGTGGCACCTCATGACCTGCGGCATTCTTTTGCAACCCATATGCTGGATGCCGGGCTTGATCTGAGGGTGGTCCAGGAGTTACTCGGTCATAAGCAGCTGTCCACAACCCAGAAATATACGCATGTCAGTATTGACCGGTTGATGGAGGCGTATGACTCGGCGCATCCGAGAAAATAGAAAGCTTTGCGATTGCCGATCTCACCGCATCTACTGTGTCAAATGCTTACCCGCATAGGAGACTATAGCGGGAAAACATTTTCCTTGTATATGCAGCAACCTCGACAATCGCTAAATACAATTAAAATGAAGATGAAAGTAAAAACAAGAAAGTAAAAATATGATGAAATTTCACGGTACAACCATTCTGGCTGTCACATATAACGGGAAAATGGCAATTGCCGGTGACGGCCAGGTGACATTAAACAATTCGGTGGTCAAGCATCATGCCAGAAAAGTCCGGCGGATCTATAATGACCTCATTGTCGTGGGGTTTGCCGGAGCAACAGCCGATGCCCTGACTCTTTCCGAAAAGCTTGAAACAAAGCTGGAAAGGTATAATGGGAATTTAATCCGGTCCGCGGTTGAACTGGCCCGTGACTGGCGCACGGATAAATATCTTCGCCGCCTGGAAGCCATGATGATTGCCGTGGATGCCACGCAAATGCTTCTTATCTCGGGAAACGGTGATGTGATTGAGCCGGATGAAGGGGCAATGGCGATCGGTTCCGGCGGTATTGCGGCGCATGCTGCTGCAACAGCTCTTTTAAAACATGCGGAGGCACTGGGATTGAGTGCCCGTGACATTGTTGAACAATCAATGAAGATTGCGGCCAGTGTATGTGTGTTTACTAATGATATCGTGACAATCGAGGAATTCGGATAATCAGGTAGACGGTTAAAGGTAGAAGTAAAAAATATAAGATGAAAGGTGGGTTTGCTTTATTCAAATCAAGGTTCAAGTCCTTTGGTCCTCCAGTCTTATACCTTCTGCCTAAATACCTGAAAAAACGTGGCGTTTGAAATATAAAAAACAATTACAATAAACAAGCAGTGCAATAGAACATGGATAACTAAAACATGAGTGATTTAAAACCATTAGAAATAGTCAGCGAACTAGATAAATACATTATCGGCCAGGACAGGGCAAAACGATCGGTTGCCATTGCATTGAGAAATCGATGGCGGCGGCGGAATGTGGATGCAGAACTGCGTGATGAAATTGCACCGAAAAATATCATTTTAATCGGCCCCACCGGGGTTGGAAAGACTGAAATTGCCAGACGCCTTGCCCGGCTCACGGAATCCCCGTTTATCAAAGTTGAAGCCTCGAAGTTTACGGAAGTCGGATATGTCGGCCGTGATGTGGAATCAATGGTCCGGGATCTTTTGGAACTGAGCATTAATATGATCAAGGCCCGTGAGCAGGAGGTAGTCAAGAAAAAAGCCCGGGAAATCGCAGAGGAACGGATCCTGGACATACTTCTTCCGGAGCCGAAAGACATTCAGAACAGCAATGTTCATGAATTAAATGAATCTCAAGTTGAGCTTAAGCCTGTTGGGGAAAAAACAACGCTTTCAACACGGGAAAAACTTCGTAAAATGCTTCATGACGGCAAGCTGGACAGCCGTTATGTTGATTTGGAAGTCCCGGATCGATCAATGCCCATGGTTGAGATTTTTTCGGGTGCCGGCATGGAGGAGATGGGGATCAATTTTAAGGATATGCTCGGCGGAATGATGCCTAAGGGATCATCGAAAAAAAGAAAGGTTACCGTTGCAGAGGCTTTGGAAATACTGGCCCAGGAAGAAGCGCAGCGTCTTGTTGACATGGACAAGGTGGTTAAGGAAGCCATTGAAAAGGCCGAGCAGTCCGGCATCATTTTTCTTGATGAGATTGACAAAATTACCGGAAAAGAAGGGGGCAGCGGTCCTGATGTCTCAAGGGAAGGTGTCCAGCGGGATCTGTTGCCGATTGTTGAAGGAAGCACGGTGACGACCAAGCACGGGCCGGTGAAGACAGATCATATTTTGTTCATTGCTTCCGGCGCATTTCATACGAGCAAACCGTCGGATTTAATTCCCGAACTCCAGGGCCGGTTTCCCATTCGGGTTGAACTTCACTCTCTGGGAAAGAAGGAGTTTACCCGCATCTTGACTGAACCTAAAAATGCTTTGCTGCTGCAGTATATCGCGCTGCTGCGGACTGAAGGGGTGCATATATCGTTTGAGGAAGAAGCGGTTGAAAACATTGCCCAGGTGGCTGAAGACGTCAATAATCATACTGAGAATATCGGTGCCCGGAGGCTGCATACACTGATGGAGCACCTGCTGGAAGATATTTTATTTGATGCTCCGGATATTAAAGATAAAAATATTGCTATTAACAAGGCTTATGTGGATAACAAGTTTAAGGATATCCGGGAAGATGAGGATCTTAGCCGATACATTTTATAGGGAAAAATATGACACCAAACGTTGCTGACATATTAATTGAGGCATTACCATATATACGATTTTTTTCCGGAATGACCATCGTGGTTAAATACGGCGGTCATGCCATGGTTGATGAGCAGCTGAAAACAGACTTTGCCCGGGATATTACACTGATGAAATATATCGGGATGAACCCGGTCGTGGTTCACGGGGGCGGACCCCAGATTAACCAGGTCCTTGACCAGATGGGAATTACCACGAAATTCATCAACGGCATGCGATTTACCGACGAGCAGACCATGGATGTCGTGGAAATGGTGCTCGGCGGCAAGGTGAATAAAGGAATTGTCACCCAGATAAATCGTCAGGGAGGGAAAGCAGTCGGTCTCAGCGGCAAAGACGGTGACTTGATTTTTGCCGAGAAACTTCAGCTCATGTATCAGCCGGATGAAACAAAACCGCCGGAAATTATCGACCCCGGCCATGTGGGAAAAGTGACCAAAATCAATCCGTCGATTATCAAAACGTTGAGTGAACAGGGATTTATTCCCGTGATTGCGCCGGTCGGCGTCGGGGTTAACGGTGAAACCTATAACATCAATGCGGATCTTGTGGCTTCCGAGGTTGCCTGTGCGTTATCGTCCGGCCGGTTGATCTATTTGACTGATGTTGACGGTGTGAATGATGCATCCGGAAAGTTGATCTCATCTATTGATGCAAAAACCATTAAAAACATGGTGGATGAAAAAACAATTTCCGGCGGTATGATACCAAAAATTGAATATGCGTTGAATGCGTTGAAAAATGGCGTGGAAAAAGTCCAGATTATCAACGGCACCAAGCGCCATGCACTTTTGCTTGAGCTTTTTACGGATAAGGGTATAGGTACGGAAGTAATCGAATGAAGAATCAAGTCATAAACAAGGCTGAAAAAGTTATCGCATCAACATACAAACGGTTTCCGCTTGTATTTGAAAAGGGCCGGGGATGCACGTTATGGGATGTTGACGGGCATGAATATACCGATTTTGTCGCGGGGATAGCCGTGTGTAATCTGGGGCATGCCAATCCTGAGATCGCAAAAGCGCTTTCACTACAGGCGGATCTGCTGTTTCATGTGTCCAACCTTTATTATACAATTCCCCAGACAGAACTGGCCGATTGGCTGGTGAAACATAGTTTTGCGGACCGTGTATTTTTCTGCAACAGTGGGGCGGAAGCCAATGAAGCGGCAATCAAGCTTGCCCGGAAAAATTCTCATGATCGAGGCAGCCGGGACCGATTTAAAATTATTACCATGGAAAAATCATTTCACGGCAGAACCTTTGCTACACTTTCCGCCACCGGGCAGGAAAAGATTCGGGAAGGATATGACCCGGTGCTCAGCGGGTTTGACTTTGTCCCGTTTAATGATATTGAAGCGTTGAAACAAAAGATGAGTGATACTGTATGTGCGGTGATGCTCGAACCGGTTCAGGGGGAAGGCGGCGTGGTTTGCCCGGCACCTGAATATATCCGGGAGGTTCGCCGTCTCTGCGACCAGGCCGGGGCGCTGCTCATATTTGATGAAGTGCAGACAGGCATCGGCAGAACCGGAAAATTTTTTGCCTATGAACATTTCAATGTTGAACCGGATATCATGACTCTTGCCAAGGCACTGGGCAACGGGCTGCCCATTGGCGCCATGCTTGCAAAGGAAGAAATCGCCTCCGCTTTTCAGGCCGGGGCGCATGCGTCAACTTTTGGCGGCACACCGGTGATTACTGCTGCGGCCCTTGAAGTCGTGAAGCTGTTTGAAAGGGAAAATATCCTTGAACACTGCCGTCAGTTGGGTGCTTATTTTAAAGAACGGTTAATGTTTTTGAAAGAAAAGCATACAGTTGTTGATGACGTGCGCGGCATCGGACTGCTGCTGGGGGTGAAACTGAAAACCGCAGGGGCGCCGATTGTTGCTGAATGCATGAATAAAGGGTTTTTGATCAACTGCACCCAGGGAAATATATTGCGGTTTATTCCGCCGCTGATCATAACAAGAGAAGAGATCGACTCGCTGGTTTCCTGCCTGGATGAGATTTTAAGTTTTACGAAAGGGGAGTTAAATTGAAAAAGGATATTCTGACACTTGGAGAACTGGAATCGTCAGATTTTACATTATTGTTCGACCGTGCGGCAGAGCTGAAAGCGCGGTACAAAAACGGTATTTCTGATCGTACGCTGGTCGGGAAATCTGTTGGTCTGATTTTTGACAAACCATCCACCCGTACGCGGATTTCGTTTGAAGCCGCAGCCATTCAGCTCGGGGCGACCCCCATATTCATCAGCTCCGGGGATACCCAGATGGCCCGGAATGAACCGATTGAAGACACGGCACGCGTATTATCACGATATCTTGACGGGATTGCTTTCAGAACTTTTTCACAGGATCTGATCGAACAATTTGCCGCGTCATCGGATATCCCGGTGATTAATGCGCTGACTGATAAATATCATCCCTGCCAGGTCTTAAGCGATTTGTTGACAGTCATTGAACACAAAGGGCCCTGTCAGGACTTAAGAGTGGCCTGGATCGGCGATGGAAATAACATGGCCCATTCATGGATCAATGCCGCCGCCGCATTGGGGTTTACCCTGTCATTGGCCTGTCCAAAGGGATATGCACCGGATAGCGATGTTCTGGCAAAGGCCCTTGAAAAAAACAGCGCAATTTCAGTGACCAATGATCCCCTTGAAGCCGCCCGGGACGCGGATGTTATCAATACGGATGTTTGGGCAAGCATGGGACAGGAAGATGAACAGGTTCAACGGCAGAAAGTGTTTGAGGCATACCAGGTCAATTCCCTGCTTCTGGGCGTTGCCGATAAAGATGCCATTGTCATGCATTGTCTGCCGGCCCATCGGGGTGAAGAAATAACAGCGGATGTGCTGGACGGACCCCAATCCGTGGTTTGGAAACAGGCCGAGAATAAAATGCATATGCATAAGGCCATACTTGATATTTTATTATAATAAGGAGATATACCGTGACAAAAAAAGTCGACAAGGTGGTGCTGGCATATTCGGGCGGCCTTGATACATCCGTAATTCTGAAATGGCTCATTGAAACATATAATTGTGAGGTCGTGGCCTTTGCAGCAGACATCGGCCAGGCGGAAGAACTGGACCATATTGATGAAAAAGCCCGATCAACCGGTGCGGTGAATGTCTATGTGGATGATTTGCGGGAAGATTTTGTAAAAGATTATGTGTTCCCGGCATTTCGCGCCAACGCCATCTATGAAGGACAGTACCTTTTAGGCACTTCGCTTGCCAGGCCGCTTATTGCCAAACGCCAGATGGAAATCGCCGAACTGGAGAATGCGGATGCGGTCAGCCATGGTGCTACCGGCAAGGGAAATGACCAGGTACGTTTTGAACTGTCTTACTTTGCGATTAATCCGCATATTAAAATCATTGCCCCCTGGCGGGAATGGGATTTAAATTCCAGAACCATTTTAATGGAATTTGCCAAAAAACACGGCATTCCGGTGACTGCCACCAAGAAATCACCATACAGTACTGACCGGAATTTGCTTCATATCAGCTACGAAGGCGGCGTTCTTGAAGATCCATGGAATGAACCCCCTGAAGATATGTACACATTGACCACTTCACCAAAAGATGCCCCGAATGAAGCGGATATCATTGAAATAACATTCAAGCAGGGTGATCCGGTGGCAATTAACGACCATTACCTGTCTCCGGCTAATTTACTGGGTGAACTGAATAAAGTCGGTGGCCGGCATGGTATCGGGCGTGATGACATTGTTGAAAACAGATTTGTTGGAATGAAGTCCCGCGGAGTTTATGAAACACCCGGCGGCACCATCTTGCGGTCCGCCCATATCGGTCTTGAATCCCTGACTCTGGACCGTGAAGTCATGCATTTAAGGGATTCACTGATTCCCCGGTATTCGGAAATGATTTATTATGGTTTCTGGTTTGCTCCGGAACGTGAGCTTTTACAGAAGATGATTGATGACACCCAGAAAAATGTCAACGGGGTTGTCCGCCTGGAACTGTATAAGGGGAATTGCCGTGTCATCGGCCTTAAGTCAGATGATTCGCTGTATAATGTTGATTTTGCAACTTTTGAGGATGATTCGGTTTACAAACAGTTTGATGCGGAAGGCTTCATTCGTTTAAACGCCCTTCGTTTGCGAATCCGGAAACTGATGAAGGCGCAGGGGTAGGGAAAAAAATGGCAGAAAAACCGTGGGACGGAAGATTTGCGGAAAAAACAGACGCTGCGGTGGAATCGTTTACATCATCCATCGACATTGATAAGCGCCTTTATCAATATGATATTGACGGCAGCATTGCCCATTGTAAAATGCTGGCCAAAGCTTCCATTATTACCGATGATGAATCTGAATCATTAGTTGACGGCCTTGAAAAAATCAGGGAAGAGATTCGTGACGGAAGCTTTGAATTTTCCGACCGGCTGGAAGATATCCATATGCATATTGAAAACCGGCTGGCAGCGCATGTGGGCAGTGTGTCCCGGAAACTGCACACCGCAAGGAGCAGGAACGATCAGGTGGTGCTGGATATTCGCCTGTACCTGAGGGATATGAGCCGAAAAATTATATACGGACTTGCTCAATTAAGAAAAATTCTTGTGGAAATGGCCGGAAGCCATATTGATGTGGTTCTGCCCGGTTATACCCATTTGCAGCGGGCACAGCCGGTACTCTTTTCCCATCATCTGATGGCCTATTATGAAATGTTTACAAGAGATGCCCGCCGGTTTGAAGAAGGACTGGACCGGATTAATGTGATGCCGCTCGGGGCGGCTGCTTTAGCGGGAACAACATATCCCATTGACCGGGCGTATACGGCCATGCTGCTTGATTTTCCAAAAGTTTCGGAAAACAGCATGGACTCGGTATCGGACCGGGATTTCATCATAGAGTTTCTGGCCGCAGCCAGTCTGTGCATGGTTCATTTCAGCCGGTTTTCAGAAGAACTGGTATTGTGGTCCTCCTCAGAATTTAAGTTTATTGAACTTTCCGATGCGTTTTCCACGGGCAGCAGCATTATGCCCCAGAAAAAAAACCCGGATGTGCCGGAACTGGTTCGCGGAAAGACCGGGCGGGTGTTTGGGAGTCTGATATCTCTTTTAACATTAATGAAGTCGCTGCCCCTGGCTTACAACCGGGACATGCAGGAAGACAAAGCACCGGTATTTGATTCGGTTGATACTTTAACCGCCTGCATTGATATTTATATCCGGATGCTGCCGAATATTTACGTGAATCAGGGGCAAATGGAGAAAGCGGTTTTAACCGGGTATATAAACGCCACGGATATGGCCGATTATCTGGTTTGCCGGGGAATGCCGTTTCGACAAGCCCATGGCTGTGTCGGCAAGGCGGTCAGCTACGGTCTGGATCACAAAAAGGAACTTCATGAAATGTCAATAGAAGAACTCCGGTCGTTTTCAGACCTGATCAACGAGGATATTTTTCCGGAACTGACAACCCGTCAAATGATTGATCGTCGCCAGTCATATGGCGGTACATCAACGGATAATGTCAGTGCGGCAATCGCGAGAGCCGAAAAACAGGTTGCCGCCGAGATAAAGTTAATAACGGATCAATAAACCATAGAATTCAATGATGATGTCAAATCCTAAGAATCAGACAGTGCATCGATTTTACCGGATTGGCGGTGTTAAAAACTATTATGTTTTTTGCACTGCTATGTTGGCGGCATTGTTGATGGTATCGTTGATTCTGTTTTCGGCCTGCGGGAAAAAAGCGCCCCCGATTCCGCCGACATATGTAGCGCCGCCGGTTGTTAACGGGCTTCAAATTATGCTTAAAGACGATATAATGACGCTGCAGTGGCCGGTTCCCGAATGGGAAGAAAAAGATGAAAATGCGCTGGCCGGTTTTTTTGTGTATCGTTCACAGATCGCCCTTTCAGACACGGGGTGCGAGGATTGCCCGGTGCGGTTTAAAAAGGCTGCGGATATCCGGATTGACAATAACAAATCCAATGGATCATATGCAGAGTCTCTTGAAAAAGGGTTTCGATATTCTTTTAAGGTTTCCGTTTATACTGACAACGGATACGAGGGAGAGAAATCGGATGCTGCGACAGTTGATTACTGATAATTCAAGGTATTTAGGTGAAAGGCTGAACGCTGAAGTAAAAGTCTGCCGTTGCGAATAGATATTAATGAATCCGGCCTTTTTTTATATTTCAGTCTTCTATCTTTCGGCTAACGACCTGGGTGCTTATGATCCTTGAAAATTAATCAGATTATTATTATGAACATGAAAACAGAACATACAAATATTGCCTATATCTCCACCGGCTCCAATATGGGAGAAAAACTGGAAAACTGTCAAAAAGCGTTGGCGGCTTTAAATAAAACCGATTCCGTACATATTGAATCCATATCCCGTTTTTATTTAACGGAACCCATGGAATATTCCGATCAGCCGTGGTTTGTGAATGCGGCCGCTAAAATCAGAACCAGCCTGGCTCCTGATGATCTGCTGGCGCTTCTGAAAGCGTTCGAAGTTGAATACGGCAGGGTGGACAGCGGAGTGCGGTTCGGGCCCCGGCCCCTTGATTTTGATATTATTTTTTATAATGATATGATTATTGAATCTTTGCAGCTCATTGTGCCGCATCCGCGCATGCACAACCGTGAGTTTGTGCTTCGTCCCGTCAGCGACCTGGCACCGGAATTGATTCACCCGGTTTTTAATAAAAGTATAATCCGGCTGCTGGATGAATTAAGTACGCAAAACCAGCAGTGTATACCTATGGAAGAGATGGTCAATTAATTGATGGCTTCGCAAAAAGTCCAAATGCTGCGTTGCGCTGCACTCTTCGTTTCTTCATAGTACGAAAAGTACGAATCATCACTCAGGATTTGCGCGCCTTGCATTTGGCGCTTTTTTCTTTGCCATCGAAGTCCAATTTTTTATATGTGTGTCATATGTATTATTTGCAAAATTTATTTACTGAATTATTCATATTTAATATTAATAGTAGTGAACTTGGTCAAACCAGAAGGAGTTAGTGCATGAAATTTTTTATCGATACAGCGAATATTGAGGAAATCAAAGAAGCCAATGACATGGGGATGGTCGACGGGGTAACAACGAATCCCTCGCTGATTGCCAAGGAAGGAAGGGATTTTAAGGAAATTATCACGGAAATCTGTGAGATCGTTGATGGGCCCATTAGTGCTGAGGTTATCAGCCTTGAAGAAAAAGGCATGGTTACCGAAGCCAGAGAACTTGCAAAAATTCACGAAAATATCGTGGTGAAAATTCCCATGACCATTGACGGACTGAAAGCCGTTCGGACATTGTCGTCGGAAGGGATCAAGACAAATGTGACCCTGGTTTTTTCAACATTGCAGGCACTGATGGCGGCAAAAGCCGGCGCATCCTATGTGAGCCCGTTTGTGGGCCGCCTGGATGATCTGTCCCAGGATGGCCTGGTTCTGGTTGACCAGATTGTTACCATCTATGATAATTATGATTATGATACCGAAGTGATTGTTGCCAGCGTCAGAAATCCGCTGCATGTCCTGGATTCCGCTCTCATGGGCGCGGATATCGCAACTATTCCTTTTAAGGTTCTTGCAAAACTGGCGGCGCACCCCATGACTGACAAGGGGATTCAGGCGTTTATGGCGGATTGGGAAAAAAGAAATAAATAGTGCTGGTATGATTTTAATGGATATCAAAAACAAACTGCTCGAAGGAATCGGGCACCCCAACAGCCTGACCATGTTTCGTATCTCAGCCGTACCGATACTCATTGTTTTGATGCTCTCCCCGTCAAAATGGTGCGGTTTTTTTGCCGCAATTGTTTTCTGCGTGGCCGCTGTGACGGACTATCTTGACGGGTATGTGGCAAGGCGATTCGGGCTTGTGTCCAGTCTTGGTAAAATAATGGATCCTTTGGCAGACAAGCTGCTGGTTTCATCCGCGTTTATTATGCTGATTCCTCATGATCGTGTGCCTGCATGGATTATTTGTGTGATAATTGGCCGTGAACTGGCTGTTACCGGCTTGCGGAATGTCATCAGTGAACAGGGAGAAGATGTCTCTGCGTCCAATTTGGGCAAGTGGAAAACCGGTTTTCAGATTGCTGCAATTATTCCGCTTTTACTCCATTATGAATATTTTGGCATTGATTTTCACGCTATCGGATATGTTTTGTTATGGGCTGCCCTGGTTATAACCGTATGGTCAGGTGTTGATTATTTTGTCCGTTTTCGAAAGCTTTTGACGTATTGATAATGCCGATATCCGGCTGAATAGACATATTTCAAGCTATAGAGTAAATAATCGAATCCCGGTGCTGCCTTGATTTTGTATCTGGGGGCATCCGGGATTTTAGCGGTTTGACACTGTTAATCATAAAAGGCGGTGAATGATGAGCAAGGATATTTATCAACAGATGACGGATAAGATAATGCTTACCGGATCAAAAATCATCCCGGAACTGTTCCGGATGATCGTGGATGAATCGGAAGCCGAGCTGATGATGGCCATGCCCGGAACACCGGAACAGCTTGCCGTGAAAACCGGGAGACCCGTCGATGATGTGGAAAAAACCTGTCAGGAACTTTATGTTAAGGGTGTAACGTTTAAATCTTTTAAAAGCGGCACGGTCGGGTATAAAATGTGCCGGGATATGATCCAGTTCCATGATGCCACGATTCTCTGGCCGGATGCGACAAAAGCCTATCACGATCTTTGGCAGCGCTTCATGGAGGAAGAATGGCCGGATTTTGCCCGGCTGGCGGAACAGTTTTTCCCCAAACCGTTTACCCGTATTATTCCGGTGGAACAATCCATTGATGCGGGTTCCCAGCAGGTTCTGGATATAGACAGTGCCAACCGGATTATCCTTAACGCAGAAACCATCGCCGTGACTAAATGCACGTGCCGTGTGACCGCGCATAAATGTGATATGCCGCTTGAGGTATGCCTGCAGGTGGGTAATGCCGCAAAATACACTCTTGACCGGGGAACCGGCAGAGCGGTTACGCAAGATGAAGCTTTGCGCATCCTCACCGAGTGCGAGGAAAAGGGACTGGTTCATGTTACGATGAACAAAGCACATGCCGGGCATTTTATCTGCAATTGTTGCAGTTGCTGCTGCCAGGCCATGCCTCTGGTAATTTCAGAAGGTTTGAATATACTGGATCCCAGCAGATATTTGGCGGAAATTGATTCGGAACTTTGCAGCAGTTGCGAAGTCTGTCTGGATCGTTGCTTTTTCAGTGCCATTGAGGTAAAAGATGAAAGACTTGTTGTAATTCCAGAGAAATGCATGGGATGCGGCCTCTGCCAGGTTACCTGTCCGGAAGATGCGATTTCATTAAAAGCAGTCAGGACGGAAGATTTTATACCTGTTTGATGCAAAAAAAGGTTATTTTTTTGTTGACAAAAAGGCCGCTGGCATTTAACTTACATTTTCTATTGAGCGGGAATAACTCAGTGGTAGAGTGCGACCTTGCCAAGGTCGAAGTCGCGAGTTCAAATCTCGTTTCCCGCTCCATTTTTTTTGGCGGCATAGCCAAGTGGTAAGGCAACGGCCTGCAAAGCCGCTATTCTCCAGTTCAAATCTGGATGCCGCCTCCAAAAAACTATAAGGGCTTCAGCCATAATCGGCGAAGCCCTTTTTTTATGTGATTTTCTTCCCGAATATTTAATCCAATCTTTTTTAACTTGAAAAACAGTGCTTAAATTAATATAAATTTTAGGAATATGTGACCGCTGTTCAGTTAATGAAAACATGTTGCGTGCTATGAATAAATTTAATTTGAAAATGGAGGAGAATGCATGAAAAAGTTTGCAGTCAGTACAATGTCATTTATTTTAGTCTTATTTTTTTGTTCGTCAAATTTATGGGCTGGCGATTCTGAGATTCGAACAGAACCAACAGATAGATCGAGCCTGCCCCTTACAGAACCTGAAATGACAGAACCCGAAATGACAGAACCTGAAATTTCAGAGCCGGCAGAGACAATGGCTGAAGTAGTACCGGCTGTTGTTGAAGATGCCGTTGCCGAAGTTGAAGCTCCTGTGGTCGTGCCTCCGCCTGCCCCCAAAGACGATTTGACTATCGCTGCTGAGCTTATTGAGATAGAAGGGCTGGAAAATTATAAAAAAGCGCTTGATCTTTGCATGGAAGCCGTGAAAAAAGATCCCAACAATTTTAAAGCAAACTGGATGGCTGCGCAGGCCTGCCGGAAATACGGAATGGACGCTCAGGAGTTAGGTCTTGCCGACTGGAAAGATACCTGCAAACTCTATGGTAAAAAAGGAATGGCATATGCGGAGAAAGCCATTGAGCTGGAGCCCAAGAAGGCTGACGGATATTACTGGTATGGGATGAATGTCGGTATTTATGCAGATTCAGTCAGTATCCTGACGGCTTTAAAAGAAGGGCTTAAAGACAAGACGCAGAATAGTTTTGAAACTGCGTATAAAATCGATAAATATTACGAAGATGCCGGTCCTATGGCTGCTTTAGGTCGGTTTTGGTATGTTCTTCCCTGGCCCTTGAATGATGAAGATAAATCAATGGATTATTTTCGGGAATATCAGAAAACGGAATTTTTTGGAACGGAAGACAATGTTCAGGTCAATGTATACTTTGCTGAACTATTGATGGAGAGCAGTAAAACCGAAAAAGAAGCAAAAGCATTATTAGAAGAAGTGCCTAAAATATCACAAAATAAATATTGGAACAAACAGGCGAAACAGCTTCTTGATGATATGTAATTGAAATATTATAATTATCTATTGAATACAATTAACCCGGTTTTTCAATATCGAGAATCCGGGTTAATTATTTAACAGTCCCGTAAAAAGTCAAAATTTGACTTTTTACGGGATCTTTAATATTAAAGAATCAAAAAAAGTGTCATGCTGTATAATTGGAAATAATATGTTGATGTTAAACATGTAAACCGGAGTCAAGTGAATGAGAAAGTTAATCCTCAGTTTATTGATATTTTTTTTGGGTGTTGCGCTTTGTTCACCAAATTTATGGGCCGAGGATGTTTTGCCCCGGACCGAACCCGAAGGTGCCGTCACCCACTCATCCCCCGATGCAGTGCCTCAGAAAGCGCCTGATGTTTTGGCTCAGGCTCAAGGAATCATGGAGTTGGTTCAGGTTCAAGAACTCATGGAAGAGGACGGATTTGAAAATTTCAAAAATGTGCTTGATCTGTGTACGGAAGTCTTAAAAAAGGATCCCAATAGTTTTAAGGCAAACTGGATGGCTGCAAAGGCCTGCTGGTTTTATGGAATGTACGCCCAGGAGCTGTACCTTGCAGACTGGAAAGACATGTGCAGGTTATACGGTAACAAGGGGATGGCTTATGCTGAAAGGGCCATTGCATTAAATCCGAAGCAGGTTGAGGGACATTTCTGGTATGGAATGAATGTCGGTATTTATGCGGACTCGGTAAGTGTTATAACCGCACTTATTGAGGGTCTAAAGGGTAAAGTCCAGCATAGTTTTGAAACGGCTTATAAGTATGATAAATATTATGACCATGGTGGGCCCATCGCTGCTTTAGGACGGTTTTGGGCGATTCTCCCGTGGCCCCTGAATGATGATGACAAAGCAATGGAATATTATCGGGAATTTCAGAAAACAAAATTTTTTGGGCTGCCATACACAGTCCAATTTAATGTATACTATGCCGAACTGCTGATGGATAACCGGAAGACCAGAGAAGAAGCAAAAGCGCTTTTAGAACAAGTCCCTGAAATATCGAAAAATAAATACTGGAACGCTCAGGCAAAAGCGCTGTTAGACGATATGTAAGATTTTTTATTTAAATGTTGAAAACCTGGTCCTTTGGGCCAGGTCAGAGATATTGGCTCTGCCCTGAGCGATGATTCGGTTAAATTCTTAATCGTAATCTTTCTCTTAATCATAATTTTTTGGGCGAAAGTCTTTCATCAAAAGACGGATTAAGATTATGATGATGATTAGGATTATGAAAATTGAGTATTGGTATCATCAATTTAGTAGACCATGCCCTTTGGGCTTAACCCAATGCCAGGCCCTCTGGGTCAGGTTTTTTATTTTACAAGCAAAATCCTTAAATCCATTACATTGGTGCCGGTGGCACCGGTCATCAGCAGGTCTCCGGTTTTTTGAAAAAAATGATAACTGTCATTGTTTTCCAGAAAAGCGGCCGGATTCAGGCCGGAATCAAGCGATTTTTCCATGGTATCGGAATCAACGACAGCGCCGGCGGCATCTGTTGGACCATCGGTCCCGTCTGTGCCCCCGCTTAAAATGACCATCCGGTGATCATCAGCAATATCAATCGCGGCTGTCAGGGCAAATTCCTGATTTCTGCCGCCTTTTCCTTTTCCCGATAAAATAACCGTGGTTTCACCGCCGGACAGGACGCAGGCCGGCGGCGGAAGCGGATTACCGGTTTTACGGATTTCTTTTGCAATGGCGGTATGCATATGTGCTGCTTGTCGGGTATCACCTTCGATCATGGATGAGAGAATTACTGCATTGTACCCGAGTGATTCAGCTGTTTTCCCGGCCGCAGACAATGCTTCCATATTGCTTGCCACAATCACGTTATGTGTTTTGTCAAATATTGGTGTGCCGGGCTTCGGTGTTTCAGATACTTTTCCGTTAATCCCGTTTCTGATATGTTCGACAACGGGTACCGGAATACGGTCAATAATATGATATTTGCGAATGATATTCATACAGTCATGAAACGTACTGGGGTCAGCCACAGTGGGACCGGACGCGATGACATCCAGCGGGTTGCCCACAACATCGGATACGATCAGGGTGATTAGTGTTGCCGGCCAGGCTTTTTCCGCCAGGCGCCCGCCTTTAAGTAAGGACATATGTTTTCGTAATGCATTGATTTCATTGATTGATGCCCCGCAGGAAAGAAGTGTGTGTATGGTTTTCTGTTTGTCTGCAAGCGTCAGCGGAGGCGCGGGTAAGGGCAGCAGCGCGGAACCGCCGCCGGAAATCAGGCAGATGATTAAATCATTTTTTTTTGCTTTTTCCGCAAGACGAAGGATTTGAAGCGCACCGGCACGGCCATTTTCATCGGGTATCGGGTGACCGGCCTCAATGATTTTTATTTTTTTCAGCCGGAGCGTATGATCGTATTTAACATTGATGATACCGTCCGTGATTTTTTCAGACAGTATTTCTTCCATGGCAGCGCCCATTGGGGCGGAAGCTTTTCCCGCCCCAATGACATAAATATTATTGTACCGGCTTAAATTGACAGGGAATTGATCAATATAAAAGGTGTCTTCTTTCAGGCGGCAAAATCTTTTTACTGCACTAAAAGCATTAACAGCGCTTAAAGCGCTGTTAAATATAGTGGCGGCGTCCTGCCGCATTGAATTTAATTTTTCTTGATCTTTCGGCATGATATTTGGTGATTCAGGCACGAAGAATCGCTTGATTCATTATTTTTTATTATCTTGTTCCGGTGTTTTTGCATCTGGATTTTTGACATCCGCTGTTTTTGCGTCCGGTGTTTTATCCGCGGGTTTTTTGGGTTTGGGCTTTTTCTTTTTAAGACAGACTTTGTCTTTTCGCACAAACGCGCAGAGCTTCGGATTATAATATTCTTTACAGTTTAACGGATTATATAATGGACATTCAGGATGTTTTTTTGACATGAATTTAGATCCCCTTTATTATCAAATTTTAATTTTTTTTTTTATGTATCATAAAATCCTTTATTTAACAAGTAACATCCGTATTTTAAATATCTTAAAAGTTTGAATGAATTGCTCAAATCTTTTTGACAATTTTTATTCAGAATGTAATAAATGCGAGTTTAAGAGGCACAATCAGATAATAAGGCCCTAAGTTGAGCAATTTTCAAGTTTACCGCCTGATTTAGGGAGGCAATGGTTCAGGAGCTGACAGGTAATGAACGTTTATGAGGACTTGAAAACCGAACTTTTAACAATCAATGAAAATGTCTCAATGCTGCTTGGGCGGATCAATGCCATGCCTGAAACATCTCAGCGTTCATTTCAGGGCTGGGAAAATATATGTCATAGTATCGAAAATCAGTTGTCAGAAGAATTAATCCGTGTTGCGGTGATCGGAACCATTAAATCCGGAAAATCCACATTGATTAATTCGCTGTTTGCAGGAGATTATCTTAAAAGAGGCGCGGGTGTTGTAACATCTATGGTAACCAGGGCCCGCCGTGGAGAACATCTCAAGGCAAAGCTGTATTTTAAGTCCTGGGATCAGGTCAATGCGGATATTGAACGATCCCTGGTATTATTTCCCTCACTGGAGTGGCGGTCCCGAAAAGAACCGTTTGACATCTGCAGAAAATCGGACCGGGAAGAACTGAAACAGGCCCTGGGATCTCTTGAGACCAAGCACCTTTTAAGCAATGATACAAGAAATTTGAACAGTTTATACCTGTCATCGTATTTAAGAGGCTATGATCGTGTTAAGGATTTCCTTTCATCAGATGATTTAACCCGGGAGTTCAAATCAAAAGAGTTTTCAGCCCATCGTGATTTTTCCGGAAATGAGGTGCTGGCTTTTTATTTAAAAGATATCTCCCTTGAAATTGATTCCGGAGAAATTGAAAACAATATCGAGATCGCCGACTGCCAGGGCAGTGATTCCCCGAATCCGCTTCACATGGCAATGATCCAGGACTACCTCCTGCAGGCAAATCTTTTAATCTATGTGATCAGCAGCAGGACCGGTATTCGCCAGGCGGATATTAATTTTTTGTCCATGATTAAAAAAATGGGGATTATCGAGCATATTATTTTTGTGGTCAACTGTGACCTGTCCGAGCATGAATCCTATGATGAACTTCAGGTTCTGATCGGAAAAGTAAAAGAAGACCTCGCAATTATAAAAAACAATCCGGAAGTTTATACTTATTCCGCGTTGTTCAGCCTTTTTAATGCAAATCAGGGTACACTGTCTTCCAAAGATGTCCAGCGGCTGACGCAATGGGAGGCAGAGGAAAAGATTATATCTTTTTCAAGCGACCAGGAAAAACAGTTTGTCACGAATTTGCGCCGGGTCGTTACACGGCAGCGGTATGCCTTGCTGTTTAAAAACCATTTTGAACGCCTTAAAATGATCGTATCCGGATTAAACCACTGGATCCGGGTCAACCAGGATGTTCTGGCCAAGGGGGCGGATGAGGCATCCCGCCTGATGAAGAAAATCAAATCCCAGCAGAAAAAAACCAATCGCGTAAAATCAATGGTGAAAAGTACGCTGGAAGGAGCGGTGCAGCAGCTTAAGCGGGAAATCAGGTCGGATGTGGATCATTTTTTTGATTCCCGCTACGGAGAAGTGGTGCCCAGTCTGATTGAATTTGTCAAAAGTTATAACATTCAGCTCTACCAGTATCAGGACAGGGTGGCGGCGGAAGGTTTTTCCAACACGCTGTATCTGGTGTTCCAGGATTTCAAACACGGCATTGATACGTATATGGCGGAAAACATTAATCCGCAGATCTTTAATTTTGTGAAAAACGAAGAAGACAAAATTAAAGAGTATTTTGAAACCATCACCGGTCCTTACGAGGTAATGGTCAATGACGCCTTGTCCGAATACAATGCAGCCATGGAGCGCCTGGGGCTGGGGGTGGCATCCGATTACCGGAAACCGGCAGCCGACATTGACTTAAAAACTTTAAAACAGATTAAAAAACTGGAGTTTCCACCGGCTGCGGCTACCATGAATTACAGTACCGCGATTAAGACGGAAGCCATTATGCGGCTGGGGTTTTATAATTTTATCAAGCAAATCAAGCGGCTCATCCGGCAGCCGGTGAAAGATGAAGCCGCAAATGCCTTGAACGCCTTAAAAGATGCGATCAAACGAATGAAAAAAGAAACTGAAGAAGGCCTGGTTTTTCATTTTAAGAATTACAGGGAAAATATTAAATTTCAGTATATTTTTCAGCTGGTGGATGCGGTGTCGGACAATATTTATGATGTCATGATGGAGCGGTTTCATGATTATACCCAGGATCTTTCCCTGTTAACCGGTTCAATGGTAAAAAACCAGGTTGATAAAGACCATTTGTCTTCGTCTTTACAGGAGTGCGCATCAACAGTGGATGAGATATCCGCCGGGATCAGCCAATTCAGTGATCTGCTTAATAAAACAGTGAATTCGAATCTGGATTAAATTTGTATCACAATTTATGAATATTCTTTTTTACAATGACCCTCAAAATCATTTCTAAATTAGGATGGAGGAAAAATGGCCAAAAAAAATACACGTATTGTTGCCATCGCAAATGAAAAGGGCGGCGTTGGAAAGACGGCAACGGTCGTCAATCTGTCAGCTGCCTTGTCTATTGAAGGTCAAAAGGTTCTTGTTATTGACATGGATCCACAGCATAATACCACAAACGGTCTGGGCATAGATGCAACTGATGACAGCATAAGTATTTATGACCTGATCACCAACGGCGGGGAGTACAAGACCCATGACGCGATTTGTCAGACCAAATGGGAAAAACTGGACCTGATTCCATCGCATATTGATCTTTCAGGAGCGGAAATTGAACTGGTGGACGAAGAGGGTCGTGAAAACAGGCTCAAGGAAGTCATTGCCCAGGTCGCTGACAAATATGATGTCATTATCATGGACACGCCGCCGAGTCTTTCTCTGCTGACAATTAACGTATTTGCTGCTGCCAGTGAAGTCGTGGTGCCATGCCAGACTCACCCGTATGCGTATAAAGCCCTTGAAGATCTGTTTGATACAATAGAAGACATTAAAGAAGATATTAATCCGGATATTATGATTTCAGGGATTATTCCGACTTTTTTTGATCAGCGAACAAAAATCAGCCGGGAAATTTTAGAAAGACTGCAAACCGATGACCGGTATAAGGATTTGCTGTTTGATACCCCCATACGTGCAAATACAACCATCACCGCCAGTTCAGATAAGGGTAAACCGGTTGTTTTTTATCGGAAAAGCAGTTACGGGGCAAATGACTACATGGCCCTGGCCCGCGAGTTTATCGGATAGCCGGTCACAGGGCCGGTTTTACGTATTGTAATTTTTAGAGTTTAGGATATATTTGAATATAGTCAATGACTGATATGTCAGTCATGAATACGCAGGGAGAACTGTTATGGGAGAACCCAGTACAAAAAATGCTTTGATTGAATCAGCGATTCGAATGTTCCAGCAGAAAGGGTTTCAGATGACCCGGGTGTCGGATATCGTCTCTGATGCCGGCGTTGCCCAGGGTACTTTCTATAATTATTTTCGTTCAAAGGAAGAGATTTTTCGAGATATCTGCAATGATTTTATTGATCAGGTGCAAAAAAAATTCATGGAAAGAACCGAACATATGTTTGACGGGGATACCTCTGATGAAGTGGTGAAAAACGTGCATCAGGTGGTCCGGGATCTTTTTCTGATTTATCATGAAAATTTAGATGTTGCAGAACTCCTGTTCAGGGAGGGAATCGGTAATGGCGGTATATTTAAAGAGATATATGAAGGCATGCTGACCTTATTTCTTGAATTGATTGAAGAGCAGGTTGAAAAAGCAACTAAGCGGGGTTTTATCCATATCGAGGACGCCCAGATCGGTTCTGTTTTTCTGTTTGGTTTGTTTGAACGAAGTCTTTTATATTTTATGCTGATTCGGAAATCCACGGACCTGGAAAAACTCGAACGCGTGATGGTTGATTTTGTTTTAAAAGGCTTGTCTTTTGATTATAATTTTGGCGCTTGATTTTGATACTCATGTAAAAAATATGCTTTCGATGGCAAAGAAAAAAGCTCTGTCAATTTTAAATAAAAAACCGGCGGCCTGCTTGAAAAAGCATGCCGCCGGTTTTTTTACCTTAATCTATGGCTAAGATTAATGATGTTTTGCAGGAGAATGAGAAGTCTTTTTTGAGGCTGTTTTATCAACCGCGTTTTTATCTGTGGTTGTCGCTGGTTGCAAAGCTTTGATTTTAGCTTTTAAACCGGTCAGCGTTTTATTGATTTCTATAGTCTTCTTATTCAGCAGTTCTTTCTGGGCCTTATCCGTACCAAGAGACGTCGCTTTTAAAAGATTCTTTAAAGCTGCTTCGCATCCTTCAACCGTATTTTTTCCGGCAGCAACATCTGCTTTGTAAACCAAAAACTTAAAATTGATTTGATTCAGCCGTGTTTTGGCCTCTTGTTTATAATGCATAGTCGGTGCAAATTTAATGGCCTTGTAAAGGTTGGATTTAATGGAATCAAAATCCAGCACACCTCTAGCTTTGGAAAGTGCCTCCGCTTTGCTGATATAATAGTCGAACGCCGGAACCAAGGCTTCTTTTTTGGCATAAACCGACTTGACCGGTTCTTTGATAACTGCACCCGGCACACTCATTAGCAGTTTTTCACCGGTCGGTGAAAATTTTCCCTGCCAGATTTCAACCGCATTGTCAGCGGATTTGAGATAGTAATTGTTTGTATTCATGGCACTGGCAATAATCAGCAATCCAAAAAAACCGCCGACCAGGGTAATAAACATTTTTACGGCACTGTTCATCGGGGGTTCGGTTGGTGCAGAAACAGTCGGCATAGCAGGCGGAGCCGGTGGTTTTGACGCTTTTTCCGCTTCCCGTTTAGCGGCAGCTTCTGCCTCGGCTTTTGCCTTTTCCGCAGCTTCCGTTTTAGCCTTTGCTTTGGCTTGAGCTTCTTTCTCAGCTTTGGCCTTAGCTTCCGCCTCTGCCTTGGCCTTTTCAGCGGCTTCCTTTTCAGCCTTTGCTTTAGCTTCAGCTTCAGCTTCAGCTTTTGCTTTTTCTTGAGCTTCTTTCTCAGCTTTGGCCTTAGCTTCCGCCTCTGCCTTGGCTTTTTCAGCGGCTTCCTTTTCAGCCTTTGCTTTGGCTTCAGCTTCAGCTTTTGCTTTTTCTTCAGCTTCTTTCTCAGCTTTGGCCTTAGCTTCCGCCTCTGCCTTGGCTTTTTCAGCGGCTTCCTTTTCAGCCTTTGCTTTGGCTTCAGCTTCAGCTTTTGCTTTTTCTTCAGCTTCTTTCTCAGCCTTTGCCTTAGCTTCCGCCTCTGCCTTGGCCTTTTCCGCAGCTTCCTTTTCAGCTTTGGCCTTAGCTTCCGATTCTGCCTTGGCTTTTTCTACTGCTTCTGCTGCTGTCGGCTCAGGCGTTTCGGCAACGGTCAGATCAAATGCTTTTGCCAGCAGGGCTTTGATCCTGTCCGCTTCTGCTTTATCAGTCGTTTCGACCGCCGGAGGAGCGGAAAAGCCCTTTTGAAATTCTTCGTCTGTGTCAGCAGCATACATTTTTTCCGGCTGCCAGGATTCAAACTTGAGCTTTAAGAGTTCCGGAATCGAGACCGTCTTTTTTTTCACCGGTGCCGCTTTTTTCTTGGCAGTCTTTTTTGGGGCTGTTGCTTGGGCTTTAGCCGGTTTTTCTATAGCGTTTAAGTCAAATTGTTTGCCCAAAAGCGCTTTAAGTTCCTTTGCTTTTGCTTTATCCGTTTCGTCGATCACCGGGGGGGCTGTAAAATTATTTAAATAATCTTCATCCGGGGTAACAGCAAGAAAGACTTCCGGGACCCAGGAACCAAAATCTTTTTTAAGTAAAGATTTTAACGTCGGTTTTTTGGGGGCAGCGGTTTTTTTCTTTGCAGCCGCCTTTTTGGGCGCTGCTTTAGCCTTTGGTGCGGCTTTTTTCTTTGGCGCAGCTTTTTTCTTTGGTGCGGCACTCTCTGTTTTTTTCTTCGGTGCGGTTTTCTTTTTTGTGGTCGATTTGGTTAAGCTTTTTTTTCCCATATAAACCTCTTTTGCTATTTTCTGAGATTTGATATAATTTTCTATAAATTGTCAGTTTAGTAAAGAAATTTTTATATAAGAACCGTGTTTTTTTGTAAACAGTTTTTTAATTGATCCGGTATCTGATGATGCCGAATTCTATATAAAAAAGAACCGATTGAATCTGAATTTTGATGCAAAATGAATAACTTAATTTTAAAGAAAAAAAACCTTGAATCCGGACTTCGTAAGCTTGATTCACTCGCGGTAGCGTTCTCGGGCGGTGTGGACAGTACCTTTCTGCTGGCGGTGGCTTCAAAAATATTTCAGGACAAAGGCCAATTTGTTGCTATAACCGCACAATCGCCTGTTCATCCTCAAAAAGACGTATCAATTGCCGAATTGTTTGCAAAAGAATATAATATTAATCATTTGATCATCCATTCCGGGGAAATGGATTCTTTTGCATTTACGGCAAATTCGCCGGATCGTTGTTATGTCTGTAAAAAAATAATTTTTGGACAGATAACAAAGTCTGCCGCGGAGCTGGGTATTTATCATATTGCCCATGGTGTCAATGTTGATGATCAAAGTGATTACCGGCCCGGGATGAAAGCTGCCAGGGAAATGAACATCCTGTCGCCATTATTGGATGCGGGCCTGACGAAGAATGATATTCGGCAGTTGTCTAAAGAAATGGGACTTACCACCTGGGACAAACCCGCTTCAGGGTGTCTTGCGACCCGAATTCCCTATGGGGAAACCATAGATCTGAAAAAATTGAATATGGTTGAAACATCGGAAACCGTGTTGTCTGACCTTGGATTTAAAAATTGCCGTGTCAGGCATTACGGCGAGTTGGCAAAAATTGAAGTTTTGTCTGATCATATTGACCGTCTGCTTATTTCATCGGTCCGGAATCAAATTATTAATCAATTTAAAAAAATCGGATTTTTATATATTACCCTGGATCTGGAAGGCCATCAATCCGGCCGCCTGAACCGCTCAGTGCCTGCCGATGTCGACACGTCAAAATAACTCCAGGCCTCCGCGCTAAAATATACAATACTGATGGTAATGACGAATTAATGACATTCGACTGGTCAGCTATTGATTGTTGATAAAACTGTCTTATATTCATTGTTAATATGGTTATATATGAATTAAACCGTATCCTGGGCCAGGCTTCGTATGAATGTTTTAGTTAATTTTAAATAATGCGAGGTGCCTGATGAATTTTATAACAGATGAAAGTCTGGCAGACATTGAATTCCAAATGAGTTGGAAGAGCGACGAAGCCGACCATGAAGACAGATTATACACAAAAATTAATTTCGGACGGGATATCCTTCCTCCGGAGCTTTTCGCGCAGCTAATCGGAAAAGCGCCCGGCGACTGTATTGAAGTCAGTTACGGCAAAGATGAAAAACTGCTTCCGTCCGTCCCTTCAAACGAAATTATATTAAAGAGAAATCAGTTTAGTTCTAAAACGGTCACGCCGCAATACGGACGATTTTATCCACGGGGCCTGCTCAAAGATGTTGCCAATGTATTTCCCGGAAACTTGGCGCCGTTTCGGATCATAGGTATTGATGACAGGACTATCATAGCGGATTTGAATAACCCGCTGGCGAATCATGATTTGAACCTGAAGGCTGTTGTGCATGGCTCGGTCATTAAGCCTTCTGACCGTGGCGGCGAGTGTTCCATGCTGATGGATTGTCTTGCAGACGGCCCCGGCATGCAGATTCGCGGCAATGGCCGGGCAACGGATTTTTTCTCCGAAGATGTATTCCACCGCGAAGATGAAACCAATGACGGCCTTTTTTACCAGAATCCGAGATTTGTCAATCATATTGACAGCAAGGCAAGAGAAACCGTTTCCGAACTTTATGCTTCGTTTATCACGCCGGGAATGGATGTACTGGATCTCATGAGCGCCTGGCGTTCCCATGTGCCTGAAAATTCAGGAATAAAATCATTGGTCGGCCTGGGTATGAACGCCGAGGAAATGAAGCAAAATCCGCAGTTAACTGATTTTCGGGTGCACGATTTAAATATCAATCCGAAACTGCCGTTTGATGACAATTCATTTGATCTGGTTATCTGCACGGTATCCGTGGAATACCTGATTCGACCGGATGATGTGTTTGCCGATGTCACACGGGTTTTGCGGCCCGGCGGCACGTTTGTTCTGACCTTTTCCAACCGATGGTTCCCCCCGAAAGTGATCAATGTATGGCCCGGTCTTCACGAGTTTGAGCGCATGGGACTGGTGCTTGAATATTTCATTCGATCCGGAAAATTCAGTGATTTGCATACGGTTTCCTCCAAAGGATGGCCCCGACCGGAATCGGATAAGTATTATCCGGAATTTTTAAAATCCGATCCAATCTATGCGGTATGGGGAAAAAATATCGCTTAACACCAAAGAATTTATAGTTCTAAAATAATAAGCCATTAATCAAAATGACCCGCCAGCTATGCTGACGGGTCATTTTTTTAATTTCCTGATGCAAAATTCAGGGGATAATCGAAAATTGTATGATGCACATATACGTTATCGGTTTAGGGAGACGCAGCAGATGCTCAGACAGTCACCGGATATCACCCGTTCACAATTAAATCCCCGGGCGGAGAAACAGAAAGTTATTCGTTCATCCATTATTCAGACTGTCAAGATTGAAGACCTGACCCCCTCCTTCTTTTGGATAAACTTAACTAAAGTGGATAACCAATTATATTTATAAATGAAAGAATAGCCCCAATAAAAGATTTTACGCCGCTTCTATCCGGCAGGGCACAAACCGGTGTAATGGGGTGCCCAAAGGATCCCGGTGTGTGTTCTTGGTCAGTCGGTTGACGTTGATGCCGTAAACCGTGTCCCCATAAATAAGCCCAAACCCGTGGGGAATCAGAACCGTTCCCATGCGGATTTGCTCTGAAACCTGCAGTTCGCCGACTTCATTACCGGCCTCGGTGGTAACTTTTACCTGTTGCCCGTCCGTTAAACCCATTGATTCAGCATCTAACGGGTTCACTGATACGGTGCAGGCCCGTTTGCCTTTATTCCATTCCGGGTTGCGCATAAGGGTATTGATATTATATTTCGTATGACGCCCGGCATTTAATATCAGAGGATACTCGGCCGGCAGCTTTAAATCTTGGGCTTCACTGGCGGCATCCAGGCTTTTTGCGTCTGATTCAAGTTCGGGAACATAGACTTCAATTTTTCCGGAAGGGGTTTTGATGGCTTTAAAATTTTCATCCGGATCCACTTCACCCACCCAGAGTCCTTCCGGGGTGTCCAGCAGTGCCTGGAATATTCTGTCCCCCTGGTCCATGCCGGGTTCAAATCCGATTCGCGCGGCATTTTTCCGAAAGGACTTGGGGGCCGTCATCAAAACACCCCAGAGCCCGGCTAACGCGGCACTGTCCCATTCTTTTCCAATGGTTTTTGCCAGTACAAACGGCATAGCAGCAAGAGATTCGGGTACACTGGCCGCCCATTCCATGAGCTTTGCACCAAAAGTGAACCGGTCTTGTTTTGCTGCTTCATAAACCTGTTCCGGAATATCCGGGATCAGTCCAAGTTTGTCCGCCATGAGGGTGAAAATCTGGGAGGCTTCCAGGCATTTTCCCGGCGGGGAAACAATCGGACGCCGCATCTGGAAAAAGATTTTAGGGAATGTCCACGGAAAAAAGGTCCCGTCCCAGGATTCGTAATAGGTGCGGCAGGGCAGCACATAATGGGCCAGGCGGGCGGTTTCACTCATGACGATATCATTGACCACCAGCAAATCCAGTTTGGAAAACGCTTCTTCATACGCTGAAGTGTCCGGATACGCCCTTAGCGGGTTGCAGGCGCTGACATATACGGCGCGCAAACGATCCGGATGATCATTTAAGATTTCTTCCGGCATGACAGCAGGAGGGAAGGACCCGGCAGATGCCGGCGGCATATTCGTGATAACGGTTTTCCATGTTTTAGGGTCCCGTTCATCCGCATGATATCCCAAAGGAACCACCATTCCCGGAATGATATTGCCTCCGGGCACGCAGAAAACACCGCAAATGGCCCCCAGAATATTCATCATATAGGAATTCATAACGCTGTTTCGCCCCATATAAATTCCCAGATCCGGATGAATACTCCATCTTTTGACAGACATCAAACGGCATAATTCAAGCACCTGGTCATAGTCGAGTTCGCATACTTCAATAGCGGCTTTTGCGTCAAAGTTTTCAAACCAGGGCCGGATAATATCCCAGCCTTCAACATGGTCGGCAATGTATGGTTTGTTTTCCCAGTCATTGTCAATAATGATGGATATCATGGCTTTGATTAAAAGCGCATCCGTGCCGGGCCGGATGGGAAAATGTATATTAGCGATGCTTGCGGTTTCACTTTTTCGCGGATCAACGATAACAAGCAGTTTATCAGGGTTTTTTGAAAATTCTTTCAGTACTTTCGGCGCTCGCGGCATCTGGTGACTTTCCATGCCGTTCCATCCCCAGCCCACAAGCATTTCACTGGCATGCTCATCCGGGCCAGCAACATTGTATTGTTTGCCCAGCATACGTCCGAACAGCCACCAACTGCTGGAAAATTCCTGCCCACCGGAGTTATAAAAATTCTGGGACCCAAGTGCTCGAAGAATAGAAAGACCAAAAGCCCCTTCAAAGTGACCGCCCTGGGCGCTGGCACCCATATAGGCCAAAGAACGCGGGCCGTGGGTTTCTACAAGACCTTTCATTTTCGTGGTGATTTCATCAATAGCCTGTTCCCATGAAATAAGTTCGAATTTATCTCCCACCCGTTTTAAAGGTTCTGTGATCCGGTCTTTGGGATACTGGTGATAAATCACATTCAGACCCTTGCGGCAGGCATATCCCTGGCTTCGCAGATTTGATCTGTCCGGTTTGACTTTTACCATCCGGCCGTCTTTAACCAGAATTTCAAGGCCGCAATTCTGCGCACACAAGACGCATCCGGTTTTATGCCATTGAGACATGATTTACCTCCCTGAAAAGGTTTTTTCTGTTTTGAAAATTAATTGAAAGATTGATATTTGTACTCAGGTGAATAGACTGAAGGTAGAAGGCCGAAGAAAAAAAATTAAAATCTTTTGATCTTCGGTTTTTTGCCTTCCTGCTTCAGCCTTCTAACTGTATACCTGAGCCGTTCAGGCGCCTTAAAACGTAACCCCTCGTTTAATCGCCATATTCATCATCTGCTCTCCACTTGTGACCGGTGGTGTTTTCAGGCTCTCTTCGGGTTTTAAAACAAGCGCGATCGCTTCTGAAGGACAGGTGGTGACGCACAAACCACACCCGATGCACCGGTCTTTATTGACAACTGCTTTTTCATCATCATTCATTGTCAATGCGCCCATTTGACAACGGTCGATGCAGGCCTCACATCCGACGCACTCTTCTTCATCAATAACGGCAAAGTAATTGGTGAAAACCATTTCCGCAGGCTTTGGATACTGGTTGAGTGCTTTGAGGACACCGCAGCAGTCGCCGCAGCAGTTGCACATGCCGCCCGGGTTTTGGGCAGTGGCCGGCTGTGTTACAAGACCGGCTTCCTGGGCTTCTTTAAGAATCCGGGCTCCTTCTTCAACATCAATTTGTCTGCCCATATCATGATCAAGGTAATACTGGCCCATGGATCCGAACATGAAACAGGCTTCCATTGTTTTGCCACATCCTGTTTCAACCGTTTCACGCATCTTTCGGCAAATACAATCGGTAATCACAATCAGTTTTTGTTTTTTTAATATTTCAACCGCATCATCATACGCTGCAATTCTCTGGGTGACATCAATGGATTCCTGAATCGGGATGGTGCGCAGAAAGCCTTCAGCGCTTTTAGCCATTGCAACAGAAAATTCAGCATCAAAATACTGCTCCACCAGTTTGGCAAAATCCTTATTCAGTCGTTTGACCTGGAATTCAAACAATCCGTGAACAAACGGAATGGCGCCGTATTTTGCGGAATCGCCTTTTTTAAGCCGGAAAAGTAACCCGCGTTTGGTCATGTCTTCTAAGTGGGCAGTGGTTTCTTCGACAGATTTATTAATGCGTTCGGCAATTGATTCCGGGACCTCCAGAATCGGGGATACAGCCAGAAACATGGCCGCGTCTTGTTCGGTAAACATTGCTTTTAAAATGGTGATTTCAATTCCGGACTCTGTTGCCGGAAATCCGACAGAATATTTGTCCAGGCGTTCCTGAAGGTCGCGATAGATGTCGTTGGTCATTGATATTTCCTTTTAGGTTTATTTTTTGTTAAAAGTTTTTTTTACCACAGAGAGAACAAAGGACACTGAAGCCACAAAGATAAAAATGATTTTAAATTGCTTTTCTCTATTATCTCTGTGTTCTCTGTGGTGAATTTATCCTTTTATGATTGTTTGGCTTTTTCAAGTTCATCAACTACACAATAAATCCCTTTCCCTTCCATGGCCGGGCCAAAGCAGAGGTTGTCGGATTTGCATTTGGCAGGGCTGGTGTCGCCGGACTGCCAGCGATTGATCAGGCCGGGTTCCCGGATAAACGGCCGGCACATGGAAATATAATCCGCAATTCCGTTATTTATTGTTTGTTCTGCTACATTCAGGGAGCGCATGCCGCCCACCAGGATCAGGGGCACATCAATAGCTTTTTTATATGCAGTCGCAGCTTCTTTAAAATATGCTTCTTTTTCTTCCTTATTGATCCCGGCCCGGCTGGGAGACAATTTTTTGGAGACAATTGTTCCGCCTGAAAGCTCAATGGCGTCTATTCCCGCATCAGTCAGCATTTTTGCAGCAGCAATGGAATCTTCTAAAGTTAATCCGTTTTCAATACAGTCTTCGCTGTTGATTTTAATTAAAACCGGATAATCTTTGCCCACGGCATCCCGGATGGCGTTGTATGTTTCCAAATGAATACGGGCACGGTTTTCAATGGGTCCGCCATACTCGTCGTCGCGCCGGTTGTAAGCAGGAGATAAAAACTGGCTGAACAGATATCCATGGGCCGAATGAATCTGAACCCCGTCAAAACCAGCGTCTTTGGCACGTTTTGCAGCATTCGCAAAGGCGGCAACCAGATTTTTGATGTCTTCTCTGGTCAGTTCATGGCGGGGTGATTTTGACAGGCCGTCAAAATCTGATACCACATGCGGCGGTTGTTTGGTCAATGCCTTGATCGCAAAATTTCCGGCATGGGCCAGTTGCGCGATAATTTTGCCGCCGGCTACATGGACTGCGTCGGTCATGGTTTTCAAGCCGTCAATCAGTTCATCTTTATATATCCCCATTTGCCAGGGACCGGCCTGGCCTTCCGGGCTGATATAGGCGTGTCCGGATATGATCAGGCCCACACCGCCTTCGGCCAGGTCAATCATGGTTTGTGTCAATTTCGGTGTCACTTCACCGTCGTCGGCAGCCATGCCTTCCCAGGTGGCAGACCTTACAAACCGGTTGGCCAGCTTCATTCCGTTTATTTCAGTTGATTCAAATGATTTACTCATTGTTGTCTCCAATATGAATTATTAAATTCTTTGCTGGTTATTTGTAATTATTGTTCTGAATATTCATTACGTCAGGTTTCAGGTTTCAGGTTTTGGGTGTCAGGTGCAGGATAAGGAACTGACACCTGCACACTGACACCTGACGCCAGATAATGACAATGCTTGATAAGCATTATAGAAATCACTTAAGTTTATGAGGATTCAAGTTAGATTCGAATACCTGCTTTGTACCCCTGATGAATCGCATCAAACGCCATGCCGATCTTTCCTGCATCACCGATCACATCAAAGGGGATCTTTGTGGCTTCGATGACAGTTGTCAGGTCGTTGACGGATCTTGATCCGGCGGCTATAACGATTGTGTCAGCCGGGATATCTTCAATGCCCTGGCCGGTTTCCACCTTGATGCCGGTCGAAGTGATCTCAAGCGCTTTTGAAGTAAGTTTTGACTCCACACCATAGCGGGTGACATCCTGAAGCATGCCCCAGCGGGTGGATTTCCCGAAGTCTTTGCCGATGGCATCGATCATTTCTATAATAGTGACCTGTTTGGTTCCCCGCGTGGCCATTTCGTAGAGCACTTCCGGGGTTTCGGCTTTATTGACAAACAGGAATTTTAATACATCTGCCGGCAGTGTCCCTTTTTCCGCCAGCAGCAGGGCGGTTTCCACACCAACGGCACCGCCGCCGACAATCACCACCCGTTTGCCTGTGTAGACATTGCCTTCCAGAACATCCCAGGCCTGGACCACATGAGGAAGCTCAATTCCTGGGATAGGGGGGGCCAAGGGTGACGCGCCGGTAGCCAGAATGATATGATCCGGTTTTTCCCGATTGATTAATTCTTCATCCACCGTTTGATTCAGTATAATATTGATGTTTTTTGTGTATGCCTGTGTTTCCAGATCATAGGCCAGTTCCGCAAATTCTTCCCGGCCCGGAGGGGCGGATGCAAGATATAACTGTCCGCCCAGTTCATCGCTTTTTTCATAAATAGTGACATCGTGACCGCGCTCTTTAGCCGCAATCGCAGCACTCATCCCGGCAGAACCGCCGCCGATGACCATGACTTTTTTTGGGGTTTCAGCGATTTCACATACGCCGTCACATTCGTATCCTGCTTTGGGGTTGCATAAACACTCCACATGTTTGAGCTTGAACAGATTGTCAAAACATCCCTGGGCACAGGCAATGCAATGCAGAATGTCTTCCTCCCGGCCGTCTTTTGCTTTTTCCGGCAGGTACGGGTCTGCGATCAAGCTGCGGCCCATGGCCACCATATCGCACATGCTGTCTGCGATCAGTTCCCGGGCGGTATCCGGATCATTGATGCGGTGGCTGGCAATTACCGGCACACTCACGACTTCCTTGATCCCCCGGGACAGATAGGCAAATGCCCCTCGCGGAACGGCTGCCGTAATCTGCGGAATCCTGGCTTCGTGCCATCCGACATTGATACAAAGCGCATCCACACCTGCTTCTTCTGCAAGCGCTTGTGCATATAGACGCAACTCATCCCGGCCCTGGCCGTCAGGCATGAAATCATTGCCGTTCATGCGAACGATTAAGGGAAAATCTTTGCCCACTTGTTTTCGGATGGCTTTCATAACTTCCAGGCCAAACCGCATCCGGTTTTCAAGACCGCCGCCATATTCGTCTTCTCTCTGATTGGTCAGTGGAGAGAGAAATTCGCTGATCAGGTAACCGGTTCCGCTTAAGACTTCCACAGCATCATAACCGGCTTTTTTGACCCGTAAGGCTGCCTGGGCAAAATTGTCGATAATCTGATGGATCTCTTCTGTTTCAAGGGCTTTAGGGGTTTCCCGAGTCATGCGGGAGGCAATGGCAGATGGGGCAACCGGCTGCTTGCCGTCTAAAAAGAACGAAAAGTTGTACCGTCCGGCATGATTGATCTGGACGCAGGACCGGGAGCCGTTATCTTTAATAGCGTTTGCCAGGCGTTGCAGACCCGGAATGAATTCGTCTTTATGCGCGCCGATGTTGGTGGTGTTCCCGGATAAATCATCCACCGTGGCATATCCGACAGTGATCATGCCGGCACCGCCCCGGGCTCGTTCGGCATAAAATTCAACGATCTGGTCAGTGACTTCAAAATTATTGGCCATGCCCAGATGCATTGCCGGCAAATAGATTCTGTTTTTTACTTCAAGCGAATTGATTTTTATTGATTCGAATAAAGGGTCGCGCATTTTGCCTCCTGTATTTAATTATTAGGGACTGCCGATCCTGCCACACCGACGGCGTCAGTTGCTTTAACGCATAGCTCACTATAGCGGGAAAAAGATCATCCTTGTATCCGTCATGTATCTTTCTTATATCTGGGGCAACCTCGACAATCTTTCAATTTATGTTTGATGTGACTATATTAATTTTTTAAAGATACTGATTTAATCAATGCCTCAATCTGGTCCAAAGAGTTCATCATATAGGTTTTTTTGCCGGTGGTTTTGGATAACAGGCTGCCGCCCTCGATCAGGCAGATGATCACTTCAGCAATTTTATTCGTGTCTGTCGTGTGATGCAATTCTTTAGACTGCTTGCCGGTTTCGACCAGTTTGTAAATTGTTTTTTTCATGGTTTCGATGGCATCGACGGTCATGCGGCAAAGAACCTGATGGGTGTCGTCTGCTTCCGCTGCGGTGTTTAAAATGGGGCAGCCGCCGTAAGCAATCATGGTATTGTAAAGCTTTCTGTATGCCCTGGGAATGGCAAGCAGTTTGCCAATGCTTGTATTTTCTTTATCAATTGCCCGGGCAAGGTATGAGATCAGGTTGTCGACATTGTATTGAAAAACACATACGGCAACTTCATCCTTATCCTTAAAATTTCCGTATATGCTGCCTTTGGTCAGGCCGGTTGCTTCTGTCAGGTCAGATAAAGACGTGCCGGCAATTCCTTTTTTATTAAAAATCGGGGCGGCTTTTTCGATAATAAATTGTTTGGTGCGTTCCGCTTTATTTTTGTCTGATTTTTTCATGACTAAAAATATACCGCCCGGTATATTTTTAGTCAACTATAAATTTTATCGCCTGTTAAAACCGAGCAGGAAGAGTATGCGGCTGCCGTGGAGCAAAGAACCATTTGAAATGACTGCCATACAATCTTTTAATTTGGTTTTGATTGTGTTATCTTGCTGTTATTGTCTTAAAATCATCATTACTCAATGCAACGAAAATTCCTGTGAGGAGACTTATGGACAGAGAAAATGTTATGCTAAATGGCATTCTTGATACACTTGAAGATGGTGTTTACATCATTTCCCAGGATTTTACCGTGGAGTATATGAATCGGAAGATGGTGGATATGTTTGGAGAGGGTGTGGGGAAAAAATGCTATCAAGTGATCAATAACAGCCGGGCTATTTGTCCGTGGTGCCGGAGTCGTCAGGTATTAAGTGGTGAAAGTATCAATTGGGAGCTTTATGTGCCCAAGGTGGATAAAACGTTTGAATTAAAAGAATCACCATTTACAAATTCTGATCAGACCATTTCAAAGCTGAGTATTTATCGGGACATTACCCACCTCAAACAAAAGGAAGCCAAGCTAAAAACCACTGTAGAAGAATATCGGACTATTTTCGAACATGTGGCGGTAGGGGTTTATATCAGCACAAAAGAAGGGAAGTTTGTTGATGCAAACCAGGCGCTGTTGGACATGCTGGGGTATTCCAGTTTGGAGGAATTTTTAGAGATTGATATTATCAAAGATCTGTACCTGTTTCCTGAAGATCGTAAAATGTTTCAGCAAATGATAGAAAGGGACGGCCGCGTGATCGACTATGAGGTTCAGTTCAAGCGGAAAGACGGCACTCCTATTCCGGTGCTGATGACCAGCCATGTGCGGTATGACCATCAGGGGAATGTTATCGGCTATGAAGGTATTAATGTTGACCAGACCCAGCGTTATCAGATGGAGCGAAAATTAAGAGAAGCCCATGATTTTATGAACAAGATTGTTCAAAGTGCCCCAATTTCAATAATGGCGGCAGACCTGGAAGGAAATATTATTATATGGAACAAGGCAGCCGAAAAAACACTGGGCTATTCATCGGAAGAAGTAATCGGAAAAATGCATATTACAAAGGTTTATCCGGATGGCAGGGCTCATGAGATCATGAAGGTCCTCCGCCGTTCGGAAGAAGGAGGCATCGGTGTTTTCCCGCCTCAGCCGGTTCTTTATGTCCGGCAGGACGGCAGGATAATAGAAGGTCATCTGTCGGCGGCTATGATTTATGATGATGACGGCAATGAAGTTGCAACTGTCGGGTCTTTTGTGGATCTTACCGAGCGTATCGAGATGGAACGGGCGTTGAGCAAGACCCAGGAACAGCTGCTTCATTCGGAAAAGCTCGCAGCTATGGGTCGCCTGACGTCCCAGGTGGCGCATGAGCTGAATAACCCCTTGTACGGCATTATGAATACACTCGAATTACTGAAGTCGGAAGTGCCGCCGGGAAATAAACGGCGTAAACTGCTGGATATGTCTCTTTCTGAGATTGTTCGGTTGGCGGATATGCTGAAAAAAATGCTGTCCTTTTCAAAACCGGAACAGGAAATTAAAAAGTCTGTTAACGTCACTACGGTTGTGGATGAAATCCTGCTGCTTCATGAAAAGCAGCTTCAGGAATACAGCATTAAAATTAAAACGGATTTTGAAGCGGACCTGGCTGATGTTTATGCGTCAACCAACCAGTTGCGCCAGGTCTTTTTGAATATGGTTTCAAATGCCCGTGATGCCATGCCGGACGGCGGCACCTTTACGGTGAAAACATTTAAGGAAAATGACTTTGTAAACATTCAATTTACCGACACCGGTATCGGAATCGCAGAGGACAATCTCAGTAAGATTTTTGACAGTTTTTTTACCACCAAATCCAGTGTAAAAGGTGTGGGACTTGGACTGTCCGTTTGTTACGGGTTTATCAAGGACCATGGCGGAGATATCAAGGTGCAAAGCAAGCCGGGCGACGGCACAACTTTTACCATTTCTTTGCCGGTTCACCAGCAGGAAGAATAGCATTATGCCTGATGCCCGGAATCGGGACAGGGGAAAGGCGAGGCTTTTCTTATCAAGTCAGATGTGCCTTTAATCGCATACCGCATACGCCACGAAAGCAGGGGCTCTCTCTGCTTTCGTGGCAATTTTTATCGAATCCCCATTTGCAGCAGGATTTTTTCAGCATTTCAATTCCCTGGAATTTCTTTGTTTCGAAATAACTGTATACCAGTCATTTAACACCTGGGCCTTGCATCAAGCTCATATTTGTCAAGCCCGGGGCTGCAAGGCCAATGTCTATGCCGGTGTTTAAAGGCCTGGTGCTGAAAGCAGTAAATTTAAATAAAAAATCTAAAATAAGTAAAATTCCTCAAATATGATTTTCCCTATGCGTTCAAATTTTAAGTCAAGTATATGTAATTATATGAATTAATCAAAAAATTTTATTATTCTATTTTTTTCTTGACAACTTTCGAATCTATAATTACTATAATAACTAAAATAACCGAAATTCAAAAAAGGAGTATTGATCATGGATGATGTTTTTACAGTGTATAAAGCCAGTCAATACTGTAAAGTATCCCCGCAAACCATCATCAACTGGATCGATTCCGGATATATCATTGCCTATAAAACCCCGGGGGGGCATCGACGGATAAATATTAAGGATCTTGAAGCCTTTATGCAGAAACAGGGAATTCCGATTCCTGAAGAAGTGACAGATGATGCACGCAAAAGGATACTGGTTGTTGATGATGATCCTATTATTGTGGAGTCCATTGTCCAGTCTCTGGAAGAAGATGAGCATGATTATGAGGTCATCTCCGCATCCGACGGGTTTGAGGCCGGGCTGCAGGTCAATCATTTTAAACCGAACCTTTTAATCCTTGATATCATGATGCCGGACATCAAAGGTTATGATGTATGCAAGAAAATTAAATCCAGTGAAGATACGAAAGACACCAGGATAATTGTATTGTCTGCGTATCTGGATGAAGAGAAGTTCAAAAAGATGAAAGAATATGGTGCCGATGCCTGTTTTTCCAAACCGCTTCCGCTTTCTCAGTTAAAAACCGAGGTTTCCCGACTTCTTGAATCCTAAGAATAAAGGATTGGCATCCCACCTGGCAAGGAGGCATGAATGAAACTTAAAGAAGCCCTTAAACGTAAAAATTTTGTCGTAACATCCGAAGTTCAGGCGCCCATGGGACAGGAACCCGAAGAGCTCGTCGAAAATCTCAAGATGGTTCGGGGGAGGGTGGACGGTGTATCGCTGTCGGAGAGCGAATTCGAAGGGGTTGTCGGTGATACCATCAAAACCTGTGAGGTGTTAAAAGAGAATCGGTTTGAATCCATTTACCAGACAACCACCCGGGACAAAAACCGTCTTCAGCTTCAGAAGGATCTGATAGATGCCCATGATGCAGGAATTGATAATCTGCTGGTGTTTACGGAAGATTACCGGATTACCGGGGATAGTCTTCAGGAAATGATGTTTTTTCATGTAGATGCGGGTAAGCTCAATTCGGTCCTGGAGCATATCCGGGAAGGCCGGACGGTTGAAGGCCAGGAACTCCAGACCAAAGCGGATTTTCTTCTGGGTTCGGGCGTGGAATCTTCCTGGGGGAAAAACGTACCGGATCTGGAAATGAAGGAGATGGAGGAAATGACTAAAATCGGCACCGGTTATTTTCTGACCACACCGATTTTTGATCTGGACAGTTTTGAAAAATTTTTAAGCCGGACCAATACATTCGGCGTGCCGGTGATTGCGGAAGTCATGATTCTTCGCACAGCCGGTATGGCCAGGTTTTTAAATCGTCATTTAAAATCCGGTATGGTTCCTGAGTGGATGATACAAAAATTACTCAAAGCACCGGATAAGGAAAAAGCCAGTATGGAATTGTTTGCCGATACCGTCAAAGGCTTAAAGGACCTTTGCCAGGGTGTCCATATCATTACAATAGGGGGTGAAGAAAAGCTGAGACACTATCTCGATGCTGCTGAACTGAAATAGTCCCGGCCGAAAACCGCAAATTTTTCCAATTTTTGCGTTGGGCTCGAATTTTAATCCTCAAAATACTCCATGTATTCCTCCGGTTAAAATTCTTACCCGCCTTAAACTTGAAAAAATTATCTGGTTTTCGTTCAGGTACTAAATAATCTCATCTCATTTGAATCTGCGACCTGAATTGACAAAATTTATCACCCGTGCCCCTTGCAACTCATTAGAGGGAGCCGCTTGTGGAAATTATTGCTCTTACGTTTAATGGTCAAAAGGTTACCTGTCCTTCCGGTACCAGTCTCTTGCAGGCTGCCGAACAAAACGGAATTAAAATACCGACACTCTGCTATCACCCGGATTTAAAGCCGCACGGCGCGTGTCGCGTTTGTCTGGTGGAAGATGAAAAAACCGGCCGCCTGATGGCATCCTGCGTGACCCCGGCTGCCCAGGATATGTCGATACTCACCGATACCCCCAGGGTTTTAAACCATCGCAAAAACATTGTCCGGCTGATGATGGCGGAACATCCGGAGTCCTGTATTGTCTGCAGCAAAGGCAATCGATGTGAGTTACGGAAAATCGCGGCAAATCTTGGAGTCGGTGAATCCGGCCTTTACCCTATGCCGAACTATACCCCCTTCGAACAGCTGAATCCTTTTATTACAAGAGATCTCAGCAAATGTATTCTGTGCGGGAAATGTATTCGCGCGGATCATGAGCTCGTAGTCACCGGGGCTATTGAATATAATCATCGCGGTTTCCACTCTCGGCCGGCCACCCTTTATGAGAAACCATTAGAAGACTCCATTTGCACATTCTGCGGTACATGTGTCTCCATATGCCCCACCGGCGCACTTTCAGTCAAAAATACCCGTTATGTCGGCACCCCTGAAAAAGAGACAAATTCCATATGCGGGTTCTGCGGTGCCGGATGCAGCCTGACAATGGGGGTTGGCGGTGAAAAAATTGTAGAAGTCAACCCGTCAAAACGGAAGATCTCGGTTAACGGCGCCACCCTTTGCATGCGCGGTCATTTTGCCAATGACTTTATCAATTCTTCCGACCGGCTGATTCGGCCCATGATTCGCCCGCTGACTGAAACGAAAGATGAGGACAGTAATGATTCCCATATAGAAATTTTATGGGAGGATGCATTTGATAGCATTGCATCCCGGATGTCTGCCATTAAACGGGAACATGGCCCGCAAAGTATTGCGTTTATCGGATCGTCAAAATGCTCCAACGAAGAAAATTACCTTTTTCAGAAAATTGCCCGGGGTATTTTTGAAACACCCAACGTTATCAATGGCGGATATGCGTTCGGCCAGAAACTCCTGTCTTACATTGATGAAAAAACCCACGGCACCTGCCGGGTTGCCCCCCTGGCTGACCTGGAAGACGCCGACGTGATTATAACCCTTTGTTCGGAGCCTGAGCAGACGGTTCCGGTGGCCGGTTATCATATTAAAAGAGCTGCCAAAAAAGGTTCCACACTGATCGTCGTTGATCCGGTAAAGACGGATCTGGTGATGTTGTCATCACTCTGGATTAGACCGATTCCGTCACCGCCGGCGGACATATCAATCGCCGAACTGATCAGCGCGCTGGCCAAAGAACTGATTAAAGGAAATTTCCAGGATCAGCAATTTATTGATCAGCATACCCTGGGATTTAATCCATTCAACGATTCGCTGACTGATCTGGACCCAGCAAAAGCCGCTGCTCACAGCAATGTTTCAGCAGAATCCCTGAGCCGGGCTGTTGAGTTAATCAAAGATAAAAAAATTGCCTTTGTGATGGGCGCCGATATCCTGCATTACCCGGAGGGAGATCAACTGGTCGATGCGGTGTTGAATCTTTGTTTTCTGACAGGCAGCCTCGGTACCAAAGGCGCGGGTATTTTTATTCCTTTACCGGAAAATAATATCATGGGCGCCATGGACATGGGAATGGTCCCGGATTTGCTGCCAGGGCGAATAAAAATTGAATCTGAAACAGATCAGGGGATTGATTTGGGTGCTTTTATCGAGTCGGTTGAAGCCGGTCAAATTAAAGCCGCTTATATCATGGGTGAAAATTTATCAAGAGCACTTCCTCAATCACTGCGAGTTGCGTCCGCATTAAAGAATCTTGAATTCATGGTGGTTCAGGACATTGTTAATAACAAAACAGCGCAGATGGCAGATGTGATTCTTCCCGGTGCGGCGGTGTATGAAAAATCCGGTTCTTTTACCAACATGGAAGGACGTATCCAGACGTTTGAACCGGTCGTGCCGCCACCCGGTGACGCGAAGGCGGACTGGGAAATTCTCGCTCATATAGCCAAGGCCATGGGGCATCCGGAGCAATACCAGACAATCGGAAAAATCAGGCAGGAAATCCGACGGGTTGTGCCGATGTATCAGGGCCTGGGAAATCATCATCAGGACTGGATAAAAAACAGTAATTCAAACAATCCGTTATCCGGTGGTAAAACAAAATTTTTATTTTCCCCTCATCGCGCATCGGGGGACCGGCAAGCTGAAGGGGCTTATCCGTTTGTGGCCCGAATCAGCAGTGTTAGATATCATCTAGGCAGCGGCACTCGCACCAGCCGGTCCGAGAGGATCCGGGTTTATGCCAGGAAAGGCGAGATCGAAATATCTCCGGCTGATTGCCGGGATCTCGGCTTAAACGGTTCCGGCCTGGTCCGGGTGAAATCAGAATTCGGCACCCTGGAACGGGAATTTAAGCAAAATAACCGTTTGCCGGGAGGACATATTCTTATTCCCATGGCGGTAAATAACAATGATGCAATGAATCTTGTGGGCCTGACCGGCAATGAACAATCCGATTCATACGGCTGGACGCTCAGCCGGGTCAGTCTTGAGAAAATTTAATCCTAAAAGAATTAACTCAGGGAGCGAAACGAAACATGGATCCGAAAGAAATTGACTGGAACAAGTTAGAAAGCATTATTGAAGCGCATCGGACCCAGGATTGGAGCCTTATTCCGTTACTCCAGGAAGTGCAGGAGGCATTCGGGTATATTCCGCCGGAATCAATTGAACCCATCGCTGAATCGCTGAATATGCAGCCTGCCCAGGTCCAGGGAGTCATCACCTTTTACGCCGGGTTTTCGCTTAAGCCGAAAGGCAAATGTGTGCTCAAGGTATGCCGGGGTACGGCCTGCCATGTTAAAGGCAGCCGAAGCATTCTGCGGCATGTTAAAAATGAGCTTGAGCTGGAAGAGGGTGAAACCAGTGAAGACTATCAATTCACACTGGAAACAGTCGCATGCCTTGGCGCTTGTTTTCTGGCTCCCACGATGATGGTCAACCGGGAATATTTCGGAAAATTGAATCCCACAAAGGTTTCCAGCGTATTGGGACAATACAGCAAAAACAAGGAGGATGAAGGATAAGCATGAAAAAACTTACCTCCATCGGACAGTTGGAATGGCTTCGCAATAAAATTCTTGCTGATACGAACAAAGGGAAAACGGAAGTCCATGTATGCATGACCGGCTGCCGGGCATACGGCGCGAAAAAGGTCCGTGATGCTATTGTCGAAGAAGTTGAAAAACAGGGACTTTCAGATGAGGTAGAGGTTCGATCAACCGGCTGTCATGGTTTTTGTGCCAAAGCACCGGTGGTTGCGATTGAACCCATCGGGGTCCAGTACCAGGAGGTGGATCCGGGCGATGCGGCTGAAATTGTTGCTCAGACGTTAAAGCGGAAACAGTTGATCGACCGGCTGGCGTATAAAGACCCGAAAACTTTAAAACCGATTTATTACCGCAACCAGATTCCGTTTTACATGAAACAGGAACGACGGGTGCTGGCGAATTGCGGCCGGATTGATCCCACCAAAATTGAGCACTATATTGCGGCCGGCGGCTATGAAGGTCTGGTAAAGGCCTTGTCTCATATGACGCCTGAGGCAGTCATTGAAGAGGTAAAAACATCCAGGCTCAGAGGGAGAGGGGGCGCTGGTTTTCCCACGGGCTTAAAATGGGGGTTTGCCCGTCAAACACCCAATAATCCGAAATACATCATCTGTAATGCCGATGAAGGCGATCCCGGTGCGTTCATGGACCGGGCGATTTTAGAAGGCGATCCTCATTCCGTGGTGGAAGGGATGCTGCTGGGCGCTTATGCCATGGGTGCTGAATACGGCATTCTGTATGTCAGGGAAGAATATCCCATTGCCGTGGATCATCTGAACCTGGCGATTAGCGAAACCGAAAAACTGGGACTGACCGGTGAAAATATATTAGGTACCGGTTTTAATTTTAAATTATCGCTTAAAATGGGTGCCGGCGCCTTTGTTTGCGGTGAAGAAACTGCGCTGATGGCATCCATTGAAGGCAAGCGCGGCATGCCAAGGCCTCGCCCGCCGTTTCCCGCCCATGCGGGCCTGGGTGGAAAACCGACCAATATCAACAATGTGGAAACGTTGGCCAATATTCCGCTGATCATCAAAAACGGTGCCCGGTGGTATGGGGAAGTCGGGACCGAGAACAGCAAAGGGACCAAGATCTTTTCCCTGGCGGGAAAGGTCAATAATACCGGTCTGGTGGAAGTCCCCATCGGTGTGACCATCAAGGACGTTGTTTTTGATATCGGCGGCGGTATTCCAAAAGGCCGCAAGTTTAAAGCCGTCCAGATGGGCGGGCCGGCCGGCGGATGTGTGCCGTCACAGTTTTTAAACCTTCCCATTGACTATGATACCATTCAGCGGATTGGGGCTATCATGGGTTCCGGTGGAATGGTGGTGTTGGATGAAAATAACTGCATGGTGGAGATTGCCCGGTTTTTCTTAAGTTTCACCCAGTCCGAATCCTGCGGCAAATGCGCGCCGTGTCGTCTGGGAACCACGCAAATGCTGGAAATCCTGACCCGGATCACCCAGGGCAATGGCAAACTCGGCGACATTGATACGATAAAATCTCTGGGCGAGACCATGATGGACTCATCCCTGTGCGGGCTGGGTCAGGCCAGTCCCAAGCCGGCTTTGTCGACATTAAAATACTTTGAAAAGGAATATCTGGATCATATCCATGAAAACCGATGTGCGGGTGCGGTTTGCGATTCAATGGTTATATCTGCCTGCCAGCATGCCTGTCCGGCCGGGATTGATGTCCCGAATTATGTGGCAGCAGTGGCCAGTGAAAATTACCGGCAGGCGGTCGATATTATTCGTGAAAGAAATCCGTTTCCCGCAGTGTGCGGCCGAATCTGCATCCATCCCTGTGAATATAAGTGCCGCCGGGGAGAGCTGGATGAACCGGTTGCTATCCGTGCGATTAAGCGGTTTGCTTCGGACTGGTATTTTGACAACTTCGGCCCGGATCGCGATCCGTTCCCGGTAATCCGGGAAGAGAAGGTGGCGATCGTCGGGGCAGGTCCCGCCGGTTTGACATGCGCCTATTTTCTGGCTCAGCTGGGCTATGAGACCACTGTTTTTGAGGCCCAGCCCGTTGCCGGCGGTATGCTGGGCATCTCTGTTCCCGAATTCAGGCTGCCCAGGGATGTAATAGAATCGGAAATCAAGTACATTGAAAACGCCGGTGTGAAAATCTGTTATGACTCTCCCATTGATGCCAATCATACCTTAAATGATTTGATGAAAGAAGGCTTTAATGCCGTCTTTATCGCCTCAGGCGCACAGTCCAGCAAACGGATCGGGATTCCCGGAGAAGATGAAGAAGGAAATGAAGGCCTGTTTTACGGGCTGAATTTTTTAAGCGACATCCGGACCGGCGCGGATATTTCCCTTGCCGGGAAAAGTATTATTATCGGCGGCGGCAATGTTGCCATGGATGTTGCGCGAACAGCGCTTCGGGCAGGGTCTGATGATGTCCAGATATACTGCCTGGAAAGCCGTGATGAAATGCCTGCCTGGGAAAAAGATGTTGAAGAAGCGCTGGAAGAAGGCATTGTTTTGAATCCGTCATGGTCACCCAGCCAGATTTTTCACAAAGACGGCAAAGTCAGCGGAATGAGCTTTTCCAGGTGCCTTAATGTTTTTGACCAGGATGGCAAGTTTAACCCGGCGTGTGATCTTAACGATACGCATCATATTGACGCGGACAATATAATTATCTCCATCGGTCAGGCGCCGGATATGTCGTTTCTGCCGGAAGACAGCCAGCTTGAAAGAGCGCTGTGGGGGAGCCTGGCAGTGGATGAAAATACACTGGCAACCAATGTTCCGGGTGTTTTTGCCGGCGGAGATTTCACCACCGGCCCGACATTTGTTATTCGTGCTATTGCATCCGGTCGACGTGCGGCGCTGGCTATTGATAAATACCTGGCCGGTGACAAGACACGGATTTATATCCCGGATGAAAAATCAGACCTGGAGCAGGATACCGGATTGGCACTGGACGAAGATTCTACAGATGCAAAACCAAGAGTGAAAATCGAAATGGAAGAACCTGAAGATCGCATCAAAGATTTTCGGGAGGTTGAAAAAGGATTTACAGCCGAAGAGGCCCAATTTGAAGCCCGGCGATGCCTTCGATGTGATTTAGAAAAAGAGGAGAATAAAATATGATCCGGTCGATCACCCAATTAAAGCCAGCAGAAGAGATTGAACGGCTTCTTGATGGAATGGGCAGAGTTTTTATCATCGGTTGCGGAACCTGTGTAACGCTGACACAAACCGGCGGTATGCCTGAAGTCGAAGCCATGAAAAATGAGCTTTCTGAAAAGGGGAAAGTGGTCACCGGTACAACAGTGGTCCCGGTTGCCTGTGACAATCTAACGATTGATATCTTGAACGATATTCAAAGCCCGGTCAAACAGGCCGATGCATTGTTGATTATGACATGTGCATATGGCGTGCAAACCATCGGTCACCAGATCAATAAAACCGTCATTCCGGCCTTAAATACACTCTTTATCGGCAAGGAATCCGGAGCAGGACAATTCAACGAAGTCTGTAAACAGTGCGGTACCTGTGTTATCGGTGAAACCGGGGGTATTTGTCCGGTAACCGCCTGCCATAAAGGGCTGGTAAACGGCCCTTGCGGCGGAACCAATAACGGCAAGTGCGAAATCGATGCCAATAAGGACTGTGCCTGGACCTCAATTTACAATCGTCTGAGCGAACTGGGCCGTCTGGACTCCATGCGGACCTATCAGAAGCCGCGCAATCACCTGGGTGAACCCAGTCCGGGAAAGTTTGAGATACCGATGGAATGAGCTGCTAATTTGGTTCAATAAAATTATGAAGAATCTTTAAACGGTAAGGTTTAGATGGCAAAGAAAAAAGTGCCAAATTGCAGGCGCACAAATTCTGAGGAATGAGGCGTAGCTCGTCTACTCCGCAGTGACGAAGAATGCAGTGCAACACAGAATTTGGCCTTTTTGCAAAGCCGTCATAATTGTCAGGAAAGGAAATACCTATGCCCTCAGCATTTAAAAAGGCTCTGGATTCAGGGAAATTTATCGTTACCTGTGAGGCAGCACCAGGCAAAGGCACCAATCTGGAGAACATGAAACACCATATCGAGCTGTTGAAAGATAAGGTGGATGCAATGAACGTGACAGACCACCAGAGCTCGGTTATGCGGTTTCCTTCTCTGGGCGGGGCGATTCTCGTTAAAGAGATGGGCGGGGAACCTATTTTGCAGATGACCTGCCGGGACCGGAACCGGATGGCGCTTCAGGCAGACCTGTTGTTTGCTTCCAGCCGGGGAGTTAATAATGTTTTGTGCCTGACCGGCGATTCGGTTATGCTGGGTGATCATAAAGAAGCCAAACCGGTTTTTGATCTGGATTCGAGCCAGCTGGTGGCGGCGGTCAGAACCATGGAAAAAGGCAAAGACATGGCAGGCAATGAGCTTGACGGCGGGGTCCGGTTTTGTGCCGGCGCCATTGTGACTCCGGAAGCAAATCCCATAGAGCCCCAGTTGATCAAGTTTGAGAAAAAACTCGAAGCCGGTTCAGAATTTATTCAGACCCAGGCGGTGTATGATATGGATAATTTCAAAACATTCATGGAATACGCCCGTCAGTTTCCGGTTAAAATTTTAGCCGGTATTATTCTGCTCACATCCGCTCCCATGGCCCGGTTTATGAACAAAAACGTCGCCGGCGTGACAGTTCCCCATGGCTTAATTGATGAAATGGCATCCGCGCCCAAGGGCGGTGCCTTAAAGAAAGGGATTGAAATTGCCGGGCGAATGGTCAGGCAGATCAAGGAAGAAAATATCTGTGACGGGGTTCATATCATGGCCATCGGCAAGGAAGAAAAGGTCGTTGATATCATGGAGGCCGCCGGATTGCTGTAGTAATAATTCCGCATGACGGAACCCGGTCATTTGATCAACCGTTGCCTTCCTGTTACGATTCATGTTAAAGCATAAAAGGTTTGGACGGTTTCACAGTCCAAACCTTTTCCTTTTCAGTCCTTGGCGAGCACAAGTCAAGGATACCCCAAAAATGGGACATCCAATAGTAATAAATTATTGATCATAAATTAAGCCGCAGAAAATGCTTTTTCTTGATCCAGCAGGGATTTCAAAAATGCTTCTAAACTTTCCGGTGTAAATACCATTTTATTCTTAACAGCAAAGTCCCGGATATAATCCTTTAAAACAGCGGCCTGCTCCTTTGACACGTTATATCCTTTTTCTGACAGCAAGTGCTGAATCATTTTTGAACCACTGTGACGACCGACAACATAAGATCCTCCTGAACGCCCAACGCTTTCCGGCAAAAACGGCTGAAATGCCATGGGATTTTCGATTAAACCGGCGCAATGGATGCCGGATTCATGACTGAATACGCTGGCTCCGGTAATCGGTTTATCCACAGGAATCGAACGCTTTGACGCTTCAGAGACATATGAACAAATTGACAGCAATTGTTTGGTTTGAATATCACACGTCGCAGGAGCCATTTGTTTTAAAGCAACAGCAACCTCTTCAAGGGCTGCGTTCCCGGCCCTTTCTCCTAAACCGTTTACGGTGACGCTCAAAGCATCTGCACCGGATTCAAACGCGGTAATTGCATTGGCAGTTGCCATTCCCAAATCATTGTGCCCATGAAAATCTATTGCAAGGTCCGGAGCTGTTGTTTTTAATATTTTTATCAAATGCCGGATCTTTGATGGGCGGGTTATACCATTGGTATCCGCTATTCTCAAACGATGCGCGCCAAAATCGGCTGCATGCCGGGAAAATCGTTTTAAAAATTTCATGTCCGCCCGTGTGGCATCTAACGCACCCACGGATACATAATCAAAATATCGTTTTCCAAAAGGCACCAGTGTCTCAACTTGATGCATCACCCAGCTTTCTGTTTTGCCCATTACGGCCATCAATATATCGGAGACAGGGAAACTGATATGTACGCCTTCCGTACCGCTTCTCGCAGCCAGGGCAATATCACTTCGAACTGCACGGCACCAGGCAGTCAGGCGGCAATCCAGCTGTTGGGAAACCATCTGGACAATCTCGAAACGTTCCTGTTCACCCATGGCAGGGATACCTGCTTCAATTTCATTGACCCCCAGCTCCGACAGCATGCAGGCGATATTTATTTTTTCTTCCAGGGTAAACACAACTCCCGGTGCCTGTTCGCCGTCCCGCAAAGTGGAATCGATGATCCAGGCATGATGCTCATGTAAATTTTGCATTGTTACGTCACCTGAATTTTTTTCGAAGGCAAATAAGTTGTGTCGGGTTCCAGTCGTTTTTTTTATAAAATGACAGAGCCGTCTCATTGGCGGAATCCGCCAGCAACTGCAGTCTTTTCAAACCACACACGTTGCTCCAGGATTCGATACTTTCCAGAAGCATCCTGCCAATCCCCTTTCCCCGCCATTGGTTATGGACAACCAGATCTTCAACCATCGCTGCCACTCCGCCTTCTACTGTTGAAATATGGGTTTGGGCGGAACACATGCCGATGACTTTATTGTCATATTCCGCGACTTTAATGCATTTATGCTTGCGGCATCCATCAATCATCAACCGCAGCCCCAGGCGGTGTTTGTCCGCATCAAATTCAAAATCCACCTCAATGGCAAACAATTCACACAGCAGAATCACCAGCGCATCAATATCCGAGTGTTCGGCATTTCTGATAATTAGATCTTTCTGGTTCATTTTTATATGTCTGTTTCTGGTTTTGAGTCTGTTTGTTAGTTTCTGGTTGCGTATAAATTTCTGCAATCAAGTTTTCGACAACTGTTTTATTGGTTTTAAAATCAGTGATCTGCTTTTTGATCCGCCCATCTTCAAAGACCGCAACAACATCGGCAAATACGCTAAGGTCATCATAGTCATGGGTGATCAGAATCACCGGGATATCAAATCGGTCAATCAACGACTGAAACTCTTTTCGCATTTTATTTCTTAAGTACGGGTCCAGCGCTGAAAACGGCTCATCTAGCAAAAGCAGCTTTGGTTCGCATATCAGGGCTCTTGCCAGTGCCACCCGCTGGGCCTGGCCGCCGGAAATATCTTTTGGAAAACACCTGGCAAAATCCTGTAATCCAAAGATGTCCAGGTATCTGTTTATTTTTTCTGAATCATTAAAATGCCTTTTCCAGAATCCCTTTTTCAGTCCGAAGACCATATTTTCGCGTACCGTCAAATGAGGAAACAACGCATAATGCTGAAATACATAACCGATTTGCCGGTCTCTTGCCGCAAGATTGATTCCATTGCCAGCATCAAATAAAACATGATTGTTAAAAGCAATCACCCCGGCATCCGGAGTTAGCAACCCGGAGATTGAATTCAGCGTTAAGGTTTTACCGGCTCCTGAAGGACCGAAAAGGACCAGCCGGTTCGTATCCGCTTCAAGATGAATATCCAGATCAAAGATCCTTTTCTGCGCGGCCATTTTTTTTTGTATATTGATTTTAATATTCATTTTTTATTCCGGGTTTATTCCGAATAACCAAAACCATGGTCTGAAAGAATCCGCTGACCCGCAGGCCCGTTGACAAACTCACAGAACCTGGCGGCAGACTTTTGGTGCTTTGTCATACGGGTAACAGCAATCGGGTAAAGAATATTTAATGACTTTGCGGCATCCAGTTTCGTTTTGACCCCGACCCCGGCTGTTGTCTTATTTGTTGCATTTAAACGATGAACATCTGTTTTATAGACAAACCCGGCATCGACTTCTCCCCGCCTGACATAATCCAGTACCTGGCGTACAGAATTCGCATAAACCAGACGATCATAGAGTGGTTCCCATAATCGGTGTTTTTCTAAAAAGATTTTTGCGTATCTCCCGGCAGGGACTGACTCCGGATGTCCCACGGCAATTTTTTGAATTTCCGGTGCGATTAGTTCAGAAACCTGATTAATGGCAACATTCGATTGAGACGGAACAATCAGGACCAGTTCATTGGCCGCAAATATTTTTTTTGTGCTGCTGATAATGAGACCTTTTCCCTCTGCCCGATCCATATGATTGATGCTGGCTGACGCAAACACATCCACCGGTGCGCCATTATCCATCTGCTGCACCAGGGAGCCGGATGACGCAAAATTGCACGTAACGATTATGCCCGGATTTTGAGTTTCAAATGCCTGACGAACCTCTTCCATCACATTGGTTAAACTGGCTGCTGCTGAAACAATTATTTCTTCTGCTGCATAAACGGGCTGAGTGATACCCAAAAGACAAAACAGATAAACGATATATTTCAAATTCCATTTTTGAAAAATTTTTTTATCATTCCTTTTATATTGGTTCTGCTTATCGTATGTTTTCATCAGATCACCATCTTCTCAAAATTCACACCCATTAAAAAGAATAGATTGAGGCCGTGATTCTTTCCCGACAGACATAATCGGACATTCGCCGGAAAAGAATCCCGGCCTACAGTAAATGTAACTTTTATTCAAAAATTAATTAAAACGTCCCTTAATATTTTTTGCAAAGCAGTCATTATTTTTGAAACCATGGCTGCCTCCTATTCAACAACTTCCCGGATGTATATAATATCAGCAGGCTGACACAAGACGTAATCATCACAAGGGTATTTGCCAGTGAATCATCACCTGCCTGAACTGCCTGGTACACAGCCACAGACAGTGTCTGGGTTTTTCCGGGCAAATTGCCGGCAATCATCAGAGTCGCTCCGAACTCGCCCATGGCCCGGGCAAACGCCAGCATGGTGCCGGCCATGATTCCCCGCCAGGCCAGGGGAAATGAAACTTTCAAAAACACGGAAACTTCCGAATGCCCCAGGGTCCGGGCGGCATTTTCAAGTGTCATGTCAACACTTTCAAATGCTGCCTTGGCGGATTTGAAGATCAGCGGCAAAGAGACAATGGCTGAAGCCACCACCGCCCCTTGCCAGGTAAAAATTAAAGAAACACCGAACACATCATCCAGCCATTGGCCCAGCCATCCGTTTCGCCCGAAAATAACCAGCAGGTAATATCCCAGCACTGTCGGCGGCAGAACCAGCGGCAAGGTAACAACGGCATCAATCAGATCACGGCCCCGGATCTTTTTGTGAACCAGAAGGTAGGCAAACCCTATACCTGCCAGAAACGCAAAGGCAGTTGCAAATAATGCCACCTTTAATGTGAGAAGTAATGGAAATAAAGCCGGGACCGATGAAATCATTAGCATGTGCTCCACATGAATAATTTTTTTAAAAAAATATTAATGAATTATGATCATATACCAAATACAGGATTTATGAAATTAAATATTCCGATGCTTTATCACCATCTTCTAAGGCGTCTAAAATCTCATCCACGGCTTCCTCGCTGTCGACATTGCCGTACCAGGCATTATCCGGCTGGATAACCATCACCGGTCCGGAATCACACATTTTCATGCACCCGCTGCTGGTAATCAGGGCATCCATTCCCCGGTCTAAAATCTCATTTTCAATATACGGCAGCAGACTGGTGGACCCTTTTTTGTGGCAAATCCCTTTTGGTTCTCCCCCAACCCTGAAACTGGCACAAACAACAATATGATATTTCGGTTTATCCATTTTTCTCTCCTTATTTTTTTCAATTGTATTTTAATCTTGCGATTTATTGACACTCCGTTTGTAGGTCGGGATTCCATTCCCGACAAAAGGGTTTGAAATTGCCGGGTAAGAAACCCGGCCTACAGTCCCCCGTTCATTATGGTGAAGGGACGACCGAAGCCATCACCCGCAGCCGATTGCATTTCCGCCACACTTACACGGTCCAATATCATGTTTTTTCATATGCGACAGGTCATGACCCGAAAAGATCGCACTCAGGGCTTCATCAATTAAGCCTTCCACTTCAAAAATCCGGAACCCGTATTCAGATAAAATCGTTTTGGGTGTTTCCCCGATACCGCTGACAAGTATCGTGCTGCAATCAGATAAAAGATGCGCTAGAGCCTGCCAACGGTTTGCACCGGTGCCTTCAACCGGTGTTTCCCGCGTTTCCAGCAAATGAATATTCCCATTTTTCTTACCGTAAATTGCCAGCCGCTGCGCCTGGCCGAGATGTTGGTTGACGAGAACCCCCTCAAGTGTAGCGATGGCAACATTGGGTCTATTAACATCAAGTGACGGTATCACATCATCTCTAATCTGCTCACAGGCCTGAAGCGTTTTCATCAGCCCTTTATCCGGTTTTTCTCCGAGCAGGCCCACAGCATCTGCCCGGCACCGGGTGCAGTGATGCATGAGCGGCAGGTATTTTCCTGCAACGTCACGAACCGCTTTCATCATGTCGGCAGATGGTTCTTCAATATTTTCAAACGCAGAACCTTCATTGGGATAATAAGCCACGCAGTTATGAATGTCTGCGCCCAGATCAGATATGGTTTTTGCCACCGCTTCCACATGCTGATCATTGATGCCGGGTATGATAATGGTATTGATCTTTGTGGTAATGCCGCGCTCTTTCAGACCTTTTACCGCTTCTATCTGTTTTTCAAGCAGCATTTTAAAACCGCTTTTCACATGGTAAACATGTTTGTTGGCACGCACCCATGCATAAATCTGTTCTCCCACGGCCGGATCAACCGCATTCACTGTAATGGTCACATGGCTGACATCCAGTTCTTTTAGTTCATCCAGATAAGGACCGATATTCAGGCCATTGGAGGCAAGACACAGCATCATTTCCGGATATTTTTCCCGAACCAGCTGTAAAGTCTCCATGGTTTCATCCGGATTGGCAAACGGATCACCCGGACCGGCAATGCCCACAACAGATATGTTTCCCTTTTGCTTCATCACTTCACCCAAATAGACCATAGCCTGTTTGGGTGTCAGAATACCGCTGCTGACGCCGGGCCGGCTTTCATTGACACAATCGAATTTCCGGTTGCAGAAATTGCATTTGATGTTGCAACGGGGTGCTACCGGCAGGTGAACCCGGCCGAATTTGTGTTTGGCCTTCACATTAAAGCATGGGTGTTGTTCCAGATTTAGAGCCATCGTTTCACCTCAATTCTTTCTTATTTTATTTCCGTTTATTTTAATTTTTGTTTTGTCGAGGAGTAGGCCGGGATTCATTTCCCGGCACAATTATTTGGGCCTTGAAAACCAGATGTCGGGTAAGACACTCGACCTACATATACGAATATCCAATGTCTGACGTCTTCTGACGCTGATCCAAAATCGTATTGGCTATCTGATCAAAGAGGTTCTGCGCCCCGCGATATCCGACATGCAGAATCCGTTGCCCACCGATCCGGTCATGGATGGGAAATCCTGCCCGAACCAGGGGAATCTCCTTGCGGCGGGTGACGGAATAGCCCTTGCTGTTTCCAATAAACAGTTCCAAAGACATTGACTCGACTTCTGCTTCAATATTTTTAAAATCCATTCCTTCAAGAATTTTCATTTTTTCACTTATATTCTTATCCATGATCTCATTGAGAGTGGATTCCAGGCGTCCACTTTCACCGCCGGATGCACAAAGAACCGGCACAATCCCGATTTCCGAAAGAAATGACGCCAGTCCCGCCACCAGGTCTTCTTCCCCATACAGTGCGGCTTTTAGCCCATTGACATATTTGTGCCCGTCCACATAGGCATCCACCAGCCGCCCACGCTCCTCAACGTATTTCTGGGGAGTCGGTTTTCCGGATATTTCTTCCAACGCTTCAAACAGGCGATCCGTTTCTTTGATGCCGATGGGCAGCCCCAACTCATAAGATGGCACATCAAATGTCTCGTTCAGGTACTTTGCCGCAGATTCGGATTCGGAATTTAATATTCTTCCCATCTGAAGGCTGGCCGAAGCATTGCCGGCATCTTTGATCTGATCTATGGTGGTCCCGCCGGCCGGAATTTTCTGATATTGCTGCCACAGTGTTCCGTCCATGGTTTGTGAATAATCCGGAAGCAACATATGTTTCAGATCGAAATCAGTAAAAATTTCTTTTAAATATCTTAAATCCGCAGTCGACAGCATCCCGGCAAATACATTGATATGATCTTTCCGGGTAGTGGTTTTCTCTGCTGCCAGTGTTTTGACGATTTCAAGGTTTGCGCGATGAAATCCGGTTATATGTGTTCCGCTGTAACTGGGCGTTGATATGTGAACAATCGGGGGTGTCGGTATCTCTTTACGCTGTTTCAGAAATTCATAAATAAACATATTCACATCATCTCCAATGGTTTCAGACAGACAGGTGGTTGCCACCCCGATCATTTCCGGCTGATACTGGGCAATAATGTTTTCCAAAGCGATTTTGATATTTGCTCCGCCCCCGAAAATGGCGGTATCTTCCCCGAAATTCGAACTGGCAATGTCAATGGGTTCTTTAAAATGACTGATCAGATACCGTCGAATATAGGTTGAACACCCCTGGGAACCGTGCAGCAGCGGAACTGCCCCGGAAATGCCCCGGATCACCAGTGACGCGCCCAAAGGCGAACACAGCTTGCACGGATTCTGTGTGGATGTGTGATTTTTGCTTATTTTTTTTCGGGCAGTATTCATGGTATTAATTCCTTCTTATTTCCCATCATTTTTCATGTTCAAGAGCTGTTCTGGAATCGACATTTCAGCTGCGAAGAAGTTTACTTTCCATCAATTTATTTCTTCCCGTTTCCAGTATCATTCTTAAAATGAGTTGGAGCGGTTCAGGAACAAGGCATTTCAGCCTGAAGACATAGTCTTTTATTTCGATGGCTGAATAACAACGTTCCTGAGCTGCTCCGGCTCATTTCCTGAGCGGTGTGGGGCGAACTGCCACACCGGACTCGTCACTGTATTAAAAATTTCTTTTGCAAAATTCAGCATGCCTTCAAATCCGGCCAACGGTGTTTTCCTCTCATGGTTATGGTCACAAAACCCGATGCCCATTTTATAGGCAATGGGCCGTTCCTTGACCCCGCCGATAAACAAATCGGCATTTTTCTCAATAATATATTTGGACAGTTCCAGGGGATTGGCATCATCTAAGATAACGGTGCCGTCATTGCACATGTCCCTGAGTATTTCATAGTCTTTTTCATTACCGGTCTGGGAACCCGCAAGCACCACTTCCATTCCCAGATTGCGCAGCGCCTTGATCAGAGAAAATGCCTTGAACGCCCCGCCCACATAGATGGCCGCCCGTTTTCCGGAAACCTGCTCCCTGATTTTCACCAGCTCAGGATAGATCCGGTTGACTTCAGAACGGACCAGCTCCTGCGCTTTTTCCATAATTTCCGGCTGATCCGGGAAATGTTCGGCCACGTCATACAATGCTTTGGCCATGTCTTCGATGCCGAAGTAGGACACCCGGATAAACGGAATCCCGTATTTTTCTTTCATCATTTCGGCAAGCGGGGTCATGGAACCGGAGCACTGAACCACATTAAGTTTTGCGCCATGCGCCCTTTTGATATCTGCCACCCGGCCGTCACCGGTCATAATGGACACAACATCCACGCCTATTTTGCGATAGTAATCCTTGATCATCCAGGCTTCACCGCCGATATTAAACTCACCCATGATGTTTATGGAAATCGGACTGATATCTGCCGTTTCACCGGTTCCGATCAATTGCGCCAGGGCATCGCATGCCGCCTTATACCCGTCTTTTTTAGTCCCTTTAAAGCCTTCAGAATGTACCGGCAGCACTGGAATGCCTGCTTCTTTACCGACTTTGCGGCAAACAGCTTCCACATCATCGCCGATAATCCCGACAATACAGGTAGAATAAACAAAAGCGGCTTTTGGCTGATATTGTTCAATCAGCTCTGTTAAAGCAGCATAAAGTTTTTTTTCAGCGCCGAAAATGACGTCTCTTTCCTGCAGATCTGTTGAAAAGCTTAACCGATGCAGTTCCGGACCGGATGACAATGCCCCGCGAATATCCCATGTGTATGCCGCGCAGCCAATGGGACCGTGAATCAGATGCAATGCATCCGCCACCGGATATAAAACCACCCGTGACCCGCAGAACACACAGGCCCGCTGACTGACGGAACCGGCCAGGCTGTGTTTTTCGCACTGCATGTTAAACGGTTCAGACCCTTTCCGATAAATCTGCTCTTCGCGTTCTTTGAGTATGGGTATTGTGGTCATGGCTGTGCCTTTCTATAATAAGGAATCATTAATCCTGATTTTTTTGGTTTTAATTTTATATTTTCATTAAGGGAATTAGGCAGAAGGTCGAAGGCTGAAGGAACTGCTGACTTAAAATCGAAATTGTTGTGTTGCTTTTTACTTCAGCCTTCTACCTTATACCTTCAACCTACATAACCAATTCCATGTTGACGTCCGTCGCATCCCGATCCTGCCGATCCATCAATGCGTTTAATATCTTTTCAAGCATCATAATGCCGCCCCGGTAACCGACGGTAGGCAGATAACTGTGCCCGATCCGGTCATAAATCGGAAACCCGTATCGGATGTAGGGAATGTCTTCATCCTTGGCGATATATTTCACATACGTGTTACCGATTACCAGATCGACGGGATCATTTTTCACCCACTGGTGGAACAGATACATGTCACCGCCTAACTTGATATTCACATCACACGGCACATCTTTTACGGCTTCGCGCAATTCAGCTTCAAACTTTTTCCCAGCCGGTGAGCCAGTCACAATATGGGTCGGGACCATGTCCAGCGACACCAAAAACTTGGTCAAAGCCAGCAGCTGATCCGGATCACCCACCAGGCCCACTTTTTTACCGTAGAAATACTGGTGCATGTCAGATATGATATCCATCATCTGGCCCCGTTCAAACATCAGGGAATCCGGTACATTCTCACCGGTCATGGTGCGCAGCGCATCAATAAACATGTCGGTCCCGGTCAATCCAATGGGAAGATCCAGAACCTTACACGGCACCTTGCACTTGGAGTCCAGGGCAAATCCGGCAGCGCTCGATGCCAGGTTTCCCAATGCAAGGGTTCCCATGCTCTGCCCGGTCTTTTTAAGCGCATCAATTTTTACGCCGCCGTCGGGATACATTTTAAAATGGCCGGTCAACGGTCCGTTCAACACGCCGGAGGTATCCGGGAACATGATGATGGGAATTCCCATGGCCGCACAGATCCGCTTGATTTCCTCCATATCGGACGGTTCCACATAACCGGGAACAATATTCACTGTTTTTGTTTTTTCCCCGCCGGGTTCTGCAAAATAATCCACCATGGCTTTGGTCATATTTGAAAAGCCGGTCACATGAGATCCCACATAACTGGGCGTATTGGCGTGAATGACATATTTGCCTTCCGGTACTTTCCCACCTGCAGCAGCTTTGCTGGCGATCTGCGGAATATCATCACCGATGGTTTCCGATAAACAGGTGGTGTGTACGGCAATCACATCCGGTTTATATACCGTAAACATGTTGTCGATAGCCTGAACCAGATTGGCCTGGCCGCCGAAAACCGATGAACCTTCGGTAAATGCACTGGTGGCAGCCATCACCGGTTCCTTGTAATGCCGTGTCAATGCGCTTCGATGATATGCGTAGCAGCCCTGAGATCCATGACTGTGGGGAAGACATCCGTGAATTCCCAGGGCAGCATACATGGCACCGATCGGCTGGCAGGTTTTTGCCGGATTGACCGTCAAAGCGCTTCGTTCTTTTATTTTTGTAGTTGTGTGTTTTAATAGCATCTTATTTGTTCTCCTTGGACGTTTGATGGCCCCAAAAAATATCTGAATGGCTAAGTTAATAGTTCCATATGCAAGGTGTAGTGGTTTTTCAGGCTCGAAATTATACAGGTCGTATCTTGAGTGTCTGAAAAACCGCTACAACGCCGCAGGTGGAATTATTAGCGACGCCATTTATTCGTCAAAGACATAGTTGGCAGCCAATTCCGGATTCTTCTCCCATGGTGCTTTTAAAAATCCCCAGATCCTGGAGTTCACCATTCGTTCAATATCCTTGTAGAAATTTATCGCGCCCACAAAACCAGCATAAGGGCCGCCATAATCATAGGAGTGGAGCTGTTTCATGGGAATACCGTGTTTCTGGACCGCGTATTTTTCCTTGATGCCGGCACAGAAGATGTCCGGTTTGAATGATTCAATCAGTTTGTCTGCTTCATGCTGGGTTAAATCATCGATAATCATAGAGCCGGTTTTCATTTCCGTCATCATGCCGTCGTATTCGGAAAACGCGAGTCCATCTTCCATCAGCTTTTTTAACTCTTCTGAACTCTTCCGGGGTTTGAAACGATCCTGATCCGGGCTGATTTCCAGCTCCTCAATATTTCTACTGTCTGCGTCCACCTTGATATCCGGTAACACTTTGCGGCCTTCATAATCATCCCGATGTCCGAATTCATATCCGGCGCTAAGAGTTTCCATGCCCATCTCTGTAAACAATTCCTGGTAATGGTGAGCTCGGGAACCGCCCACAAACATCATAGCCCGTTTCCCTTTGGTTCGGGGCCGGATCATCTGCAGCGCATTTTCGATTTCCGGCATTTCCCCGGCAATGACGGCTTCGACTTTTTCCGTCAGCTTCGGATCTTCAAAATACTGGGCAATTTTCCGCAACGACTTGGCGGTTGCCTGGGCGCCGATAAAATTCACTTTAATCCAGGGAAGACCGAATTTTGTTTCCATCATTTCCGCGACATAATTGATCGATCGATGGCACATGATCAGGTTCAGATCCGCGGTATGGGCGTTGGCAAAATCATCGATGCTTGAATTGCCGGAAAATGTGGAAACCAGGGTAATGCCGCATTTTTCAAAAATCCGTTCGATTTCAAATGCGTCCCCGCCGATGTTATATTCACCGAGCAGGTTGAGTTTAAATTCCCCCTCACGGACGGTATCGTCGTTGCCGATCACGTTTTTGAAAATCCCGTTGTTGGCAATATGATGGCCGGCTGACTGGCTGACGCCTTTGTATCCTTCACAGGAAAAACCGAATACATTGATTCCCAGCCTGGCCTTCATTTTCCGGCTGACAGCATGGATATCATCACCGATCAGGCCCACCGGGCAGGTGGCAAATACGGCAATGGCTTTGGGATGAAAATTGTCATACGCTTCCTGGATTGCCTGTTCCAGCTTTTTTTCCCCGCCGAAAATGATTTCCTTGTCCTGCATGTCCGTTGAAAAGCAGTACGGCATAAAATTGTGACCATCTTCGCTGGTACTCGCGTCTGTCTGGTTCCGTCGTGTCAGCCAGCTGTAAAAGCCGCAGCCGATGGGACCATGCGTAATATTTATAATGTCACGGGTCGGCCCCAGGACAACGCCCTTGCACCCGGCGTAACAGCATCCCCGCTGTCCGATCAGGCCGGGTATGGTCCGGACGTTGGATGAAATTTCCGGGACGTTCTGGTCCTTGTCGACCTTATTAATAACAATCTGTTTGGCGCGCTTGCGCGCGATTTTTGGCGGATAATCACGCAGCATTTCCTGCTTGATTTTTTCAGGATCCTTACCGTCGAGCAGATGTTTATCTGCAATATCGGCATTTGCTGTAGATGCCATTATATGTATCTCCTAATTATTTTGTTTTGCTTGATGAGCTCTCAAAACGCCGGGTATCAAAGGCAAAATACAAAAGTTCACCAAATTTTAAAATTGGCAAGGCGCGCAAATCCTGAGCAATGATTCGTACTTTTCGTACGTTGAAGCGCGAAGAATGCAGCGCAACACAGAATTTGGACTTTTTATGAAGCCGTCAGCCATCGAGAACCACATCGCCGCTCTCCCAAGTCCTCACCCGGATCGCATCCAGGCAGGGCAGTACAAAGATCATGCCGTCACCGGATTTACCGGTCTGGTTTTCACGGATAATTGTGGTAACGGTTTTTTCCACCAGATTGTCCGGCACAACGATGATCATGGCGCGTTTGGGAATCATGCGGCCGCTCTGGCCCAGCTGAGAGATGGCTTCTTCATAGCCTTTTTCAGCACCTTTTAAGAGTTCCACATCCACCAGACCTTTTCCCCGGCCCAGGGCGTTTCGCGCTGATATGGAAGAAATCCCCGCATCAGACAGCGCCCGTTTGGTCTGGTTCATTTTGTTGATCCGGATAATTGCCATGACTTCTTTCATATCGTTACCTCTTCTATCTCTCCGTCAGGCGTTTGTTTAACCCCTGAACTGATAGTGTAGACTTCTATCACCGGTATGATAAATATCTTACCGTCTCCGTAAGCGCCTTTATCTCCTGTGCGGGCGGCCTTAATGACGGTTTTGACCACAAAATCCTTGTCCTTGTCATTCACCATGGTCAGCAGCATTTCCTTGGGAATTTCATCATAGGTGACTTCCCCGATCTTGATTCCCCGTTGCTTTCCGCGGCCCACGACGGACATCTTGGTGACTCCCGGGAATCCGGCTTCCATTAATGCCGAAAGGACGTTATCCACTTTTTCCGGTCTGACGATTGAGCGTACCATTATCATTGTTGTCTTCCTCCCTCTATGCGGCGATGCCGTAATCAATTAACAGCTTTTCCAGTTCTTCAATCTCAAGCGGTGTCGGAATCACCCGCATTTCGTTTGCTGCAATTTTCTTTGCCAGGGTCCGGTATTCATCTGCCTGGGCATTTTCCGGTTCATAATCAATAACGGTTTTCCGGTTAATTTCCGCCCGTTGCACCACATTGTCCCGGGGTATAAAATGAATCATCTGGGTACCCAGCTGGTCTGCCAGCGCTTCGATCATTTCCTTTTCATTATCCACATTACGGCTGTTGCAGATCAGTCCGCCCAGGCGAACCACACCGGCTTCGGCAAACTTCACAATACCCTTGCAGATATTATTGGCCGCATACATGGCCATCATTTCACCGGATACAACAATATAGATTTCCTCGGCCTTGCCTTCGCGGATGGGCATGGCAAAACCACCGCACACAACATCACCCAGAACATCATAGAAAGCATAATCAAGTTTCTTGCTTTCCGTATACGCACCCAGCTGTTCCAATAAATTAATGGAGGTAATAATACCTCGGCCGGCACAACCCACGCCCGGTTCCGGTCCGCCGGATTCCGTGCACATAACGCCCTTGTAGCCAGGTTTCAAAACATCATCGAGTTCCACGTCTTCACCTTCCTCCCGCAAGGTATCGAGGACTGTTTTCTGTGCCAGACCGCCTAAAAGCAAGCGGGTTGAGTCTGCCTTGGGATCACACCCCACGACCATGACCTGTTCTCCCATTTCCGCCAGACCCGCCACGGTGTTCTGTGTGGTCGTGGATTTCCCAATGCCGCCTTTTCCGTAAATCGCTATCTTTCTCATTGTTTCCTCCAGATTTTTATAAGGATTATTTTTCCAAACGTTAGAACAGGTAACTACAAGACGTGTGCCAACAAGAATTTGATTCTTTTTTTTATAAACTTAAATTACTGAAATTATATAATTTATTTTTTTATCAGAGCAATAAATGCACTTATAAAGACGTACAATTGTGGGCTTTTTTGATGCGACAAAAGTGTAGACAACAACAATAAGGACGGACATTGTTGTTGGTTGAAAAATAGTCTTGGTGACAGTCTTTAAAAAGCCTTAACGGGAAAACAAAAGAATTGGGGGGTGTCAAGCAGAGATATGACGTCACCTCTATTGCTTCAAAACCGTCACAGCGCTCTTAAGCTATGGTAATGAAGTGTCTGAGCAACCAGTTTGTGGTACCGCTCTCACCGATAAACAGTACCGTTGTGTCTGTGGTTGCCACCGTAACAGAGCTTTTCAATACCCGAATCATCTTCTAAGGGTGCGTCTTCCGCGGGAAAATATGACAAGGGATAGATGGAGAAGTGCAAGGATTGAGTTGAATGGTGAACGACTTTTTGCAATAAGAACAGATTGGGATTATACCACCCACGGCCTCTAATTTTTGAAAATCCAGATTCGATTTTACAGTGTCATAAATAATCTCTATTTCTTGATACTATTCTCTTATCACAGGTTGGATTCGGCATGGCATTTCTTGGTGATATCTGCGGTTTTTTGAGTTACTCCGACCACAAGATATCGATTTTGAAATTTTGGGTTAATCGGCAAGAATCCTATTGGTAAGGTGCACAGGTGGCCAGGGTTTTTACGGCGAGCATAAGCTATTGAATTCTTCACTGGCATGTTGATTTTGACAGCGAGCACTTGTGGCTTTGATTTTTTCTCACTTCATTTTGAGGAATTTTTTAAACTTAAATGGATGTAATGGCTTTTTTTATTGCGAATATCTATTTAAGGCCTCCCCAATCTGACTTCAGTAAGTGTATCCAAGCAACAATACCTTTTTTAAATTGCCGATCAATGATATCATTTTCTCTCTCTGGTATAGAACTTTAATACTTGACAAATACATCCGGTACGCCATTTCTCCGGCCCTGATTTTGAAGTGATCAAAATCATAAACCCATTTCGTGTAAAGATTATTTACAAATTGCAAATAAACCCTCATATAGACAATTTTAAAAGTTCAGCATCAGGAAAACGTATCCGTGTTTGCTTGGTGCGTGCCGATAAAGAAAAAATGTCCTTGGGAACCGTTCAGTCTACAGTTACAGACAATTATACCCTGTTAAACAGTATAAAACCGTGCAAAAATCCACTTTGTTTAAAAAAAGGTTTAATTTTTGCATATTTTAGGAATTCGGACTCAGGCCCTAATAAAAAAAATAAAAATAAAAATTCAGTTATGCACTATGCAAGGAGGATAAGGCATGAAAAGGTTTATCGTTATAGTAATGGTACTTTTAATACCGTTTAGTTTTGTTAATTGTGGCGGCGGCGGAGGCAGCTCTTCATCACCAGCCGACTCGCTGACCGTATCGCCGGAAAATCTTACTGTGGAAGCAGCCGGTATAAAAGTTGCATTTTCGCCTTATGATATAGATGGCGACTATACATTGGATGTCTCAAGCTCAGATCCCGAGCCGTTAGAGGGCGAGAGTGAAGCCGGTAAAGACTATCAAATCAAAATGTTCGATTTGACGTTGAATGGAAAAAGTGACTTTAGTGACGGCATTGAAATCGTTATTCCCTATGACGACACGTTTATCGATAGCGATTCGGTTGAAGCAGACAGTGTTGCTGGAATGTATTTCAACCAGGAAACAAATAAATATGAATCCGAAATATATACGGTAGATACGGAAAAGAATGAGGTCACTATTTACACAAACCACCTTTCGCAGCATGGGAGCGTCGTTTATAATAGCAGCTATGCCCATGGTCCATTTATCGTTGATAAAGAGAGGGAATATACAAGATTCGCCCGAATCTGGGATATTGATAGTAATCGTAAAGTTGTGAGTGGAGGGAAAGACGGGACTGCTGTCAAGGTCGTAAATGGGCTATTGGATAATAATTTTACGCCCGGTAAAGATGCTTTTCAAGTAGGATTTAGCGTAGCCAACACATGGCTTGGTATGGGAGCCACGGGGAATACGCTTACAAGCACAGCATTTTCCGGAAAATTTTTAACAAATCTTACGAATGCATTCAATTTATTGGGGGTCGGCGCGTCAATTGTGCAAGTTGGTATTGATTTTGGGAATGGCGACGACCAGTCCCTTTATACAAACCTTTTGAAGAACGGTGTTTATAATACTGTGAATTATGTCGGTTGGGGCTCGCTTCAACTGGCCTTTGCCGGTGTTTTTATCATTGATTACAGTCTGAATACATTTGCTACCGAAGCATTGGATGTCAATGCGAAATCATGGAAGACAGCTTATGATAAGTTCTATGATGAGAATTATAAAAAAACGCCCGGGCAATGGCGTGATATAATATTGAACGAAATACTCCCGAACATGGAAGATCCGAGCAGGCTTGGACCAATGATTGAAGCAAAAGTCTACAACCAGGCAGTTGAAGCTTTTGATGATCCAACATTTAACGCCTTGGGTGGTGAGAAGGCTGATGTGAAAACCCAAATCCTAAGGAACAAAGTAGCCGAAATCTTGAATACTTTGAGAGGAACAGTATTCTTGCGTCTCGGCGAAGCTAGAAATAAGGCAAATAGGGAAAAATATAAAGAAACTCTCATAACAATCCAAAACATGCTGAATCAGAAAGTGGATTTTACCATAACAGGAGCAAGCAAATATAAGGGATATTCTGTAAGATTTGTCGATTTAAACGAAAAGGCAAAAGCGGAAAGCTGGAAGGGAAGTATCAGCAGTGGGACCATTCATACAACGTTTACATATTTGGGGTATATGGAATCCGGTTCACCCGGGAGGGTTGAAATTTTCGATCCGGTAAATGATCGGGTTTTTAAGACCATAGCGATTGGAAAGATATCTCCCGTCATGTCATTTAAAATTGACGATACAATAAGTAAGCCTGTTGCCTCTCCACCATCGGGGACCACGTTTTCGGATAGTCTCGATGTGACCTTGAGCAGTCCCGATAATGTGGATATCATGTATAGGATAGACGACGGCGCTAACACCTTATATAGCGTCCCGATTACTCTGACTGAATCAGCCACTATTCACGCTTATGCAGTTAAAGATCCATATGATGAAAATGCATTGACCTCGGACGAAGCTACTTTCGAATATACAAAAACAGATAGCGGCACAATAAGCAAGCCTGTTGCCTCTCCACCATCGGGGACCACGTTTTCGGATAGTCTCGATGTGACCTTGAGCAGTCCCAATAATGTTTATATCGTTTATATGATAGACGACGGCGATGCAATCTTCTATAGCGGCCCTATTACTCTGACGGACTCAGCCACTATTTACGCTTATGCTGATAAAGATCCATATGATGAAGATGCGCCGATCTCTGAGGTAGTCATTTTCCAATATACAAAAACAGGTGGAAGTACTGGTGGGAAATGGGTCCTTTATGACAAACAAAAAATTGACGGGTGTTCATTTTACGAATCTGAATGCTATCCTTTGGAAAGCTGCAGTGGCGGCGAAGGTTCTTACCAAATTTCGATAGGGTATTCCACATGCGGTTGTGATACCTGCGGGGGAGACTCCGGTTCCGGTACGTATACTGTCCCTCCCGCTTCATTGACGCCAGGGGAGACCATTCCATTTGCAGCGACAGCGACAGGGGATGGATCTACTTCAGTGGACGTTTGTTTTTATATTGCAAGCAGCGGTGTTACATCCGACCAGGTAATCATTAGTGAACGTGGGTACAACGAGGGAATAAGCCCTGCATCATGTAGCACTATAGTACGAAGTTCTTCGCCAACAGCCGACTGGACCGTCCCGGATTGGTACCACGATGGCGTTATTAAAATCGAAGGCGGTGGAAGTATTGGAAGCTTCGAAACATCAACGTCTTATTACTATCTTTACAAGTGGCAAGATTAAGAAGTGAGAAGTATTTAACGGATGAGGGACTGTTTAGCCATAGGTACTGAACAAAATACCTTGTGCAGATAGTCGTTAAGAAATGAGCCACCCGGAAGGGGAATTGGGAATTCGTAAAAATCCCCAATTCCCCATTTCCGGATGGTGTCCGTTTATTCACATAAGCCGCTAACGGCGAAGGGTAAAATTTTAAAAAGAGGTTTGTTTTGTATCAAAGGCTGTTGAGTCATTCAACATTCCTCACCTACTATGCTCCTCATCCCGGTGCATATAACAATAGCTAGTCAAAGTTTATTATAAAAAAATTACAAACCCAGAAATCAATATATTGCATGACTTACTTTTCAAGAATTTTTTGATTTTTTTTTGAAGATATTTCACAGCGCCCGGCCGCGTCTTTTGAAGCGCTGGCTCAAGATCCTCCAACGGACGGTTTTATTAGTCGAAACAACCCTGCAAAGAACAATCTTTTTATTGGTGAAAAAATAGACATGCGTAACCCCTTTCAAGACTTGAAATGAAGATCTATCCTTTTTTCTTCTCTTGAACCTTTTGATGAATGATTATATTTTTAA
>JAQYVU010000121.1 GCA_030145385.1 Desulfococcaceae bacterium
CCCCAGATGGGCTTGCGATTGCAAAAAAAATCGCCTATAAGCTCCTCATGAAGGAAAATATCAAAAAACTCATCAACACACCCCTGAAAATCGGCAATCGTGTTATTCCCGGCCGGCTGATTCTTGCCCCTATGGCCGGGCTGACCCATGTGGCATACCGGGAACTGCTGAACGGCTATGGCGGATGCGGTCTGCTGTTTACCGAAATGTGCAGCGCCAGATCCATTCCTCAGGAAAATCGTTATGTATCTCCGGTGTTCCGATGGCGGGATGAAGAACTATCGCGCCTGGTTTGTCAGATCTTCGGTTCGGATCCGGAAGCCATGGCGACGGCGGCAAAAAGGATTGAAACAGAAGGATTCTTTGGGGTGGACCTTAATTTCGGGTGTTCCGTGGCCGCCATCTGCAAAAAAAATTGCGGCGCCGCCTTGCTGAAAACCCCGGACCTTGCGGTTCAGATGGTCCGTGATGTGCGAAAAGCAGTTGCTATTCCGCTGACGGTTAAATTCAGGACCGGGTGGGAGGATCGTGCGGACTTGGCTGTGGGCCTTGCCCGCCGGTTTGAAGATGCGGGCGCGGATGCCCTGATATTTCATCCCCGGGTGGCACCGGATCGACGGACCCGGCCGCCGAAATGGGCGTATATCAGAGAAGTGAAACAGGCCGTGTCGATTCCGGTTTTTGGAAACGGGGAGGTCTTTACGTTCGAAGATTGCGAAAAAATGATTGAAACCACTGGTTGCGACGGGGTCTCGCTGGGGCGGATCGCCATTGCAAAACCCTGGGTGTTCTCCCAGTGGAGCAATGGATACGCTGTTGAAAAGGAAATTTACAGAAAAAACATTAAGCAGATGATTTTCTTGCTGAACAAGCACTATGAGCCGATACCGGCGATCCGGAAATTTAAAAAAATGGCGGTTTATACTGCCGCCCCTTTTCAGTTTGGGCATAGCTTTCTAAAAAAAATGTCCCGGGCAGATGATTTTTCCGAAATTGAGCGTGTGGTGGATTCATTTTTTGACGAATGCCCGGCACTGGCCGACCGGCCCAATTTAAATCTGTTTCGCTGATCTTCGTTTCCCCCGGGTACTCGGCGGAAAGAGGAATAAATACTTTACATTTTTTAAAACCTGTTGATATAGCTTTAGCTTATAATTCTTTTTAATTAACAGGTTCGGCATTGAAAACGCAAATGTATTAATTTTGACTTTAATAACCATGCATCATTTTAAAAATATAGAAAAAAATAAACATCAAGCGGAGACTGCACTGTCCATTCGTGAGGAGTTTGAAAAAAGGGAAGCCTCCTTTATTTCGCCGTTTGGGATGTTGTCATCTGCTTCTAAGGGCCGTGCCCATGACGAGGCACCCTGCCCGATTCGAACGGTATTCCAGCAGGACAGAGACAGGATCGTTTTTTCAAATTCTTTCAGAAGGTTAAAACATAAAACCCAGGTATTTCTCTCCCCGCTGGGTGATCACTACCGAACCCGCCTGACTCATACCCTCGAAGTGGCCGAAGTGGCCAGAACCATCAGCCGGGCCATGCGCTTAAACGAGGATCTGGCAGAAGCCATTGCATTGGCTCATGATCTTGGGCATACCCCGTTCGGCCATAGCGGCGAAACCGCGCTAAAAGAAATTTTTTCGCCGGATTTTTCCCACAATATCCAGAGCCTCCGGGTGGTGGATATCCTGGAGCGAAATGGGAGCGGCCTGAATCTGACACATGAGGTTCGCGATGGAATCGTGAAGCATTCAAAGGGCTTTGGGAGTATTCTTCCGTCTGATCCCAAGGGCAAGGCATGCACCATTGAAGGTCAGGTTGTCAGAATTGCTGATATCATCGCTTATTTGAACCATGATCTGGATGATGCCATTCGCAGCGGTGTGATAACCCGAGACCAGGTGCCGAAATCCTGTTTAGATGTTTTGGGAAAATCCCATTCCCAGCGGGCCACCACCATGATCCGTGACCTGATTTTTTCCAGTCAGGTGTCTGACAACCAGATCGATCTGCAGCTGAGCAAGCCGGTCTTTTCGGCAATGACAAATTTGCGGGAGTTCCTCTATGAAAACGTGTACCGGTCAAAAAATGTGCATGCGGAATTTGTTAAAGCCAAGAAAATGATATCGGAAATTTACACCTATTTTTTGAGCCATCCGGATGATTTAAGCTCCAGGCTCAAAAATATGGAAATCAATGTGATCTATTCCCACAAAGTCCCCCGGGAACGCATAATCTGTGATTTTATTGCCAGCATTACCGATCGATATATATTAAACCTGTACAATGAACTGTTTGTTCCCGCCCCGCTGGTATAACCCGTGAGGAATCCGGGTTCAAGGAACCTGCCTTTTAATTGGATTAATTCGTGATGTTCGATCAATATATTAATTATTTTGATGATTTGAAGTCGCTGTATGCCCGAATGGACCAGATGTATGATGAGAGTGCGGATGCATACGGTTTTCACTGTTCGGGTTGCTCGGACAACTGCTGCCTGACCCGGTTTTTTCACCATACGCTCATTGAATTTTTATACCTGCGCAAGGGGTTTGCCGATCTGGATGAACTTGTTCGGGAAGAAGTCCGGCATCAGGCATTGGAAGTCAATGAAAAGGTTCTTTTTGCGGAAGATGCGGGTCAGACTCCCCGTGTCATGTGTCCGTTAAACAGAGAAGGGCTTTGCCTTCTTTACCAATACCGCCCGATGATTTGCCGGCTTCATGGGATCCCCCATGAATTTGTGCATCCGGTTAAAAGCAAAATCATCGGCCCGGGTTGTCATGAATTTGAAGCGCAGTGCAATCAAAAACAGTATATGCCGTTTGACCGTACGCCGTTTTACCGGCAAATGGCCATGCTGGAAAGCCAATTAAAAAAAGAGACCGGAGTGGCGGAAAAAATTAAAAAAACCGTGGCGCAAATGCTGGTCAAAGACCTGGAAGAAATCCTATGAAAATTATTGAAGCCAATGACTTGTCCGAGATTCTATCGGATAGCCAATTAGAGATTCGGGGCCGAATGCTCAATGGTTCGGAATCATTCGAATTCCGATGCCATCCGGGAGTTTCATGTTTTAATCTGTGCTGCCGGAACCTGAATCTTTTTTTAAATCCCTATGATGTGATCCGTTTGAAAGAAAATTTAAAAATCTCGTCATCGGAGTTCATTGAGAAATATACGGATATCATTGTCCGGCCCGGCCATCATTTTCCGGACGTCCTGCTCCGCATGACTGATACCGATGAAAAGACTTGTCCTTTTTTGACAGACGACGGCTGCCGGGTGTATCCGGACCGGCCCCATACCTGCCGGGCATTTCCCGTGGAACACGGTCTGTACTATGATGCCGGGAAAAATCATACCCGGCTGGTTCATTTTTTCCGGCCGCCTGAATTTTGCCAGGGACGGCATGAAAAAACTGCCTGGACCCTGACATCCTGGGAAGCGGATCAGGAGGCGGCCTTTTATAACCAGATGACGGTTCGGTGGGCGGAAGTCGCGCGTCTGTTTCAAAATGATCCGTTTGAAGGACAAGGCCCGAATGGGCAAAAAGGTAAAATGGCGTTTATGGCGGTATACAATATTGATGCGTTCCGGGATTTTATTTTAAACAGCAGCTTTCTGAAACGTTATAAAATCAAGTCTTCACTTCGCATGAAGATCAAATCTGATGATGTGGCAGTGCTGAAGCTGGGAATGGCCTGGATTAAAATGTTTTTGTTTGGCTTGAAAGTCGGCGAAATAACGCTGAAAAAATAAAACCGGGAAAAAAATAAAACCGGACCGGCTGGAGAAGTGAGGGCGCCGGCCCGGTTTGAATGCTGAACCTCCGGTGGAAATTGGGGGGGAGGGGATTCAGCGGTCGGTAACTGATTTACCGGTTAATGGTTATGCGGGTGCACCGCTTTTTGCCAATGTGGTTTTTGCGGCATACGCCGGCGCTCCGTTTGCTGGTCCGCTGCTCACAGGCGTATTGGAATATGATGATATTTCAAAGTCAGGATAGGCATTGCCGCCATGTTCTGAGAAATCGAGCCCTTCTATTTCTTCTTCCGGAGAAACCCTTAAGCCGACGGCCATATCAACCACTTTGAACAGGATAAATGAAGCACCAAAGCTCCATGCGAACGCGGCGCCGATTCCTAACAGCTGCACGCCGATAATGGATGAGGATGTGCCGCCAATATTAAAAATTCCGGCTGCCAGGGTTCCCCAGGCACCATTGACCCCGTGGACGGAAATGGCGCCGACCGGATCGTCAATTTTGATTTTTTCGAAAAACAGAACAGACATGACAACCAGAATACCTGCGACGGCACCGATTAATACGGCACTGGTCGGAGAAACATTGGCGCATCCGGCGGTAATTCCCACAAGACCGGCCAGGGCACCGTTTAAGCTCATGCCGACTTCCGCTTTTCCGAATTTGATCCAGGATGTGAACATGGCCAGAACAGCTCCTGCTGCGGCCGCCAGGTTGGTGTTTACGGCAATCATGGCGATATCGGTGGATGCGGCAGTGGTTGAGCCGGCATTAAATCCAAACCATCCCATCCAGAGTATAAAGACACCGAGACCGGCCAACGGGATATTGTGACCTAAAATAGGCCGGGTTTTACCGTCTTTTGTATATTTTCCCAGACGGGGTCCGAGCACGATGGCACCGGCCAGAGCGGCCCAGCCGCCGATTGAGTGGACAACAGTGGAACCGGCAAAGTCGATAAAGCCCAATCCTTCCAGCCATCCGCTGCCGTTAAAAAGACTTCCCCATGCCCAGCCGCCGAATATGGGATAAACAACAGCGGTGATAATGACACTGTATAAAAGGTAGCCGACAAAGTTGGTTCGTTCAGCCATGGCGCCGGATACAATGGTTGCGGCTGTTGCGGCAAACACGCACTGGAACATCCAGAAGACCAGCACCCAGGGATCTCCGCCAGTGGTAAAATCACTCAGGAAAAATCCGGAAGTCCCGATCCATCCGGTTTTTGACACGCCAAACATGAGCCCAAAACCCACTGCCCAGAAAGCCAGCGATCCGATTGAAAAATCCATCAGATTTTTCATTAAAATATTAATGGCATTTTTAGCGCGGGTAAAACCGGCCTCTACCAGGGCAAACCCGGCCTGCATAAAAAACACCAGGATTGCTGCGATCAGTGTCCAGAGGTAATCCGCATGGACCTGGACCGCATCGATGGCTGCTTTGTTTGTTTCCATTGTAATGACTTCGTCGCCTGCCCATGCCGGAAAAGCACCGGATGCGAGCAGAATAAGCAGTAAGCACATAATTTTCATTGTTAGATCCTCCCGATTGTTACAGTTTTTATTTATTATTAAAAAAGGTTTAAGGCTTGAATTTAAATTCGCCCCTATGTTTGTCTTTCTGGATTTAGTATTTGCAAGGGAGGTGCCAACCTGAGAAAAAAAGGACATTTGACTACATAGATAGCTGATATAAAATAAAATAAAAAAATAGGGATAAAAAATCAGGACGGAGATAAGGATTTAGGTATTACAATTTTGTAATAACAGACATGTTGACATACAAAAATGTATTCAATGAATTCATATGGGGATATTTTTTAAAAATAGATACTGTTGAATCGGGCAAAGGATGATTTTTTGTAAATGGAATTTTGTGGGCCTGATATTGATTCGGGGAAAAATGATTTCACTCATCTCGATTTTCTGCGATTCTTCAAATAACAGGAAAAATTCAGTTGTCTATTCTGGAATCGCTACGGACAGTTGCATGACTTACAATGCTCAAGGACAATAATGATAAAACCTTGCATTATCATTTTTCATTCTAAGTTTTGACTCTGCGGATAATTACATTTTTGAGTTGAACCAAAATATTTTCCCCATATAATTCCGGTTAGACCAGATAACGAATCATCCCCCCATTACCTTCATCATCATGGGCAGGGCCACAAACGTTCCGATGCCGCTGCCAAGATTGGTAAAAACCACCACCAGAAGAATCCGGGTGACCTTGTTGCGCCAGAAGCCCCGGGCTGACATAATATCATCGGGAAGTGATTCCAGATCTCTTACTTTCGGTTTTCTGGAAAATGCCTCCACGAGTCCCGATACCCACCCTGCGGCAATCATCGGGTTCAAAGAAGTCAAAGGGGCGGCAAAAATAGCGGAAAGTATGGTCAGCGGATGCCCGAACGCAATAATGGCCCCGATGCCGGCAAAAATCCCGTTCACAGCAACCCAATATACGATCATGTCCTTACCCACATCTGCCCCGCCCTGGAAAAAACCGAAAATGATCAGGCAGACAATGGCCGCAGGGATCAGCCATTTTAATATACCGGCAAATTTACCTTTGGGAGGAAGCACTTCAAGCGCCTCGATATCGATCTCGTCGTTAATGTATCGCCGGATACCAGGCACATGCCCTGCCCCGACCACGGCCACGATTTTCTTGCCGGGCGCTGTTTTTATCTTTTGGGCCAGATACCGATCCCGTTCGTCGATTAATATTTCCCGCAAAACAGGGTGGGATTTTTCGACTTCGGACAGAATAGATTCCAGCATGTCGGCCTGCTTCATCTCCTCAATATCTTTTTCGTCAATTTCGTCCACACCGCCCATGGAAAGCACGAGCTGAAACAATAATTTCATTTTGCTCCAGAACCCGGTACTGCGCCATGTCCGGGAAAGGGTTATCGTAATGTCCCGGTCAGCCAGACTGACCTCCGCCCCTGCAGCTTCCGCAGTGTCAATGGCCCTGATCATTTCCTCACCGGGTTTTACGCCGAGTTTATCGCCGATCCGTTTTTGAAATGATGCCAGCATCAGATTTGACAGCAGGAGAAACGACTTTTTCTCCTTGATCACTTTTATGATATCCATTTCCAGCCACTGGTCTTTCTTTTTAATTGACTGGAATCTCGACGGACAAAGTTCAACGCAAACCGTATCCGGCTGTTGTTCGTTAATCACCGATTCAACCAGTTCGACACTTTCTTTTGATACATGTGCCGTCCCGATCAGTATGATTTCCTTGTCATCAATATAAATTTTTTCGCCCGTTTCACGTTCAGCAGCGGTGTTCATAAATCGATCCTTTCATCGCTTCACAAAACAAATAAAATAATACCGGATTAATAAGCCATGGGACCTGCCAAAACAAGTAAAAATTTAATTTTACCAATCCATCAAGCGTATCAAGACATTCACATTTGCGCCAAAAATCCGTTTGCGACTTGACCCGCCGGCATGTAACACTTACATTAATTAAAATCGACCTTTTAAGCGGGGATTTACAATATGCCGATCTACGATTCAACATATGCATGGGAGGGATGGGGCGGCAAACTTCAGTTGGCCAGCGGAAAATGCAGGCTCCGCATCTATGACCGGTCACAAGGCACCGATCAGGACATCGCCTTTTTAAGGCCTTTTGTCGTCATTGTTTCTGATGTGCCGGACAGCAAAATGACCGTCCGGAGCTGTGCCGGGCATATTGCAACAAAGGTGACCCAGGATTTCAACATTGATCCCCATCGCATGTTCTGGGTAGAATATTATCCGGTGGTCACATATGGGGCCAATTTTGAAAATACAATTCCGGAACAGTATGTTGCCGTGGATTTTGAATGGTACAAAGGAAAAGCCATCAGCCCCAAATGGCGGCAGCTGAAGCCCCCGCTGCTGGATATCGTAAAAAATCTGACCCGGCAATAAAACACTTACCACCACACAGGACAAAAAAAATGGATGGAATATATAATATTGACAACATGGTGGCAAAAATCGCCAAAGAGCATAAAATCATTACCAAGTATGTCGTTGAATTCAATAATAAATTAAAAACCAGAGACAAAGAATTTTTCAAAGGGATATCATCTTTTTTTGATTTTCTGGAAAAAGACCTGCTGCTGCATTTCCGGTTTGAAGAAGTCGTAATTTTTCCGGCAGCGATCGTTGGCGAATCAAAATACGGCAATGTATTAATGGTCACAACGCTCCAGAAAGAACACGGCATGCTCGAAAACCAGCTTCAGCTTTTGATATCCGAACTGAATGACCTGAAAAAAAACCATCAAAAACTGTCAAATGAATTGATTGATAAGATCAAACTGTTTTTCGATGCTTTAAAAACACACGCCAAAAGAGAAATAACGGATCTTTATCCGATGATCGATGCAAATCCGAAAAGCAAAGCCCTGTTAGAAGTTTACGCAAAAGAAATGACTAATGTTTAAAGAAATTTACCCCCCAATATTGAAAAATCGCTCGGCATTGGATCGGGTCAATGCTGTTTTAATTTCCATGGCCGGTTCATCAGCCTGAACAAACCGATACAGATCATCATAAAACCGTGTTCCCGAATCCGTATTAAGCATGATGCGGGACAATAAATTTTTATGAGACCTGACGATATCCAGCACATCGTCTGCCGACGCCTTAATCGGAGAAAGGGTCACTCCGGCCCAAAATCCCGCAGATAAAACATCTCCGATTATCTGCGGCGTACAGTGGTCGATCACAATACGCTCTTTATAGCCAACATAGGGATTCAGCAAATCCAGGGTCTGCCGGGCCACCATTGTCTTATTTTTCCTGGGCGTATGAATGCCGAAAACTTTTCCCCTGTCTGCCACCTCATCCGCCATTTCAAGATGGGCCAACAGTATTTCAACTTCCCGACAACTTCCTGCTTCAAGACCGATCTCGCCGATTCCAAGACAAACAGGATCATCCAGATATGGAAGAATCAATTCCCTGACTTGTTCCGGTTTTAAATCCAATGAGATATTTCTTGGATGAATGCCTGCCAGATAATGACAGAAAAGCCGGGTGTGCGACAATTTCCTGATGATTTCGGCATGATTTTTCAGGCAGGTTTCAATGTCGGACACAGACCCGACCGGTTTGCAGAATGACCAGGATATTGGCGTGCATCCGGATTTCTCAAGCCATGAAATACGATCCGCATCACCTAAAAAAATGTGATCAAGATGCACATGACTGTCTATGAACTTAATGCTTTTCATCCCTAAACATTTCCAACCGATTGATGAAATACCGAACAGTATTGATTTAATACCCTAAAACATCAAGGAATATGGATTCGTGCCGGAAGGGCATAAAGCCCTCCCCGACATGGCTTTGTGACATATGCTGCAGCGGCGGGGTTTATCCCCGCCAGATACCGGGTCAACGCTTTGCCCAAGACTATTGAGGATATACTGATTTTCCTGCGAGCTGGAGCAGTTCAGGAACAAGGCGTTTCAGCCTGAAGATGTAGCTTTTTCTACCGCAATGGGCTGAATAACGATTTTCCGGTGAGTTTGATTCGTTCGCTTGCAAGGCATAAGGGGTGACGCTGCAGTGCGCTGCCGCGAACCGCTTAACACAGAAAACGGACGAATCAGGCTTGCAGGTGGTTAAAACCCGCTTGTCCAGAACACTTCAACGCTATAAACATCGGATTCGGATCTGGGCTGATACAGGTCAAACATGCCGACCGACACCGCATCCGACCGGTCAAAACGAAGTGAATCATAGGCGATTCTGGCCCCCCATTGTTTCCAGCGAAGACCGATATTTCCGAATCCGGAAAAGTCCTGTTCCGGCTCAAGCCCTGCGCTGGGACTGCCGGATACAAAAAATTCAGCTTCGTTTCTGGCATAAACAGGCAGTTTTACCCCCCCTTCAGCGAAAACCACAATTTCTTCTGCGATCGGATATTCAGCCCCGAGACCCAGCCGGCCGTATACGCATCCCCACCACTCCCGGGCCCCCATCACCGGGGAGCCGTCGCTGGTCTTGGTATCATCCAGATCCCTGAGCCAGAATTCTCCCACAAGCCCGGCAAATGGTTTCAGCCACAGCCCTGAATCCAGCCTGTATCCCGGGACCACATCAACATAAATTTTTGTACCCACATACAGTACATCGGTTGTTACCGGTAAATCCGTCCATGTCCGGCCGGTGTAATCCACCTCCCCGAAAAAGAGATTGACGCCGCTTCGCCATCCGACAATATTCTTTGTCGATTCAATATCACAGGCTAAACCATAAAAATTGCCGGTTTCCTCCAAAAGCTTATTGCCGTCATCCGCGTATTCAGCCCATTTGTAATCCCGGATCCAAAGGCCGAAATCGACGCGCCGTTCATCTTCTAAAGGGCTTTCCGCCCCAATTGAATGCAACGGAATCACCAGGGCAATGATAATGCCAAAAAGAATTATTACACATTTTTCAAATTTCACAGATGCCTCATTCGAACAAGTTAACATACCGATAAAATTAATTTTAACCGTATCTACAAGAAATCGCCGTTGACATCTATGGCATTCAAACGTAGACCATCCGGATCATCACTCATCAATTTTCCAGATTCGTATCAAATCTTTTGCAGTCGCGGCCAGAATACGACCGTCCGGACTCAGGGCGGCGTCGGTGACGGCTGTCTCGGATGTGCCGTTAAATTTTTTAACCACGGTCCCGGCTTTGATATCATATACAACCGCCTGATTATAGGTGAGCATCACCAGATGCCTGCCGTCGGGCATATACCGGGTATAAAACACGCGATCCGATTTTGCCAGTTCATCATCTCCGGATAATTCGGTATCTCGTTCTTTTGTATCCACCCGGACAAATCTCGGGAAAAAATCATTTTTATGATGATGGTGGCGCGCGCCCCATGTAATATATTTCCCATCCGCGCTGTATGTGACAGAATGCGGGGTTGCGATATCGTCCAGCTTGAGCAGCTGTTTGGTATCCGGGTTAAACAACGCAACGCCCTGATAACATGAAAATGCGAATTCATAACCGTCGGCGTCTTTGCCGTTCGGATTAAACGCAATATCCTTTATCATTCCGAACCTGGGATAGAGCTTGTCATCTCCGACAATCAGATTTTTAATTTTTCCGGTGGCAACATCCCAGCCGATTAATTCATTATTTCCACCGGAAACAAGGGTCTCTCCGTTCAGGTCAAATGCGACACTGTGTATCCGGCTGGTATGCCCGGTGAGGGTTTTCAGCAATTCACCGGTATTCACATCCCATAACTTAATCGCCTTGTCACTACCCGCTGAAACCACAATCCGGCCGTCCGGTGAAAAAGCCACCGCAGCCACCCGGTCTTCATGGTTCAAATGATGGACCACGCTCCCGTCATCGGTTTTCCAGAGAATGACGATTGAATCATAGCCGCCGGATACCAGCAGACTCCCATCCGGGCTAAAACAAAGTGATGACACGGAGCCGTAATGACCGGATAAGGAGGAAGGAAATTGAACAGGGTCTGAAGCACCGATCTGGTCTTTGTTTTCAACACCAGCCGATTCCGTTTCCACCAGTGCCGGCGGTTCACTGTTTTTATCAGATTCAATTTCAACAGAAGCCGTCTCGACCGGTTCAGTTGAATTCAACCTGTCAATCGGGTCAAATGATTTGGTCATATAGGCTTCTGCTTTTTTCTTTAAAATCACTTTTACAATAATATCATATTCCAAATTGACCCACTCCCGGTAACTTTTATGCCCCTCATACTCGACCAGGATATCGTATTTACCCGGAGCCAGCCGCATCCCCGGATAATATCGTGATTTGATATTCATCACTTTAACCGTGCTTTCCTTGGGAAACGCCTGGATCGTCAGACTGTGCTTTTCATTTTTCGATTGTTTCGCTGTGTTAAAGGAATTGTTTTCGCGTGAGTTTGAGGAAGGCGCCGGATTTGCTGTACGCTGGTTGGCAGAGGCGTTCTTGCTTGAGTTTGATGAAGACAGACTGTCGATCTCCATGTGCTCCAGAAGGCTTGACATATCATCTTCAATTGCCTTCATCGTATTGCAGCCGGATGTCATTAAGAACAGTACAATAAACAGAACAAAAAATAACCGCTTCATTATTACTCCCCGTTTTTCAATTATCCGACAATCAACGTACCGGTAAAATGGATAAACACTTCCAACCCGGATTTCTCACAAGCCTGAACGGTGAAAAATTGCGGGCTAAAACCAACATCCTGATATTGAGCGATGAAATGATTTTAAAAAGTTCTAATCTAACATGAAACCGGAAGAAAATAAAATATCAATTTTTATAAAGTTTTATCCAGCTGCCTGATCTTGTTCAAATTTTTTTCCTGTACAAATAAAACCGGCGGCAATGGGCAACTTCACTGCTGCCGGTTAAAAATAAAACCAGAGGATTTTAAGGGCGGGTTTAAATAGCGAAAAAAGATTCAGGTAATTTTTCAGACCAGGGTGTCATTGCGAGAAAAGAGGAACGAACAACGAAGGAATCCCCTGATTTGAAAAAGATTGCGTCGGTTGTGTCTTTCTATCAATGACGAAAAATTCATAATTGGGGAATTTTCCGTTCGGGCACTAATTTATAACCTATTGCAATACAAGACTCAAGGTGCGGCCCCATCGACTTTTTATAGATCCTTTACATCGTAATGACAGCTTGATTTCAGGGTTTTCGTTCAGCGACTAATATCACCTGAATTTAATATAATATTGGCGACTTCTGCGCCTGTGTCAACCTTAACTGCGACCATCTCCATATTCAATAGTTGATGTACAGTTTCAGCGATATCTTGCGGGGTGCGGTCTCGCATTGTTACCAGTTTTCCAACCCCATATCGATCCAAACGGTGACCCATTACGTATTCCTGTTCAAAATGATAATCAAGAGGAATGGCGATAAAGGGTACCCCAAGGGCGGCTAATTCTGTGACCTTACCGTATCCGGATTGTGTAATGACAAAATCAGAGGCTGCAAAGTATTGATACAAGTTATCAAGGAACTGATGGTAATGTATCCAGCTTTTTGCTCCGGCCCCAGGGCAGGTTATAATAAAATAAGCATCCGGGAAATCCTTTTTCAGATTTTCAAAAACCTGCTCAATGATTGCGACACGATCTTCATAATTTCCCTCTGGCCCGATGGTTGCCAGAAATATTTTGCTTTCTTCGGGCAAGCCCAGCTTTTTTCTTAGCGCCCGCTTGCCTTGCATCGCATCCGGGTCAAAACCAACAACAGGTTTGACAAAGCGGCAATGTTTTTGTGCCCATTTTCTCCTGCCGGGCAACAAGAACCCCATGCTTTCATCAGGTATTTCTTCTGCATCACCCACATAAAGATATAATTCCGGCCCCATATGGCTAAACGAAAATCGAAGATTGTTAAACCAGGCGGTAAAAAGGTCCCTTAGCCGTGAACGCATTGCTTTGGTGCCGATAAAATCGGTTAGAAAAATAAAAGGAGCGGGCTTTTTGTCCCAGCGTGATGCGAACCCGGTAAGAAGCCAGAACGCTTCATCTGCAACAATCAAATCATAGTTACTTTCTTTCCATGCCGCTGCGCTGATCCTGAAGTCATGTTTGTGCAGCCGCGTGTCGGCCCTTGTATATTCCATAAGATTAAATTCTTCAGCACATCCGGCGAAAACCTGTTCATAGGTTTTACCGCTTCCGGCTAATCGGGATGAGCATTCAAGAACATTATACCCGCGATTACGAAGAAAATCACCAGCAGGATCCGGTGCCAACCAGTCAATATCAACATCTGCTAATATTCTAAGCTGATTCACGATGGCAAGATCCCGCATAATATGCCCTTTACCTACTGAACTGACAGCCCATAAAATTTTCATTGTATTTTTCCTTCCGCCGAATTGCTGAAAATAACAGATATTAAAAAAACTGAATCTATTGGAGCCATTAATTTCCAATAGTTTGTATCAGGATGTCTCCATGGTGAAAGTTTGACGATTGATATTATTGCAAGAAAGAAAATTACAACAGCAGTCACTCCGTAAAATAACCGGCCTTGAAATAGCCAAACAATAGCAAGTATCCGAATAAACCGGCCTATCCAGCCACCTGTCCAACCTATTTTTTATCCTGTTCGGTTCATTGTAATTTTTCCTTTTTTTTATGCTGTGCTAACGCCGAATTGTGGGGCCGCGCTGTTTGAGGTCCCACACAAATGACAGGTTATAATCTCTACTATTATAGGGATTTTACAATTAAATTTTATATCAATTAAAATTCTCCAGAAACGTAGAAGAAAATATCACAATAATAACTATGATTACGGCATTAATTGTGACACGTGTGTATTTCAAAAATACACCGCCGGATTTGGTGGTTGCAAAGTAAAAGCTTGAAATTAATAAGCCCACTGAGATTGGAATGATAATATGAAAGTGAATCCAATTCGCCATGGGGTCAGAAACTTTCACCCAATCTTTTGTTAAAGCATCTCCGACAACGAAAAATAATTGAAGCACTCCGAGTACTATATTCAAAATCTTGCTCAATCTTTTACGCTTATGATTTTGCTCCATCATGCCTCTGGATTATAACGTTGGAGTTCAGGGGCCGCCGAGCGTAGCCGAGGGGATAAGCAGCTCGCTGCTTGCGGTCCACTGCAACGACGTTCGTTATGTGTTGCCAACTTTCTTTTTTCGTATCATCGCGGCAAAACCAATAACAATCAAAGATAAAATAAAGCTAATAACACCAATAATTGGAGGGAAAATAAGGAAATGAAGCCGATCTTGATTGTCAATTCTTACCAAATTAATCCACTCCAACCACCATGCTCCTAAAAGCATTAACTGTAAAGCAAACACTATAGCTAAAAGTATTTTTACCGAACGTCCCCACTTGAGGAAAAAAGACAGAGGGAATAAAACCAAGTTTCCAAAAATCAGTATTAAATGAATTATGATATCCATGTTTTTTTAAGCAAATAAACGGATGTGGATTTTCTTTAAGTTCGCCTGGGGTTGTCGCCTGGGGTTGTCGCCTGGGGTCGCGCCTGGGGTCGGACCATGCTAATCCCTTTATTAACGGTCATCTTGTTGCCAAATGATGGTGTTTTCAGGGGCTATATTGCCTTTTTTACCATCAAAAAGTGGATTATAGGATTCTGTTTCCTCACGGATTTGAAAGGTC
>JAQYVU010000122.1 GCA_030145385.1 Desulfococcaceae bacterium
ACACCCCGTATTGGCGTGTTTGTTTGCTGTTGCGGCACGAATATCGCCGGTGTGGTGGATGTCCCCGCAGTTGTTGAATTTGCAAAGCAGCTGCCGGGTGTTGTGTTTGTCGAGCAAAATATGTTCTCATGTTCTCAGGATACTCAGGACAAAATCGCTCAGACCATCAAGGAGCAGCGGCTGAATCGGGCGGTTGTGGCTGCCTGTACACCGAAAACCCACGAACCCCTGTTTCAGGAAACATTAACCAGCGCCGGGATTAACAAGTATCTTTTTGAAATGGCCAATATCCGGAATCAGTGTTCATGGGTTCATAAGGATGCACCGGAGCTTGCTACGCGAAAAGCCAAGGATATGGTGAAAATGGCGGTTGCAAAGGCCAAGTTGCTGGAACCGTTAAGCGATCCCACATTCGCGGTCAAGCATGCCGCCCTTGTCATCGGCGGGGGCGTTACCGGAATGGAAGCGGCCAGGGATCTGGCGGATCAGGGGTTTCACTGCTATCTCATCGAAAAGACCGATACCCTTGGTGGCCAGGCCCGGCATCTTTTTCATACCTGGCAGGGAGAGGATATTCAGGAATATGTCGGCGGGCTGATTGAAACGGTCAGCAATAATCAGCACATTGACATATTTTTCAATGCAGATATTACGGCGGTGGAAGGATTTGTCGGAAATTTTAAAACAACCATCAGCCAAAATATCGCTCCGGACAGCCCGGCAATCACACTGGATCACGGCGTGACCATTATTGCTTCGGGCGCTGCCGAGTATGCGCCGGATCAGTATCTTTACGGCAAGGACTCAAGGGTAGTGACCGGTCTGGAACTTCAGCAGCGTTTGGTTGACAATGATTCCGGCCTGGCCGGTCTTAATAGTGCGGTTTTTATTCAGTGTGTCGGCTCCCGGATTCCGGAACGGCCCTATTGCTCTAAATTGTGCTGCACGCAGTCAATTACCAGCGCTTTAGAGCTGAAAACGCGCAAACCGGAAAGGGATGTTTTTGTGTTGTACCGGGATATGCGGCCCTATGGGCTGCGTGAAAAGGTTTACCGCGAGGCGCGGGCGGCCGGCGTTGTTTTTATTCGTTTTAATTTTGAAAAAGAGCTCACGGTTGAAACAGATGATGCCGGTCGGCTTAGTGTTGTATTTAACGATTTTGTGCTCGCCCGTCGGATGCGCCTTAATCCGGACCTTCTGGTTCTGGCTTCTGCTATTGTTCCGGAAAAGGAGAATCCCCTGGCCCAGAAGTATAAGATCTCCCAGAGTGCTGACGGATTTTTCATGGAGGCGCATGTTAAGCTGCGGCCTGTAGATTGTGCCACGGACGGTGTCTTCATATGCGGGCTTGCCCATGCCCCGAAACCCATTGATGAATCCATTACCCAGGCCCATGCGGCGGCGGCCCGTGCGGCCACGATTCTGGCCATGGACAATATCAAAGGCGAGGGGATTGTCTCTCATATCGATCCCAGATTGTGTTCGGGTTGCTTAGGGTGTATCAACGTATGCCCGTATGGTGCGATTTCGTTTGACAGTGAAAAGAAGGTTGCCGAGGTAAATCCGGCATTGTGCAAGGGCTGCGGGGCATGCGCGGCAGCTTGCCCATCAGAAGCCCCTGTTCTTATGGGATTTAATAATCATCAGCTTTATGCGCAGATTAACAGTGCGTTATTTTAGTAAAAGGTAAATAGACTGAAGGTAGAAGACTTTTAGGTAAAAATTATTTGTGATCATTCAAAAATAGGTTTTTCGATTGAAATAGGAAGGAGAAGGGCCACCAATCAATAATTGGTCTTCAGCCTTCAACCTAAATACCTAATCAAAGGAGAAAGTGGTGCAAGAAGAACAATTTACACCAAAAATAATTGCGTTTATGTGTAACTGGTGTGCTTATGGCGCGGCAGATCTGGCCGGCGTGAGCCGAATGCAGTATCCTCCTAATATTCGTCCCGTGCGGGTCATGTGCTCGGCCACGGTTTCTCCGCATCATGTTTTGAGGGCTTTTCAGAGCGGTGCCGACGGGGTAATGGTCGGCGGCTGACATGTCGGCGACTGCCATTACCTGTATGGTAATTACATGACGATTAAAAGAATGCGGTTTATGCAGGAGCTTCTCAAGTTTATGGGTTTGGAAGGGCGCCTGCATCTGGAGTGGATATCTTCGGCCGAGGCCCAGAAGTTTATTCAGGTGGTGACCGATTTTACCGAAAAGATCACCCAACTGGGCCCAAGCCCGCTTTCCGGCAAAAATATTCACACGTTTGGGGATAAAGCAATCGCGCGAAAAGCCGAACCGATAAGTATTCAGGGAGGACAAAATGCAAGCGCAGGTTGAACAATGGCTTAAAGAGGGTACCGTCGACCTGTTTATCGGCTACAAGAAAATTGACGGTCACGTAATGCCCCATTTTTTTACAAAAGAAAAGATTGATGAAGTAAAGGATCTGGTGGCGGGTCAGGCACATTATTCTCTTGAAAAGATCGCTACCAAAGTGGCGGCTGAGCATCCGGACATGAAAATAGGTATTTTGCTGGCAAGAAATTGCAATCAGCAGGCTTTAAATGTGCTGACCATCTGGAATCAGTTAAATTCGGATAATATAAAAACGATTGATGCCTTTGGAGACGCTTGCCCATCTGAGCAGGCGGAAGACATTGCGCCTTACAAACAGCAGAACGGGCTGAGTAAATCCATGGTGCCGGAAGATGCGGAGGCCTTTGATCAGGAGCAACGGTTTTCGCGGTGGATGTATGAATTCTCTAAATGCATGAAGTGTTATGGCTGCCGGAATATCTGCCCGGTCTGTTTTTGCAAGGAATGCAGTTTAGAGCATAAGGATCTGGTGGGTACCGGCAATCTGCCGCCGGAAATTCCTGTTTTTCACCTGGTCCGGGCCGTGCACATGGCCGGTCGATGCATTGACTGCGGTTTGTGTGAAGAGGCATGCCCGTCGGATATTCCGTTGCGGCTGCTTTACCGTAAAGTCAATGAAATCGTAAAAGATGTGTATGATTATGAGACCGGAACCAGTCCGGATCAATCCCCTTTCAGCGTTCTGGGTGAGAAAGTGGTTCTGGAAACAACCAAGCTATGAACATCGAACGCCCAACGTTTTTTAAATTTGTAAATACTTATTTATATTGGAGTAATAAACATGGACTATAAATTTGTGCCTTCGGTCTGTCCATATTGCGGGACCGGTTGTGGCGTGCTTTTCGAAGTGATTGACGGAAAACTGGCCGGCACCCTGCCGAACAAAACCCACCCTGTCAATGAAGGGAAACTCTGCATTAAAGGCTGGAATATGCATGAGTATGTCAACAGCTTTATGCGCCTGAAACAACCCCTGGTGAAATCATTTGGCCGGTTTTTGAAAACCGACTGGGATGAGGCCATCCGGATTACCGCAGACCGGTTTAAAGAAATTGTTGAAAAGCACGGACCGGACAGCATCGGGGTGCTGGTGTCCGCCAAAATTACCAATGAAGAAAATTATCTGGCACAAAAATTTGCCCGGGCGGTGATCGGCACCAACAATGTTGATCACTGTGCCCGTCTCTGACATTCTTCCACGGTGGCAGGTCTTGCCGCCGCTTTCGGAAGTGGTGCTATGACAAATTCCATTGCCGGGTTTGAAGATTCCGGATGTATTTTTATTATCGGCACCAACACCACCGCGTGCCATCCGTTGATTGCCCGACGGATTTTCCGGGCCAAGGAAAAAGGGGCAAAGCTCATCGTGGCGGATCCTCGAAAGATCCAGTTAAGCCGGTTTGCAGACGTTGCAGTGCAGCATCGCCTGGGAACGGATGTGGCTCTGTTAAACGGAATGATGCATGTGATCATCAAAAACGGCTGGCATGATCAAAAATATATTGAAGAAAGAACCGAAGATTATGAAGCACTTGAAAAGGTGGTGGCCGAATACACCCCTGAAAAAGCAGCGGGCATTACCGGCGTTCCCGCCGAAGATATTGAGCAGATGGCCGAGCTGTATGCCAAAAATTCGCCGGCCCCTTTGCTGTATGCCATGGGGATTACCCAGCATACGACGGGTGTGGATAATGTGAAGTCCTGCTGCAATCTGGCCATGCTATGCGGTAATGTCGGCATTGCCAGCGCAGGGGTTAACCCGCTGCGGGGGCAGAATAATGTCCAGGGTGCCTGTGATATGGGGGGATTGCCGAATGTGATGACCGGTTATCAGCCGGTTAACAGTCCGGAGGTGAATGAGAAATTTTCCAATGCCTGGGGGCGGCCGCTTTCGGACAAGCCCGGGTTGACCATTACGGATATGATTCCGGCCATGCTGGAGGGCAAACTCAAGGGATTGTTTGTGATTGGTGAAAATCCAAAGCTGAGTGACCCGGACTGGAATCATTTGAATCATGCCCTGAAAAAACTTGATTTTCTGGTCGTTCAGGAGCTTTTTTTGTCGGAGACCGCCCAGGTGGCGGATGTGGTTTTGTCAGCTGCCTCATCAGCCGAAAAAGACGGCACATTTACCAATACGGAACGCCGGTGCATGAAAATCAATAAAGCCATTGAGCCCATTGGAAATACCCTGCCGGATTGGGAAATTATCAGCCGGCTGTCCACAGCCATGGGATATGAAATGAAATACAACCATCCCGAGGAAATATTTGATGAAATGACGGCATTAACGCCGAAGAGTTATGCGGGCATGACCTATGAACGGCTGGGAATAGATGGTCTGCAATGGCCTTGTCCGGATAAGGATCATCCGGGAACGCCTTATCTTCATAAAGACACGTTTGCGCGCGGAAAGGGAAAATTCCACGGCATTGAATTTAAAGCGCCTGCTGAACTGCCGGATGCGGACTATCCGTTTGCTTTGACGACCGGCCGTATGTTTTCCCATTTTCATACCGGTACCATGACGCGTGTATCCCGTCACCTGGATGTTGAACAGACGACCGGTTATGTGGAAATTCATCCGAGGGATGCGCAAAAAATAGATATTTATGATGATGATATTGTAGTTCTTTCATCCCGGCGGGGCGAGATGGAAGTGCCGGCCAGGGTGACCCGGGCGGTGCCGCCCGGTACGTTATTTCTGCCCATTCATTTTGGTGAAAACCCACCCAATGTGCTGACGGATTCCAATGCGGTGGATCCTCTGGCGAAAATTCCGGAATTTAAAGTGTCTGCAGTGCAGATCAGAAAGCTGGTTACAGAATTAATTGAAAATACAGGATCATAAAATTTCATCTCACCGGGCAGGATGAAAAATTACTGGTGCGGTATGTTAAATTTACACTAAAAAAACCTGATGGCGTTGTAAAAAGCCCAAATTCTTTGTTGCGCTTCACCCTTCGTTTCTTCATGGTGCACTAAGTACGAATCATCATACAGGATTTGCGCGCCTCGAATTTGGCGCTTTTTCCTTTGCCATCGAAATCCGGTTTTTTACGAGTTCGTCAAATTTAAGTTGAGTGATTGTCGAGGTTGCCTAAAATTTAAAACGGCTACAAGGAAATGCCTTGCCGCTATAGTCGTTTATGCGGTGGTGCGTTTGATACCGCAGATGCGATACAATTGAAAATCCTGGAGATTTTTATTCATCCAGTTTTAATATATCCGCACCCGGTGGAATGATGAAGTTAAATAATGATGCATCAAGGTCTTCAAATTTTGAATCAGAAAATTCGATCCGGGTTTCATCGCCATAATCATTTAACGTCAGTACACTTTTAATATCAAAAGACGCTTTTTCAATATTTAAGAAAATGGCTGACAAATCCATCTGTTTTTGCTTGGGGACCAGTTTTAAGGTGTACTGATCATTTTTGGCCGGTTCCACGACGCTGACTGTGTAGGCGTCCTGGACCAGTTTGAAATTTGAAAGAAAGCTCGCGCCTTTTCCATTGCTGAAATAGGCCATGGCATCGCCGATCACCACCTGATTGTCCTCCGGTCGGTAAATCCATAAATTTTTTCCATCGGAAATAATGGCGTATTTTTCAGGGCTCTCATATTCCCAACGCATCATTCCGGGATGTTTGAACCATGCCTTTCCGGACGCCGTATCGGTAATGTCTAATGCTTTTAATGTGGATTCCTGGGAAAAAGTAGCGGAAAAATCTGCGGCATTATAACGCGTTTCAAGTTTTGCCAGAATTCCTTCATAGGAACTTAAAGAAGATGCTTTCGTTTGAGCTTTTGGCGAAGCTGCCGGTGAAATTTTTGGTAATGATTCAGGTTCGGCCGGATCAGACAGTGAAATGCCGGGCATCAAAAATACACACAAAAGTAAAGTAAATAAGAATAAAATATTTTTCATGGGGGTATTATTTTCCAATTTGAATAATCGTTATGAAACGGATCCATGCCAACAACAAATTAACAAAATAATAATATAAACAAATTTTGATGGAAATAAAACGAATTTAAATGCGTATCAAGTCCGTATCTGCGGCATCGAGAGGTCATTTTAGAGTGCTTAAAGTTTAACTATTTGAATTTTATATAAAATTCCAGATAGTTCGTGTACAAATTTTTCTTGACACCTCAAAGGACTCTTTGGTAGATATTTGACTTTGTTTTAAAAATATTTCGGATGGGTTTGTGCATTTTTTGCTTAACTTAATATATTTCAGGAGGTAACTATGCAAAGAAGAATTAGAAAGGTAGCCGTAATCGGTTCAGGTATTATGGGCGGCGGTATCGCAGCCCTTCTTGCCGGAGCCGGTGTGGAAGTCTTGCTTTTGGACATCGTTCCATTTGATCTGACCGATGATGAAAAAAAAGACCCCAAAGCTAGAAACAGAATGGTAGAGACCGGTTTTAACGCAGCACTGAAGTCAAAACCGCCGTTGTTTTACGACAAGAAAAATGATGCACCGATGATCTCCATCGGTAACCTTGATGATGATTTTGACAAACTGGCCGAGTGTGACTGGATTGTTGAAGTTGTTGTTGAAAATCTGAAAATTAAACAACAGCTTTTCAAACGTATTGAAGGCATCAGAAAAGCTGGTTCCATCGTCAGCTCAAATACTTCCGGTATTCCGCTGAAAGATATGTCCGCTGATTTAAGTGAGGAGATGTGTCAGCACTTCCTGGGAACTCACTTTTTCAACCCGGTCCGCTACATGCATCTGCTTGAGCTGATCCCCGGCGAAAAAACCACTCCCGAAGTCCTTGATTTTGTAGCCAATTTTGGTGAAGTCATGCTGGGTAAAGGCATTGTATGGGCCAAAGATACACCCAACTTTATCGGTAACCGTATCGGTATCCATGGCATCGGAAAAGCCATGCAGGTTATGCTCGAAGACGGCCTGAGCATTCCCGAAGTCGACGCTATTTTCGGCGCTCCCATGGGACGCCCTAAAACAGCTATTTTCAAAACATCCGACCTTGTTGGCTTGGACACCATGAGCCATGTTTCCAGCAATACTTATGACCTGTGTGTTGATGACGAAGAACGCGATACGTTTATCGTTCCGGATTTTGTCAAAAAAATGGTTGAAAATAAACAACTGGGCAACAAAACCAAGGGCGGTTTTTACAAAAAAGAATTGACCCCGGACTGGAAATGGGCCCGCAAGGTCATTGATCCGACCACTGGTGAGTATGTTGATCTTGACCGACCGACTTTCCCATGCCTGGATGCTGCCAAGAAATGTGCAACAACTGCTGAGAAACTTCAGACGATTGTTTACGGTGATGACAAAGGCGCCAAATTTGCATGGAAAGTGTCTGCTGCCGCTTGTATTTATTCCGCCAACCGGATTCCCGAAATTTCAGATACCATCGTTGAAATCGACAATGCCATGAAATGGGGCTATAATTTTGAAATGGGCCCGTTTGAACAATGGGATGCCATTGGTGTTGAAAAATCAGTTGCAAAGATGGAAGCCGACGGCATGGCTGTTCCGGAAAATGTGAAGAAAATGCTCGCATCCGGAGCAACTACTTTTTATAAGCTGGAAGACGGCAAGAAAATGTTCTTTGACTTTGCTTCCAACGGCTACAAAGCACTGCAGACCAATGAAAAAGCCATTGTTTTAGATGATCTTCGTGCCAATGGTAAAGTGGTTAAAACCGTACCTTCCTGCTCATTGATTGATCTGGGTGACGGCGTATACTGCATTGAATTCCATTCCAAGATGAACGCCCTTAACGGTGAAATGCTCGACTTCATGAAAGAAGCCGGCAAGTATGTTGAAGAAAACGGCGTGGGTATGGTCATTGGTAACCAGGCCGGCGGCATGCCCGGCGCATTCTCTGCGGGCGGCGATCTGGCCTTTATGCTGGGTCTTGCAAAAGACGGCAAGTTTGAAGAAATTGATACCTTTATTAAAGGTGTTCATGAAGGCATTATGGGCACCAAGTATGCACCGTATCCAGTTGTAGCTGCACCTTATGGTCTGGCACTGGGCGGCGGCTGCGAAATCTGTTTGTCCGCAGACAGAATCGTAGCTCATACCGACCTTTTCATGGGTCTGGTTGAAATCGGCGCAGGGCTGGTTCCCGGCGGCGGCGGCATGATTCACCTGTGGAGAAATTATATTGAATCCAAACCGGGCGCCGGTAAACTTACGGACCATGCTGGTTTCTTTATCCAGGCCTTCATGTGTGTTGCCCAGGCAAAAGTGTCTTCATCAGCCGCAGATGCCCGCAAGAACGGCTTCCTCAGACCCACTGACCGGATTGTTGCCAATAAAGACAACCTGATCGGTGAAGCGAAAAAAGAAGTCTTAAAGATGGTGGATGACGGATACGCACCGCCCAGAAAGAAAAAAACAGAAGTGTTCGGGCGTGAAGCACTTGGGATGATCTGGGCTGAAATGCTCAATATGTCAGCCGGTGGATATATTACCCCGCATATGGAAGCCATTGCCAAGAAAATTGCGGTTTGTATGGCTGGCGGTGATGTGCCTAAGGGATCACTCGTTTCTGAAGAACACCTGATGACTCTTGAAAGAGAAGCATTTGTTGATCTGTGGAAAACCGAAAATACCCAGAAAATGGCAGCAAACATCATCAAGACAGGCAAGCCGTTATTTCTTTAATTAATACTGTAATAGAAAATTCCAGGAGGAAATATCTATGAAAGAAGCATATATTGTAAGTTCAGTCAGAACTCCCGGCTGCCGGAGAGGAAAAGGCGCGTTAGCCCAGACCCGGCCGGAAGAACTTCTGGTTCAGGCATTGGATGCTGTCATTGACCGTGCCCCGGGCGTAGAAAAAGACGTTGTTGAAGATGTTATGACCGGTTGTGCTTTTCCGGAAGCGGAACAGGGATTGAATATCGGCCGTGTAGCCGCACAAATGGCAAAGTTCCCGGACAGCACCTGCGGTGCGACTGTTAACCGTTTCTGCTCTGCCGGTTTGGAAGCCATCGCGCTCCAGGCCATGCGCATTAAAGCAGGATGGTGCGATGTTGCCATCGGTTCCGGTGTCGAGTCCATGTCCATCGTTCCCATGGGCGGCAATATGCCGCGCCCTCATCCTGAATGGGCAAAAGAAAATCCGGATGTTTATATGTCCATGGGTGTGACTGCGGAAAACGTGGCAACCCGTTACAATGTGAGCCGTGAAATGATGGATGAATTTGCCTTTCATTCACAGATGAAGGCATCTAATGCCAAGGCAAATAAATTGTATAAGGAAATCGTTCCCACGAAAGCAACCAAGTATGTTCAGAAAGGCGATACCTGGGTCAAAGAATCATTTATTCAGGATTTTGACGATGGTATTCGTGAATCAACGACTGCTGAAGGTCTTGGTAAGCTTCGGGCGGTTTTTTCAGCCACCGGTTCTGTGACTGCCGGTAACTCTTCCCAGACCACTGACGGCGCTGCAGCTTCCTTGCTCATGAGCGGCGAAGCAGTTGAAAAATACGGTATAAAACCCATTGCAAAAATTGTTGCTTATGCGGTTGCCGGATGTCGTGCGGATGAAATGGGTGTTGGCCCTGCTTATGCAGTCCCCAAAGCTTTGGCTTTGGCAGGATTGAAAGTAGAAGACATCGGACTCTGGGAACTCAATGAAGCCTTTGCGTCCCAGTGTATTTACGCTATGCAGCAGCTGGGTCTGTATGACCAAAGAGAACTGTGGGAATCCACCAGTGACAAACGTATCATTAATGTCAATGGCGGTGCCATTGCTCTGGGCCATCCTCTGGGATGCACCGGCGCAAAACTTTGTGCTCAGCTGATGAATGAAATGCGTGAACGCGGCGTTAAATACGGTGTCGAGTCCATGTGTATCGGCGGCGGCATGGGTGCTGCAGCGGTATTTGAACTGTGTGAATAATTTTTTTTAAGAAAAAATTATAAATAAATGAAAAAGGCTGCCCCGTTGGGGCAGCCTTTTTTTATTTTTATAATTTTGTGGCCACATCTCTTAGGAATTTCTATTACCCCAATATATTGCTTAAGCGCCAAATATAATAAAATAGACAAGCGGTAAATGTTATCGGCAGTGTTCATTGATGAAAAATTTCGTAATACTGTCGGCTTGAACTATTAATGACAACTTTACTTTTGATCCGGAAGTGTAATTTGAAATTAATTATTTCTTTGATTAACAATTGATTGATTAGTATTACCATGCTATTGTCAGCTCTAAATCAAATTAATCTATCCTGATTCCATAAGCAAGCATACCGATCATGGCGGAAATTTTCTTAGGTGCTAATTTCCAACTTGTAAATTCTAATAAGGAGAGAGTAATGCTAACCCCCACCCGTAAAATAGTGATCTGTTGCCTGATGATGGTTTTAAGCGTATGTCTGTTTTCCTGTGAGAAACCGAAACAGGGAAAGGTGATTGTCTCAGAATATGATTTTTTCATTGAAAGAGTTACCAAAAGTGGATTTGAGCTTTGTGCAAAGGGAAAAGTTAAAAATGTCGGAGAGGTGGATGTAAAAAAGGTTGCGGTCACCGGCAACTGCCTGTCATGCGACGAGATATACAAATATGACGGAAGCTGGGTTATTTCGCCGGATATAGAAAAAAGTGCTGAGCAACAGCCTGTCATCAATTATATCCCCATCGGTGAAGAGGAAGAATTTCTTATTAAAAATATCGCCTATGCTCCCGTAAAATTAAATCAATTACCTAAAGATATACCAGAAGAAATTGAGGTTGTAGTTGTTTCTTTTGAATCAGTTTCTGAATAAGATTTTTTCAAGTTGTATATTATTAGCCATTTTTTCAAACTGTCATCATCGAAATGCTTATTACAAAACAGAGAGACTCAGAGAAGCTTATATAGCACTCAAATATTTTTTTATTAACCCGGCAAAAAATCTCAACCCATATATGGTATGCTTGATAAGTAAAGAATGCTGACGATGCTTATCGATATGCTGCACTTTTGAAAATCTTTGATTTGATTTGTATTTCAGGACCCCCTGTTTCCCATCAGGTGCAACAGCTACCTAATAACCTTCACGCTCCAAAAATGAACGAAATAATTTTAAGATCTTTTCATCATCGTCTATAACAAGAATAGAAGGCATTGCTTATCTCCAGTATTTTTTAGTTTTCCATAAAGTCTGGGAATTCGTATCTGAATAAACTCAAAAAAAATAAAAATAAAAATTTATTTTTTAGCCTGATCCAGAACTTTTCGAACAGTTTTAGCCAGATCAGCTTTACTGACAGGTTTATATGCAAAGGCCTTGATTCCAATTTCTGGAGCTATTCTATCTGATATTGTGTTGCTATAGCCAGTACAAATGATGACTGGAATATCTCTTCTGATGGACATCAGTTCAACGGCAAGTTTATCACCGGTCATGTCCGGCATTGTCATGTCCGAGATGACAAGATCAAAGTCATCAGGATTTAAGCGAAATAGATCTAACGCCTTCAAACTGCTTGTCTGGGGGACAACTTCATAGCCGAGTCTTTGTAAAATTTGACTGCTCATTTTTACAATTGGCTCTTCATCGTCTACAAGCAAAATTTTTTCATTGCCAGTAGGCAATATTTCAAGTTGATCTGAATCAGATTTCTTGAGAATTCGAATTATCGGCAAATAAATCGTAATCACAGTACCCTGTCCAGGGACACTGTCAGCTTTTATAATTCCATTATAAGATTGGACAATGCCATAAACTATAGCCAGCCCCATACCGGTCCCTTTGCCTGTGGCTTTAGTCGTAAAATAAGGGTCAAATATTTTATCGATAATTTCAGGCTCAATTCCCACACCGGTATCAGCTATTTTTATCTCTGCAAATTCACCAGGGTCCAGTTTGTTCAAGGTATCCTTCTCATCAATCACCGTATCATTGATGCTTATTTTTAAAACACCACCATTCTCCTCCATCGCCTGGGAGGCATTCGTGCAAATATTCATTAATATTTGATGAACCTGGGTGGGATTTCCCATAATCGTGAGATCTTTTTTGATATTCTTATCTATTTTAATGGTTGTTGGGGTTGCTGCCCGGAGTAGCTTAATAACTTCTTTGGCAATTATATCAATCTGAATCGGCCTAATTACATCATCTGATTGCCTGGCAAATGCGAGTATTTGTTTCACCAGATCCCGTGCGCGTTTTCCGGCAAAATAAATTTCCTGCAGGCTGCCTTCAATGGAGGATCCGGCTTCAGCATCGTCTAACGCAAGCTCAGTAAAACCAATAATTGATGAAAGAATGTTGTTGAAATCATGGGCAATTCCCCCTGCAAGCGTACCGATAGATTCCATTTTCTGGGCCTGGCGCAACTTTGATTCAAGAGTATTTCTTGACTGCTCAGCCTCTTTGCGCTCTGTCGTGTCAGCAGTTACAACTGTTATGTATTCAATATCTCCATCGTCATTTAAAACGGGTATAATTGCTGAATCAAGCCATAAATTATTTCCGTCAACATCATTGGCCAATGCTTCCATTTTAATCGTTTTGCCGGTATCTTTTACTTTCCCCAGGGTGTCTGTCATTTTATTTTTGAACGTTTCGGGGAAAAAGTAAAATGGATACGGTTTTCCATAAACCTCCGAATTGTTATCGAGTTTAAGCATCCTAAACCCATTTTCACTCATGTATTGCAGATTGAAGTCAAGGTCCACAATCTTGTGACAAACCGGTGAGTGGTCAAGCAATGCCTGATTTCTCCTCTCCAGGGAAATGAGTTTTTTTTCAGCCAGCTTGCGCTTTGTAATGTCATAATGTTTAAGAACAACGAACTCTAATTCATCTTGATAATTGACAACAGGATATCCAAAGACCTCAAGGTAAATTTTTTCCGATCTTGACGTCGGGGTTCCCGTGGAAGTCGATGCTTTTACGATGTCAAAGTAAATTTCCCAGTGCCCGGTCTTTTTGCTTTCAAAAATTTCCCGAATAACAGGCAGAACACCTGTTTCAGCAAGCGCATCATCCTTAAACATATTGTATCGGGAATTTAAAATGTCCTGTTCTTTAACACCGAACATCTTGCAGAATTCTTTATTTACTCTAAGAATCGTCCCTTCGGGGTCATAAAAGCAGGTGCTCGTTGAAGATTGTTCAAAGGTTTGAGAAAAAACAAATTCTCTTTTTCGCAAATCTGCTTCAATCCGTTGCGCCTCAATTAAATGACATAGCGTATGGCTAAAATATTGAAGCAGAGATTTGTCATCATCGTTCCATTTCCGGTGTTCACGGACAGCGTCGAAGCCGACAAAACCAATCAGATTCTCTGCTGTTTGGATTGGCAAGACAATCAACGATTTTATGTCTTGATCTTTAAAATGCGTTCGCTCAAGGTGGGCTTTTTCAGGCAGGGCGGTCACATCAGAAATGTCAAAAATCTTACCTTTTTTAATATGTTCCATGAACCACGGCAACTCATCATCCACAATAATATTTTTTAGATTGTCTATCTGTGGTTCAATGCCACTTGTACAAAATTCATGGGTGTTATCCAATTGGGTGTTATTCTTTTTGAATTGAAAAACATAAGCACGATCAGCCCCGGCAAAACAACAGACCGTTGACAATGTCTTTTCGATTGCCTGGTCAGTATGTCCAATATTTGCTCCAGCAAGTTCTGATGAAACTTTTGCAAAAACTTGTTCATATTCAATACGCCGCTGCAAATCAAATTCAGCCTGCTTTCGTTCGGTAATATCTTGAGTAAAGCCAATTGCGCTGATCACTTTTCCATTATTATCAAACTTTAAGTCAGCTTTTTCTCTAACCCATTTCACCTCACCATCAAGCAGTAACCTATGTTCTATATCATAAGGTTTTCCTTCAATACCTGCTTTCCATTCTTTATCTACATAGCCTATATCATCAGGATGGACCTTGCTTATAAATGTTTCATAGTCAACAACGCTTCCCTCAGGAACCCCAAAGATTCTACAGTTCTCGTCTGTCCAGACGAGTATGTTGTTAATTAGATCAAGCTCCCATGTTCCAATTTCCCCAAGATCCTGCGCTTTTTCAAGGTAATAATTTTGTTTTTTTAATTCAATTTCTGATAATTTTTTTTCAGTAATATCCTGTGCGGTACCAAAAACTTTTTTAACTATGCCTTGATCGTCTTTTTCGACTTCACATCTGGTGTTAAGGTATCGGACTTCTCCGCTGGGAAGGGTTATTTTCAATTCCAGATTATAACCAATACCATCTGTAACCGACCGGTTGACGGCATCATCGAAACGATCCCAGTCATCCGGATGTATTATATTGCGATGATCTTCGTACGATAATGCTTCTGGCTGTGGTTCAAGACCAAAAATATGAAACATTTCCTCAGTCCAGGTGGACATTTGTTTTGCAGGGTCGTACCACCAACTGCCGATCTTTGCGACGCTTTGGGCCTGTTTAAGTGTTTCGTTACTCTCATACAAAGCTTTTTCTGCCAGCTTGCGATCGGTGATATCATGAATGATCGATAAAAGGAGTTTTCTGCCATGCAATATGATTGGAGAAGAGTGAACTTCAACCGTACGAATTTCACCACTGGAAAGGCGATGTGGAAA
>JAQYVU010000123.1 GCA_030145385.1 Desulfococcaceae bacterium
TCGGGGTAAGAAAAAACAGCTTTCGCACAAGCAACGGTAAAAGCGAATGGCTTGCCACCCTGGCCGGAAGGCTCAAACATGACGCCGACGGCATGTATCCGGTCACAGGGGATTGGGTCCTCATGACCGATGCCGTGATCGCCAGGGTGCTGGTACGAAAGAATGCCTTATCCAGAGGCGCTTCAGGAACACATAACAAACAGGATGCACAGCCGCAAAAGGAACAGGTAATTGCAGCAAACCTTGATACCGTATTTATCGTTTCCGGTCTTGACCAGGATTTTAACCTGCGCCGCATAGAGCGGTACCTGACCCTGGTCTACAACTGTGGCCTGAATCCTGCGATCATTCTGACAAAAGCGGATCTTCACCAGGATCCGGAGCATTTCGTCAGTGAATTAGAGGCTGTCGCATTCGGCGTTCCCATACACCTGGTTTCGGCATCAGATGACACAGGCCTGACCTCTCTGGAACCCTATCTGTCTTTCGGCCGGACCACTACCATGGTGGGGTCTTCCGGTGCAGGCAAATCCACCCTGGTGAACCGGCTTTACGGTAAAACCATACAGCTTACCGCTTCCATAAGCACCCATGTGGGCAAGGGTAAACACACGACCACCTCCCGGGATCTGATCATGATGCCCCAGGGGTGAATGGTGATCGACAACCCCGGCATCCGGGAAATTGCCTTCTGGGAAGTTGATAAAGGGATCGAAGCGGCGTTTCCTGAAATTGAAAAACTTGCTCTGGGATGCCGTTTTACAAACTGCAGCCATACCCAGGAGCCCGGCTGCCGGGTCCTTGGGGCAGTCGATGAAGGTGAAATCTCAAGGGACAGGCTGGAAAACTACCGGAAAATGAAACGTGAACTGGAATATCTGTCCCATCGACAGCACAAAAGTGCTGACCGTGTGGAAAAGGAGCGCTGGAAAGGTGTCGCCTTGAAAGTTAAAGCCATGAAAAAAAGGAGATAAACCAGAATCATTAGGGGCAGGTCTTCATTCTTGACAAAAAATTTCTGCCTATTCTGTCAAGAATGAAGACCGGACCCCATTTTTTTTCTTTTTTTTTTTTTTCTGCGAAAACCTTTTGAGAGTGTTCGTCAATGATCGCAAGGTAATTATTGTTTGAATGTAAGTCGATTCCGGCGTATAGTTTCACTGAGCACCTCCTTTAAGTTATAATACAATTAAGTTGCCAACTTATGATTATACTTATTGAGGTGCTCTTTTTAAACTGAAAACCCGAAATAGTTTACGACTTCACTAAGTCCTTTATATGATTATCAGGTCTTCATTTTTGACAAAAAGTTTCTACCTATTCTGTCAAGAATGAAGACCTGACCCCTTATTATTTCGATCTCTTAATTATATCTTCGTCTTTCATCATCTTCTAATAATGCTTTGATTTTAAGCCCGTATTCCTCTTTTGTTATTGTGGTTAATTCGTATTTGTCAGAAATTAGTACGATAGGAAATCCTAATGCTTCAGGAGAGGGGTCTTCCATCATGCCGTTAAAATAATTTTTTATTGCTTTAAACTTCTTCCTTCCCTCTTCTTTATCAATCCGATAAGTCGCTTCAACCTGCTTAAGTTTTGTGGAAAACTTAATATTTACATCTGTAAGTTTTGAGAGCCAACCTTTAAGTATAGTGAAATCGTCATTAGGTTTGCCTGGATCTAAAGTTTTCATTACTTTATAAGTGCAATTGATTCTAAAAGCAGCTCCTATGAAATTGCGGTAGTATATAATCATATGTAATTTAGGGAAACTGTCAACCCGGCCCTTTGCGAGTGATTTCAATGCTAAATGATTATTATCGGTATTAATTGAAACCCTATTACAGTTGTCATACCAAGGTTTTTTGTATTCGAAATATTTACCCTCTTCAATAACCTCAATTTTTATGGGGACACCGTCATTTTCGTATTTTTCTGAACCAAACTCAACAGTGAATTTAGGGTCAATAAAAACACCAACCGCAACCCCTTTTCCTATATTTTTTATCTTATAATTAATTTCATAAAGAGAGTGTATTGTTGCGCTATTTCGGGGTGGAGAATAGAATGCTCTGGGTTTTTCAATTTTGAATATTGGATTTTCAATCCAAGGGAATGGTTGATTCTCAAGCTCTCTCCCTTTACTCATTTCATCTAATTGTTTTTCCATTATTGATAATTGATTGTTTGTGGTAAAAACATAAGCTCCAGTAAGTATAGCAACGATAAAAGTTGCAAAACCAGAAAGTACTTGGAAAAATTCGGTATAGTTATTCCCTTTTTGTTTGAAAAGTATAAACGAACCAACAAGCAAAAGAGATACAGTTGCCAACAGTACCCAATATATTATTTTTTTCATCCTTGTGTATTACCTTTAGTATAACGATTTAAATCACCGGTTTTATCCGGTGCATTTATCTTGTTGGGCATTTGTTAAAAAGCATCTTAACCTCGGTAAAAGTTTTCTATTACAGAAACAATCAACTTTTTCTTTTTTCTATATAACTGAACCATGAATCCAATGAATAATCACCGGTCATCGAATTTATTAATGTGTCCCCAGCAACTTTATCTACAACGCCTATACCCATACCAATTGCTGTGCCAATGACTGGATTTGCAGTCAATACTGTCCCAAGAATACTTGAAACTACAGAAACACCACCGAACCTCAACCAATCAACCCATTTCTTTTTTGATGGCAGGTTTGCAGCGTTTTTAATATAAATATCTCTTAAATCGCTATCACTTTCTGAAAAATTGTGTAAAAAGTTCCGAAGATCTGAAGCTTCATTTGAATTAACTATTTCTATTAGCTTTTTCGAACGATTTTCTGATGACAGTATTATCTCTGCTAAAGAAGGAATATTTTTCAAAGTACTCATTTTATTGATCATTGAACCATTGTCAGTATCATATACCTCAAAAGATTGTCCTTCATAAAAAGCGGCTTTCTCACACAAGTTTATATAATGAGCGCTTTCATAATCAAAGTTGATTGAAACAATCCCGCTTGCCCACAGCGAACTGATATTCTCGATAGCTTCTGAAAAAATCCTTTGAACAACAAGCGAAATATCCTTTTCGTTTCCGATCCAATTAGCTTTACTATATGAACTGTCATAAAAAAGATACTTCATTGTTTCGCCAAAAGGCTCAAAATCGTTATCAGTTTTTTTAAAAATAATATTGTCCAAAACCTGTTTGGAAAATTTATTAAAATTCAAAGGTTTTCTATAAGATTTAAGTATTTTACTCAATTTTGAACTATGATGAAAATTATGAATCAATAACTCTTCATAGCAGTTTAGTAAATCGGGGGACACCTTACTGATTTCTTGGTGAAATAGGTATACTGAACCTTGATTTCTCAAAGTGGCCAGTTATCTCCTTAGCAAGAGCGTATACCCGGCATATTTTTTTTAATCAATTTGCCGCAACATAAACCATCTGCTTTTCATTTGTTTCTATATGTGAAGGAAAAATCTCAAAGAAGTTTTGGGTAAAGCTATTCAGTTTTAAATCATTGAATTATTAACATAAGAATATTTAAATAGCAAGGATAGAAATCTATTGATCTGTAAGTATAAAAAGACTGTGAAGAACTTCGGATTCAATGTCTGCATACATCTGATATGATGTTTGGGGGTCGGATTATGCCATAGCAGGCCGAAAAATAGCATCAATTTATTAGCAAATGTTATTAAAATTTGTTTACAGGCATCCAATATTCAATTGGTTTTAGAATGATTGCGCACGGCTTATCGATGACCCAAATCCCATTGCAACGCAGCCGAGGCAATCCTTTTCAGCGGGAAAAGGGAGCACGCTGTTTGAGCGCAGCGAGTTCGTGATCCCGCCGGTGAAAAGAATTACCGAGGGAAGCCGAAGGCCAAGTTGCAGGGCGGGCTTTTTGTTTGCTACTTTTCTTTGATGGCTTTGTAAAAAGCCCAACTTCTGCGTTGCACTGCACTCTTCGTCACTGCGGAGTAGCAAGCTACACCTCATTCCTCAGAATTTGTGCGCCTTGCCAATTGCATAAGATTGGTATGACTTTTTTCTTTGCCATCTATATCTGACTTTTTATCAGTTTGTATTCTTAGCCCGCCAAGAAAAGTAGAGAGAAATAAGGATGAATAGAAAATGAACATCGAATTAAAACCGGATTGGGTCAATTTTAAGGTGGAAGGTGTAATGCTGAAGGGAAAACGGATTGAGGCTATTTTGCTGGATTTCCGATTTTTTGGAAATGACGGAGATATGCATTCCCACGGAGGACCGTGGGAACGAGAGGAAAACAAGCATTGAATCGGAATCGAGTTCGACCAGATTTATGTTGGATTCCCCTTTTGTCCCTTTGAAACACGGGCAATCCCTTACCCTTGCCGCCCCCGTCTATCCGTTTTTCAAAATGACGGTCTTACTGAAAATCACTTTTGGCCCGGCTTCAGGCGTGAATCCGGCGGCTGAAGCCTTTTTAACGGTTTCGTTGAATGCGGATTTTGAAACATGAAAGGGTGGTTCCACGACAAGAATTTGTCCGTTCGGCTTTAGCATGGATGCCAGTTCCCTGAAAAAATCTTCCTGATTGGGCACCTCGTGCATGACATAAAAGGCCAGGGCAAAATCTATTTTCTCCGACCAGCCGATCCGGGCCTTCTGACATTTGTGCAAATAAATCCGTTTTTCAAGTTCCGTCCCGTTAATTTTGTCTCTTAATTTGTCAAGCATCCCTTCCTGCAAATCAGACGCAATAACCCGTCCGGATTTTCCGACCATTTGCGCCATGTCAATCGAGAAAAAACCCGGCCCGCATCCGAAATCCAGAACGGTCATTCCTTCTTGAATATAAGGGCGCAAAATCTTTCGTGGATTCTGAAACCATTTTCGGAATCCGCTGTCAAGATGGCCGGCTCTTTCAACCGGGCATACACGCAGTTTGGTGTCATTCATTTTTCATTTCTCTTTTAATGCTTTGAAACACGGGCAACCCGCACTCATAAGAGATTCGGGTTAAGGCTTTTCCAGGGGAATTTTCCACTTTTTCATGTATTTCCAGACAGACGCCCGGCTGTAACCGGTTCTCCGGGCAGCTTCGGCCTTGTTCCAGTCGCTTTCCTCTAATACCTGCAAAAGATACTCCGGGCTGATTTTTTTCCGCTTCATTTTCATGGGCGGATTGTTTTGCGTCGGATCCGGGAAAGAGAAGGCCGGGCCGGAACCAGCTGGTACGGAATCGGCTGAGATGGAACCGGCCGGGTGATACTCCAGCCGGCGGATCTCAACGGGCAGGTCAAAGATATCGATATGCGCACCGGAACACAGGACAAACGCGTGTTCAACGGCGTTTTCAAGCTCACGCACATTGCCGGGCCAATGATAATCGAGTAAAATTCGCATGGCCGGCTGGGTGATCCCTTTTATCTGCTTTCCGGTCTTGTTATTCTGCATATTGATAAAATGACTGATCAGGATTGGAATATCTTTTTTCCGGATTTTTAACGGCGGCAGGTTGATGGGGAATACCTTGAGCCGGTAATACAGGTCTTCACGGAAAATTCCTTTTTTGACAAGACCGTAAAGGTCTCTGTTGGTGGCGGCGATGATCCGGATATTCACTTTTCGTTTTTTGGATTCCCCCACACGTTCCACTTCTCTTTCCTGAAGTACCCGCAGGAGTTTGACCTGAATCGCGGGAGAGATATCTCCGATTTCATCTAAAAATAATGTGCCGCCTTCAGCATCTTCAAATCGCCCGGCCCGATGGCTGATGGCGCTGGTAAACGCGCCCTTTGCATGGCCGAAAAGCTCGCTTTCCAGGACGGATTCGGAAAGCGCGCTGCAATTAACCGTCACAAAGGGCATTTCTGCGCGGGGACTGTTAAAATGAACAGCGCCGGCCACCAGTTCTTTGCCCGTGCCGCTTTCTCCCTGGATCAGGACGTTTACATCACTGGATGCACAGGCGCGAATAGCAAAAAAGACCTCTCGCATCAGACTGCTTTTGCCGATAATTTTATCCAGCCGATGCATTTCCCCCATCCGGAGGTTTGCTTCTTCCGCCTCACGACGGGCTTTATGAAGCTCCGTCATATTGGTAACGGTTTCGACCACTCCTTTAGCAACACCGCTTTTATCCCGGAGTATGCGCGCACTCTTTAAAACCGGCACATCATACCCGTTTTTGTGTTTCAGGAAGCATTCCCGGCCGTCAATACGTCCTTCTGTATAGATACCGCATTCCTTGATGCCGTCCGGGCAGGTTTTTCCAAAACACCGGTTAAATTTCAGCAGCGCGCAGTCGGCGTTGATCGCTTCTTTTGCGGTGAATCCGGAAATGCGCTCCATTGCGGGATTCCATGAGGTGATCATCCCGGTTTTGCTAACCGTAAAGACCCCTTCTGCCATGGATTCCAGAAGCAGGCTTTCAAAGCCTAATTCATGAATATCTGATTTATTATCATCCATTTATATTAATTCCTGCAGTTTCGGGAGATCATATTCTGATCTGATGCATTGTTTTCAAGATATTGTTAAACGCCACAGTAGCGCCACTAAATAATATAAGTAGCGCCACTGGATAAATCAATTGGTTCGTGTTTTAAAAATATACAACCGGGATTTTAGTCAATAAAATATTAAAATTCAGATGGTTATATTGGGGAAATAAATTTATGAAATTTAAAAAAATGTCCGGTTAAGATTTTGGCACATAAATTGGAATATGATTTCTGGAAATATAATTGTGCATCTGATGGTTTTAAATCGAACTCAGGTGGATCTGAACGACATCTATTGTTCATTCACAAAATAGCTATTTGGGGACGGATAATATAAATAACGAGGGAGTACAACCTTGCGAACGAAACTGATTCAAATCTCAATTGCGGTCTGCATTCTTAGTGTCGGCTTGGTCCTGATGTTATACAGGCCGTTGTCTGCAAAACCAGATGAGGAAACCGGCCGGATTTTAAAACCGATTCCGGGCAACACGACTGAAAGCTGGACAACCGCCGATCATTCAAAATTTGAAGCCTTAAACCGGGATTTTGAAACCGGCGCCGACCTGACCAAAGCCTGTTTGTCCTGTCATTCCGAGGCGGAAACACAGCTGCATGACTCCATTCACTGGACGTGGCTGTCTCCGTATGATGACACCGGAGATACTGGAAAAGCCGGGTATTCTGTCAATAATTTCTGTGTATCCTCCAATAAAATGAATGATACGGATTGCAACTCCTGCCATATCGGCTGGGATGCCAAAAATGACGGGATCAATTGCCTGGCGTGCCATGGGCAGACAAGTATTCAATGGAAGGATGAGTTTAGAGATTATTCTTTCTTTAAAGAAGCCGGAGACCTTGAGATCGCCAGTGAAATTCAGCAGACAATCCGTGAAGGCGTCAAAGTTATCAAACTTCCGGAACGTGAAAATTGCGGTACCTGCCATTTCAACGGCGGGGGAGGAGAAGCGGTCAAACATGGCGACCTGGATGCATCACTGATCAATCCCCAAAAAACGCTGGATGTTCATATGGGCGTTGACGGGCAGAATTTTCGGTGCACCCGGTGCCATACCACAATGGAACACCGGATTTCCGGCCGCGTGTATTCCACGCCCGCCTCTGCCCACCGCAAAAGTCTTGTGGAAGATGACCTGGTCCCCAAAATCATGTGTGAATCCTGCCATACCTCCGAACCCCATGAACAAGGTCATAAGGCCAACGACCATACGGATAAAGTCGCCTGCCAGAGCTGCCATATTCCGGAGTTTGCCCGGGAACACCCCACGCTGATGTGGTGGGACTGGTCAAAAGCCGGTCAGATGAAGGACGGCAAGCCCTATGTGGAAAAAGGGGAGTTTCACCGCTATACGTATAAGTCTTATAAAGGTGAATTCAAATGGGAAAAAGATGTTGTACCGGAATACTACTGGTATAACGGCTCCCTTACCACCATGACGATTAAAGATACGATTGATCCGGAAAAACCGGTCCGGGTCAGCTGGCCCGTAGGAAGTCCTGGCGATAGGGATTCACGGATTTTCCCGTTTAAGGTTCACCGGGGCAAACAGCCCTATGACAAAAAACATAATACGCTCATTGCCGCGCTGTTATCATCTGACGTGGACGGGTACTGGAAAACCTATGACTGGGAAAGTTCCATTGAGCGGGGCATGGCATTAATGGATATGCCATATTCGGGTGAATTCGGATTTGTCGAAACTGAATATGTGTATCCCACAACGCACATGGTAGCGCCGGAGGAAGATGCGGTCAGCTGCAGTGAATGCCATGCGCGGTCGGAAAGCCGTTTGGCGAATTTAAGTGGTTTTTACATGCCGGGCAGGGATTCCTTTCATCTCCTGGATTTAGGCGGATGGGGCGTGGTAATCGCAGCCTTTGCCGCGGTCATGCTTCATGCTTTGGGAAGAATATTCAAAAACGGTAGAAAAAAGGAAGATTAACATGAGTGAAAACATGAAACGCATTTATTTATATACCCGGTATGAACGTTCCTGGCACTGGCTCCAGACAGCATTAATCCTGATTCTGATGGTTACCGGTTTTGAGGTGCACGGCCTGTATACCCTGTTCGGCTTTGAAAGAGCGGTTGATATTCATAACGTTGTTGGAATCGGGTGGCTGATTGCATTTGCTTTTTTTATTTTCTGGATATTTACCACCGGTGAATGGAAACAGTATGTTCCGACGACAAAGAAGCTGTTATCCGTGATCCGTTTTTACGGGTATGGGATTTTTCTGGGAGAACCTCACCCGGTGCCCAAAAGAAAAGAGGCAAAACACAATCCCCTGCAGCGACTGACCTATCTCGGTCTTGCGGCGGCGTTGCTGCCGCTGCAGATGGCAACCGGCATTCTTTACTGGACATACAATTACTGGGAAGGGTGGGGGTTTTATCTTTTTTCCCTGGATATCGTCGCCCTGGTCCATATGGCCCTGGCGTTTGCCATATTAACTTTCCTGATCATTCATGTGTACATGACGACAACGGGGCACACTGTTTTTGCCCATGTCAAAGCCATGATTACCGGCTGGGAAGAAGTGGAGCCGACCGTTGCCATCGAAGAATGGGAAAAAGCCGCCTGATCGCCTAATGCCAAAGGCGTACATCAGGCCCGTATTAAAAAAACAGGCGGTCGGTGATTTTAAAATCATTGACCGCCTGTTTCATATTCTATTGGTTAATTGAAATATAATTTTCAGAAAAAAAGATCAGAGAACCATTTCTCTTTAATCCTTTCCTAAAAAACATCAAACCGGAATACTTTTCAACCGGATGTAAAATTCACCGACTATCTGTAAAGAAAATTGACAGGTCCATTGATGAAAACATGCAGCCGGTTTGATGGGTGTTTTGATTTTTCGTAATTTCAGTATATTGTAATTAATTTGAATTGTAGCGTCGCATGGCATGCGGGTTGCATCTTCCTGTGGATAACAATTGTCAAAAAGCATGCGGTTTATAAAAAAACAGCGGAACGCCATATGACACGAGCATATATTTTAATTCAATGCCCACTATGTATCAAGGAGTCCACAACATGCAAAAAAATAAAATTAACCTTTTATTTGTCGATGATGAAGAACAGTTTCTGGGATCAATGAGCAAGCGGCTGGAAGCCCGGGAATTTAAAGTGCTTGCCGTTAATCGCGGAGAAAAAGCCATTGAAGCTGCGAGAATCAACCCGGTGGATATTGCACTGGTCGACTTGAAAATGCCGGGTATTGACGGCGAAGAAACGCTAAAAGCCCTGAAACAGGAACATCGCTGGATGGAGATCGTTATTCTGACCGGGCACGGCAGCATCGATTCCGCAGTAGAGTGTACTCAGGGCGGTGCGCATTCCTATCTGCAAAAACCGTGTGATTTTGAACAGCTTTTAGAAGTGCTCAAGGAAGCTTACAAGAAACGGGTGATGAATAAACACAGGATCGAGGAAAAGCGGATGAGTGAGATGCTGAAGATGGCGCAATCGAATTCTCCCCGGGAGATTCTGCGGCGGTTAAAGGAAATCGACTCAGGTTCAATGTAATGTGCTGAAAATGAAAAAAAGATCACACTGTTTTAAATATTTAAAACAGTGTGATCTTATCAAAAATATTGTCACAACCTGATAATCTGCAGCTTGCATGTGTCGGGAGTTTTATTTGGCCAGGTAATCCCTTACTTGTGTATACACCTTCAAATCGGTAATCAGGGCAAGATGCCCGATGCAATCCGTCTGGAATAATTCACCGGCAGAATATCCGTCATCAATGAAGCGCTGGGCCATAACATCCCAATTGCCGACCCGTCCCATGTATCCGGGAACAAAAACAATCGGATTGCGTTCTATTGTCGGCACCGGTTTTTTGGCAAATGCAAAATCCCCGCTGACCGGAATAAAGGAACCCATTAACAACATAACTAAAAATCATCAGAAAGACTATTTTCTGGATTTTAGAATATGATCCCGCTAAAATAATTTTATGAATATTTTTTTTGCATTTCTGCTGGTTGTTTTTCTGGCATTTAGCGGGTATCACCTGTCATTTCGAAAATTCGGGATACCGCTGTTTGCGCGTACATTCTATCTGACCGGTCTTGAATTCCTTTTTCTCGGACTTTTACTGGGTCCTCAATTTTTAAATATTCTCGATCTGGAGACATGCGGCGCTCTGGCGCCTGTCAGCGCTTTGCTGCTGGGCTGGATCGGAATGCTGTTCGGTTTTCAGTTCGAATTTTCAATACTCCGGCGATTTCCCCGAGTCTATTTTCTGGCCGGGCTTTTAGAAAGTCTTTTAACTTTGGTCGTGGTATTTGGCGGCATCTATTTTACCCTCCCGTTTATTCTGAAAATTTCCGGGCATATGAGGATTGTCATCTCAATGGTTCTGGCATGTGCCGCAGCCTGTACCGCCCAGACAGGTCTGGCAATGTTTTCGGCCAGCAAAATCGGTAAAAATCAATCAATTATCAAAATACTCAGGTATTTATCCAGCATCGACGGACTGGTTGCAATGCTGGCGATGCTGCCGGTATTTGTTTTTTTCCCACACAGGACAGATACTGCGGTTTCCCGGTTTCTGTTCGGATATGATATTTTTATTGCCATTATAATATTTGCCGCTCTCTTGATTCTGTATAACCTGTTTTTAATCTACCGGAGGGAACAGAGTGAGCTTGCGCTGATTATTATCGGGATGGTTGTGTTTATCAGCGGATTCTCTTCAGTAATGAATTTTTCGCCGCTGATTTCAAATTTTTTTATGGGGGTGTGCCTGGTGAATTTGACCAGTGAAAAAGAAAAGATTTTCACCACACTGGTCAGTATCGAGAAGCCGGTATATTTGCTGCTGCTGGTTTTTTTGGGGAGTGCCTGGTATATTGTAAATTTCTGGGTGATTGCAATTGCCGCCGGATATTTCGCGCTTCGGTTTGCCGGAAAAATGATCGGCGGATTTTCAATTTCATTGATGAGCCCCAAAATGAAAGAATATCCCCCGGTAATCGGCCTGGGGCTGATCGGCCAGGGCGGGCTGCCTCTTGCCATTTTATATGACTTCCAGCAGGGGTTTGCTTCGAATGTTTCCGATATGGTTGTCGGTATTGCCTTAATATCGATTATTTACAGCGATGTCATGAGTCCGATGCTGGTCGGACGACTTTTGAAAAAAGGTGAGTAATGCCTCAGGCAATTGCAAAAAAAGATCATTTACTGTCGTATCTTTTGATCATCGTATTTATGGGGCTGTTAGGCCTCTGGATCAAGGGGATTGATATTGAAACCGGAAGGCAGCAGGCCGGGGTGATAATCTTTTCACTCGGGTTTGTAATGCTTTCCGCGTATGTTCTGGCGCAGATTGTCAGATTTTTTAATCTCCCCATGCTGACCGGGTATATCTTTGCCGGCATTATTGCCGGGCCGTATATCTCAGGCTTCCTCACCATTGAAATGGTTGACCGGCTGCGACTGATTGATGATCTGGCGCTCAGTTTTATTGCGCTGATGGCAGGCGGTGAACTTCGCCTGTCCCTGATTGCGCAGCGCGGCAAATCAATTCTGTTGAGTATTATTTTTGTGACGGGGCTTGTGATCGGCCTGGTCGTGTTTTGCATCGTATTAATGGGGCATTATTTTAGTGTGACATCCGGCTTTGATTTTATCTCACTTGTGGTTTTTGCGATTTTAATCGGCGTCATCTGTGTGGCCCGATCCCCATCATCTGCGATTGCCGTTATCAAAGAATGTGAAGCCAAAGGGCCGTTTACGGGAATGATACTGGCTGTCACCATTGTAACGGATGTATTGATCATTATTGTTTTTACCATTGCCATTTCTTTGTCTAAAATCCTGATGAAAGGCGGCAGCGTCATTCAGTTGACTGAAATATCCGGCCTCATGTTTGAAATTCTGGCATCATTAATTGTCGGCGTCATTCTCGGCCAGATCATATCATTTTATGTGGACCGCGTCCGGCAGGATTTTCTGCTGTTTCTTTTATTTGTGGCATTTGCCGTGGCCCGTTTATCCATCGGGTTTAATCACTTGATGGAAGTACAATACCATATTTCACTGCATTTGGAGCCGCTGCTGATTTGTATGAGTGCGGGGTTTTATGTTCAGAATTTCAGCCGGTTCGGGACTTATTTTCATGATAGTCTGGAAAAGATGTCGCTGCCGATTTATGCGCTGTTTTTTTCTATTGCCGGTGCTTCTCTGAATTTTGATTCCTTGATTCTTTGCTGGCCCCTGGCAATTATTATTGTGGTTGCCCGTATGGTTGGTTTGTTCGGCGGGAGCTGGCTGGCCGGTGCAATCAGTCATGATCCGCCGAAATTTAACCGGAATGCCTGGATGACCTATGTGACCCAGGCCGGCGTATCCATCGGCCTGGCCCAGATCGCGGCCCGGCAGTTTCCGGAAATCGGTATTCATTTAAATACCGTGGTTCTGGCTATTATCGCCATTAATCAGATTATCGGCCCGATTACTTTTAAACTGGCCTTAAATAATGTCGGTGAATCCGGCTGCTATTAAAAAGCTTTTCATGGTGATGCATCATCACTATATCAGAAAGTAATTTATGCATCATTTAAGGTAGTTATGAATGAGCTGGTTGGAAGCCAAATCCCGCCTTTAAAATGGGTGCCCCTTTTTTTTACTTCCTCTGTTGCGTAAAAATTTTCAATTGTTCTTTAAGCTTGTTTTGCGATATATTTTAAAAATGTTGATCGCGAGTTTCAATAATAAATATGAGAGGAAAATCTGATTCTACTGTTAATCCTTGTTCTTGTCCCGTTATCTCTGTTTATCGGAATTGCCGCCAGTGCCATCGGTTTTACTGCCTGGCCGTTGATTGTACCGATTTTATTCATCTTTTGCGGTTTTGATCTGTACCTGACCCTGTTTTCCAGTCTGCTGGTGGACTGCGGCAATGCCCTGGTCATGACGCTGATTGCCGCAAAACACCGTCAGATCGATATCCGGAGAGGTGTCTTGCTGGCAGGGTTTGCCCTTGTCTGGGTTGCCGGAGGTATTGCACTTGGAAGAGCATTTATTCCGGGCAATGAGGATTTTTTCAGGGGATCAGCAGGGATTATTACGATTATTATCGGGATTTCATTTGTCATCAAAGGAATAAAAAATAAAACTGCGGCAGGCCGAAATCCCTCGCCAGTGAAAGAAAACAGCCTTCCGGCTGCGCAAAATAAAACCGAGGATGGACTTCGCCGTTTTCTTATTTACGTGGGCGTGGCGCTGATGGCATTTCATATTGGCTTTTTCGGAATCGGCGGCGGAATGGGGTATGCCATTTTCCTGATGCTGTTTTTATCCTATCCGGTTTTAAAAGCCACCGGCACGGCCATGCTGATGACATTCTGTTCCACTTTATTTGCCGCCGGCGGGTTGTTTTTCCTGATTCCGGAAAGTGCATTCGTTAACTCGGGCGCACAGCTGCTGATTCCCATGATGGTCGGACTGTCCATGCTCGGAACCATCGCAGGCGCAAAAATCGCTTATTCGCTGACTGAACGCCAGATTAATTTTTTAATCGGGAGCGTTGTGATCTTTGCCGGTTTGCTGGCATCCGTGCAGAAATATATTCTTCAACTCATGGCAGCGTAAATGGGTTTGAATCAGCGAGCCATAAGGTCGTTGTGGCCGCAGCGGGCTCCGTTTCCGAGGGAGCCGGGGAGCCACGCGGATTGTGATCAGCTAAACTCGGATCGTTCGGCTTGCCGAGAGACATTTTCTGCGTAAAGCTCCAATCCATCCATCGCAATCTTCATGGCCAGCAGGGTATCCTGCTGCTCTTGTGAGAGATCACCGTTTCTGTTCAACCGGTCTGGTATCTCCCTTTTGACACTTAGGGTGCCCTGTTGAAGAATTTTTTTATGTCTGAGCTTGTAGTTCAATAAGATTTTATTACCTCACTGCCATCACCTTATCCCATTGATCAAGATTCCTGATCTCTTGTGAGAAGTCCGGGATAGATGGCGGCTAAAAATCCGTTTATTTTTTAATACTGATGTTCGTTGTTATAATATTATATGGTTATCCACTTCGCTCAAGTAACAAATTTTGGCTATAATTTCAGGATTTTATTTTAGAAGCTCCGTGTCATAGCCTGTATTTAAAGGCTTTTAATTTTTTTTACCATGTGTGACCAAAACCGCACACATGG
>JAQYVU010000124.1 GCA_030145385.1 Desulfococcaceae bacterium
ATCCAGGTCCAGGAGGGAAAGCAGTTTATCGTCATAGGAAATGTTTTGGATATCCCGGATATCCGATACCCAGAAAAGCTGCATGGAATCATAGGATGCGGCGAAATTGCCGGTCAGCTTCAGGTTCAGATAATCCTTGCTGGGTAAAAACATATGGGTGTTTTCATAGACATCGGCAAATTCGTTTTTGATCAGCAGTACATGCGCAATATCGTCTTTGCCGGAAAGGGTCGGGCCGCCGCCGGTTTTGGGTATCCAGCGCATGATCCGGAAAATCCCGTATCCGTCGACACTGGGAAATCCTTCAACGATTTTTTTCACATACGGGGCACCCCGCGAATCCATCCAGGTCAGGGCGTTCATCAGGTGGTCTCCGTTTTGGTCCACCGCCACAGTGGTGGAAAACGTGCTGGAAACTGCAACTGCCGAAATGTATTTTGGGTTGACCGATTTTTTAGCAACCAGACGGGAGGCGGCTTTTAATAGTGCCTGCCACCAGTCATCCGGGTCCTGCTCCGCACCGCCGCCGGGTAGAAAGGAGATGGCGGTCTTCTCATATTCATAATCCAGAACCTCTCCAAGTATTGAAACAATCGCCGCCTTAATGCCGGAAGTGCCGTGATCTATGGCAAGGATGTATTTATTTTTTTGCTGATCAGTCATGTAGTTCACTTTTAAAAATAGAAATGCTTGTTTGATTTAGTCACGCTAATTGTTCAATGCAAAAAATATTTTTTTTGATGATTTTTATAAATACATTCAATTTGTAAAAATAAAATCAGAAATAACATGTATAAAGTTTTGTTTAAATTCGTCATTTAAACATGGGTTTTTAGTCTTGATTGCAGCGAGTTGGAGCGCTTCGGGAACAAGGCATTTCAGCCTGAAGACGTAGCTTGCTACTTCGATGGCTGAATAACGCAGTTCCTGAGATGCTCCAGCTTGTTGTCAGGTTATATGTCGATGGTTTCTATTTTGCCCTGCTCATCAATCTTTTGCACTAAAACCCCGCTAAATTCTTCGTGGCTGTTTTTGTCTTTTTTATCAAGGCTCATGACCTGGGTAATCAATTCAATAAAATCCACCGGATTCACGCAACCTTCAGGTGGGAACACGCCTTTTTCAGTAATTTTTCCCTGCTGCATGAGAATGGCACCCATGGCCGCCGGGATGCCGGTGCCTTCCCCCAATGCTTCGCTTTGGGAGGCCATATGGAACCGGTATTCCTCGTATTGTCCGTTCTTCTTCCCTTTTGCCACCACAGTACAGCAGCCCCGCTGCCGGCCAAAATTTGTTTCTTTTAAAATCCGTTCCCGTTCCCGGATAATATACGCCATGGCAAAGTCATAGGGCGTAACTTGTTGCCCGTTGACAGTTACCGGCTCCCGGCTGGCAAGGCCTGCTTTGCAGACGTCTTTGGTCAGTGAGTAATATTCATCCGGCAGCACGGTTCCCCGGTTCGTGACCTGCTTGAGTGGAATATATTTCGGGATGGTGACCTGCTCCGGATGGGGATAGGGATACACCTTAATGCCATCGCCCAGGGCAGGAAAATCAAAAGTTCTTCTCAGGGCTTTTCCGTCTTTTTCAAAAAATTTAACATATTGGAGTTCACCGTCTAAAAACATGGGAATATCAATGCTCATGCAGTGGAAGCGGTGCCCGATAACCCCTTCTCCCTCAACGGGCTCTCCGCCATGGGCATGGAAAATGTCAATAGCATCGGTTTCATCCAGCAGGTGATCGGCTGCAAATTTTGCCAGAAGGTTGGTGGCCCCCGGGGAACTGCCCATGCCGATCAAGGCAGTGATTTCGGCGTTTTTGGCTTTCTCATGCATTTCAAAAATATCAAGGGTCACATCCACGTCATCACACACATCCACGTAATTAATTTTAGCGGAAATGACCTGTTCTAATATTATTTTAACGGTTTTATAAAACGGACCAATGCAATTGACCACCAGATCGCATCCGGCAATCGCCTTACTAATGCTTTCCGGGTCTTCGGCATTGACTTTTTGATAGGTGATCGTGTTTTGGGGGGCCTCGGATATGATTGCTTCAGCACGTTGCCGGTTCATATCACCGATGATAATTTGCGAAAAAATGTCCTGTGCAGCCAGGGTTTTTACGGTTACGCTGCCCACTGCACCGCATCCCCCGAGAACGATTACTTTTGCCATTTTTATTTCCTTTCGTGAAATATGATCATGCAGTAAATTTAATATTGTTAAATTTAACTAAGTTCAGAATTAGGCAAAAATGTCAAGCAGAAGTTTTTGATCTGTTTTTTTGTCTTTATAATTTAAGATTGTTATGGTGATTTTGTCAGCGAGTCGATAAACTCATCAATGATTTTTTTATACACATTGTCCGGGGTTTCTGCGACATAACCCATCACCTGACTGTTGTTCAAGGTAATCATTCCGTGCATCAGGCTCCATATCTGAACCAGTCGCCGGGTGAGTATTTCCTTTCCGGCAGACGGCCCCATAGCTTCTGCAGCGGACTTTAAGGCAAGATCCGCAATCTCCATTGAAATTTTATATTCGATTTCCGATGTTTTCTCCAGGGGGGTGCCCACGTAGTCATCATACTTGGGGGTGGGGCGGGTAAACATGATATCATAGTATCTTGGTTTGTTCATCCCAAAGGCCATGTAGGTATCAATCATGGCCCTTAACCGGGTGGTTTTATCCTCATAAAGATTACAGGTGGCCTTGAGGTCTGCATGGAGCATTTCAAACCCGCGGATGACAATATGAATATAGATTTCATCCTTGTTTGAAAAATAATTATACAAATTGGGCGCGGTCATGCCCGTTTTTTGAGCAAGATTGCGCATCGTCAGCCCGTCAAGACCTTTAATGACAATGATATCCAAAGCGCTTTCCAGGATTTTTTCCCGGATCTGCGCAAGTTCTTTTTTGCCGCGGGCTGTTTTCATTTAAATGATTGATCCTTATGGTGTAAACTATTTCGCTTGTATGATATGGTTTCTAAAATACTAATACCAGCAGGCATTGAATGCAAATAGATTTGTATGTTCAGAAGCGCTTCCAACATTAAAAATTCAAATGTTGATGGTCCTGCAAATATTATTTTTGCCACAGAGGGCACGGAGAAGAGACTTAAATTTTATTTTGTTGGCTTTAAGCTCTCTGTGGTGATTTTTTTTTGAATTCAATAATTTAATATTTGGTATGATTTAATTTTAATCATTATGATCCCGGAGGTTAAAATGTCCCATACAATTATCGATCTGTCAAAGCCCATCCAATACTCCAAAAATGATCCGTGGTTTATGCGGGTAAAGATTAAACATAAAAAACACGGCCTGGGCCGACTGCTTATCCGGGGCTTGGGACTTCCCTTGCGGCTGTTTCCGAAAAATTTTATTGGCTGGGCGGATGATACCATAAAAAATATGGGCGTTCATTCCACCACCCACCTGGATGCTCCCTGGCATTACGGCCCGGAATCCGGCGGAAAGCCGGCCAAAACCATTGATGAAGTTCCTTTGCAATGGTGCTTTGCCGACGGAGTGGTCATTGACATGACCCATAAAAAAGAGCTGGACCCCATTACGGTGGCTGACATACAGGCAGATCTTGAAAAATCCGGCGCATCCATCAAGGCGGGAACCATTGTGCTGATCCGAACGGGCCGGGACAAATACATGGGGACCAAAGATTACTGGCTCAAGGGCACGGGTATGAGCGCGGCGGCCACCGAATGGCTGATTGATCAGGGGGTCAAGGTGATGGGCATTGACCAGTGGGGGTGGGACACGCCATTGAAAAAACAGATTGAGAAATCAAAGCAGAATAACGACCGGGATGTGTTCTGGGCCGCCCACCGGGTGGGGATAAAAAAAGAATACTGCCATATTGAACAGATGGTCAATCTTGGGGCTTTGCCGGCATATGGGTTTAAGGTGTCGGTGCTTCCGTTGAAGATCATCGGTGCGTCCGGGGCGCCGGCCCGGGTGGTGGCGATTTTGGGGGATTAAGAAACGTATTACCGATTCAATATGCGTTATTTGAAAATAGCGCACAGGAATGGGGAAAATTTAACTATCCCGGATTTCTCACCAGTCTGATTCGTTCATATGCAAGTCATAAGCACTGAAGCTGTAGCAGTTTACCGCGAACCGCTTTAATAAGCAAAAAGATCCGAAAGAGAACTGAGGAAATTTAAAGTAATTTTTTCAGAGTTTTGAATATACAGACGTATCAAAGATTATTTCTAAGTTGGAAAAACTGATATCTTATTTGGGTATCTGGAGTTTTTTTGAATTTATCCCACCACCATATATTGATATGGCTCACAGTAAGCTGGTAAAAGAGTGGTTAAAAGAGCATGAGCATGAGATTGAACTGTTTTACCTGCCATCCTATTCACCAGAATTAAATCCTGATGAATATTTAAATTGCGATTTAAAGGCCGGAGTTCATTCGGGGCCGCCGGCGCGGAACAAGCCAGATTTAAAAAAGAAGACGATATTCCATTTAAGAATGTTACAAAAGAAACCGCGAAGGGTGATGAAATATTTTAAACATCCCAAAATACTATACGCGGCCTAATTTCTAATTTTAATTGCTGGGTTAATAAGGACACTATATTGCTGCAATCGTCGCCCAACTCTTTATCCATCCTATTTTTTTTTCTTATGAATTTAGCCAGGATATCAAAGTTATGAATATTTAGAGAATAACGATATAGATTTTTTATTAGAAAGCGGAATACCGGTTAATGTTTCATTTATAGTTTCATGGCGATTTTATGGGCCTGGGTACGTTCCGGGATGTGCTGAAGTTTGGGAAGGTCCGGATAGCTGTTTAAATAAGACAGGGAAACCCGGTTAAATTCTTCGGATTTCTCAATATTGCAGACATGCCCGCATTTTTCAATAATATGGATGGATGCTAAGGGGTCGCGCAGGTAGCTTTGAACAACAAAAGGCAGGAACAGGTGATCTTCATCGCCTGAAATATACAGTTTGGGAATTGTGTTTTGGTTCTGGTCGGGCAGGGAAGCATAAAAAGGCTCCAAAGATTCCATTAATTTATACCATTTTCGGAATTCCTGTCCGCCCAGTTTTTTTGCTTCACGCACAAAAATCTGTCGGGATGTAGCGTGGCTTTTTCTGGGCATCATGATAAAAGCAAACAATCTATATAGCCACATATACGGGATCACCCATTGCAACATGGCACCTGATTTCAGCAAAAACCGTGCTCTGAAATCAAATCCCTGAACCGCACCGCTCAGCGTCATGGTTTTGATCCGGTCAGGCGCCAGTATGCTGAAAGCATCCATCACAATAGTGCCTAAGGAAACACCGACGAAATGCGCGGATGCGATATCCTCCTCGTCCAAGACATTAATCGCACTCCTGGCCAAGGTTTCAAACGTGTAGGCGTTTAACGACTCCAGCGTACAGCCGTGACCGAACAGATCGATAAACATCAGGTTGAAATGTTTTTTGTATTCATCGACTTGTTTGTAATAGATGTTGGAATTGCCGCCCAGGCCGTGCAGAAAAATGACCCAATCACTGTCTTTGGAAAGTACATGGGGGATATGGCATAGCATCGTCAGCGCTTCCTTTGTTATCAATATTTACAATAAAAAAAATAGATTATTTTTGTAATAGTTACTCTTTTTGGCACTGTCTGAATTTTATAACCCGCGTATCCATTATTTTGCGCCTCCTATCCAATAACCGAAATAGACAGAGAGTGGTATCAGATAAATCATTGAATCAGATATAACATTCATCCTGACTTCTGTTGTTTTTCTAAGATAGATTATTATGGATTGATTTTATCCTTTTCACGTTGCTTGCTTTATTGATACTGAGATAACTTAGCACTATTTTTAACATTTATAAAGTCGTTAAAAAATGATTTGATGAGCAGGATTGATGTTGAAAATTAAAGTATTGCAAATTTTTTCAGGAGTGGAGACTATCGATAAGTTTATGTAACGATGCTTGTTTTTTTATATCGAAATTTTACCATCTTGTGGCAACAGAAATACTCAAAAGATTGTGATTGCACGAATAAAAGATAGGTCGTTTCCAATCTTTAATTCGAGAATAATACAAGTATATTGAGAGGCTGGAAAACCGCTACACCGCCGGAGATGGTGATTTTTACGACGCCATATACGTTCGATGTTCGACGTTCATCCCCTTACCCGTGATACCGTATCAATCCTTCCTGTGCCGTCGAAGCCACCAGAACCCCGTCTTTCGTATAAACACTGCCATGATTCAGTCCCCGGGATTTGCTGGCATTGGGACTGTGGATGACATACAGCAGCCAGTCATCCATTCGAAAATCTCGGTGAAACCACATATTGTGATCCAGGCTGGCCACCTGCATTTTCGGATCCCAGAACGTTTTGCCGTGGGGCCGCAGGGATGTGGAAACCAGGCCGAAATCCGATGCATAGGCCAGCATGTATTTGTGAACCGACAGATCATCTTCCATTTTATGGATGGTTTTAAACCACACATACCGGTCCGGGGATTCTTTTTTCGGGGCAAACGGATTCATGGGATTGACCGGCCGGATTTCAATGGGCTTGGTGCACAATATTTTGTTACGAATGGACTCCGGAATTTGATCGCTGATTTTTCGGGCCATTTCCACTTCTGACAAGAGGCCATCCGGGCCTTTTACTTCGGGCATGGTGCTTTGGTGTTCAAAACCCTGTTCATTGACCTGGAAAGACGCGGACATGGACAATATGGCCCGCCCTTTCTGAACGGCGACGACGCGCCGTGTGGTAAAACTTCTGCCGTCCCGGATGCAGTCGACTTCATATACAATGGGTTTTTTGGGATCACCGGGTCTCATAAAATAAGCATGAATGCTGTGCGCGCTCCGGTCGTCACTCACGGTTTGCGTGGCGGCCGACAATGCCTGTCCCAGTACCTGTCCGCCGAATACATTTCCGAACCCTAAGTCCTGGGAATCTCCCCTGAAGATATTTTCTTCAATTTTTTCAAGTTTTAAAAGCGCAAGCAGCTCATCCAACACATTGTCAACAGGGGTGCACTGATCCATTTTTTATCCTTTACTGAATTGATTTTATTTTCGTAAAAATCTTATCTTGAGAGAAGATTACCACACGCATATAATGAAGACAAGAATGCAAAATTCGTATTTTCTCATCGGCAAATTTGAATGGCATGTTTTCGGGCACCTGCGAACGGCGGCCCGGATCAATCGCTGGTGGCCGGTAAGTTGCTGCTCAAAGTGGCGTGAAAGTGGCGACATTCCATGCGGTCAGGGCAACCGGTGATTGCATGATTGCCGGAGGACATTTTTTCTCAGGGAGAAAATCATATGAATTAGTAAAAAAGGCAAACGTAGACCCTATTATTTTTCCGACTTTTGGGATTTTGTTAATACAATAGCCTGGATATGAGGCATGGGAAGAAGGCCGGGTTTCTTACCCGGCAATTGGATGGAGTCTTTTTTTTCTGGAAAAAGGGGATGATTTGAAACTTGATTATCAAACCTTAAAATCTGCTATTCTTCCCCTAATGCCTCCAGGTCAGCAAGGTCTTTTTTTCTGGCAGTTGTTTTCTTGTTTAAAATAAGTTGATCACGGCCGATATAAAATATTTTTATATCACCATAATTGCCTTGAACCCTCCCCGCGTATGCGTCTTCCCATGAAACACCGGATAGGGAGGTGATGATATCAATACGTATCGGCGGGTAGCCAAGCTGAATGATTTTTCCCGGTGCTGTCAAATCTGCTTCACATAATCCAATAGATCCGAACCCAAATAACTCAAGTGCTTTTAAAATCCGGTTGGCATTTTCATGGTCCGGTTTAATCAATATATCTATATCACCCGTATATCTGGGGGCACCATGATGGGCAAGGGCATAGCCGCCGACAATTAGAAACTCAACATGACGGGCGTTGAATAATTCGAGCAACTCTTTGAAGTCTTTCTGTACTTCCATGATATTGTCTCCTCAGAAATTCAACTGCCGCCACTCTTTCTTCCGACGATTTGCTCAACCAGTATTTCAAATCATTGGATATCAAATTTTCATCATTTAAATTAGAAATTTTAACGACTTTTTTGATCATTTCTGGCCCTTTGTCATGATTCATCTTTTGCTGAAATTCTTTATGATTAGATGATATCATTTTTGAAGCTAAATACAAGAAATATTTATATAATCTTTTGATTGGTGGCTGGGTGAACAGTCATGCTTTTTTCAGATGCTTTATGTTTGTTGTCTTTTAATCGTCTGAATCATCCGGTCAAGGCTTTGCAGAAAACGGGATCGGTCTTTTTTCTGAAACGGGGCCGGGCCGCCGGTCATGGTGCCCAGATCCCGGAGGTGGGCCATGATTTCCCGGGTGGCCATCATATCGCTGATATTGTTTTTTGTGAATTCCTTGCCTTTTGACCCAAGCACCCGGGCATCTTTTTCCAGGCACCGGGAGGCTAACGGAATATCTGCTGTGATGACAATGTCGTCGGTCTGCACATTTTCCACGATCCAGTCATCTGCCGCGTCAAATTTTCCGTCAACCACCTGCAGCCGGATTCGATTGGATTTAGGCGTATTCATCCATGTGTTGGATACCAGGATCACATCCAGTTCATAGCGTTCCGCTACCCGAAAGACTTCATTTTTTACCGGACAGGCATCCGCATCTATATATATATTCAGCACTGTTTGACCTTTTGCTATTTTAATTTATAGCCAGTTATTTGCGTTGAAGTGGATCATAGATGTATTCTATCCCAGATGGCAATATAAAGGTTCATGAAATCGTTTTCTTTCCGGGCGTGATGGTGAGCATGAAAATTTATGGCCACCGGGATTCAAAAATTCCGGTCATCAAAGGAAACACCAATAAGATCGCACAAAATCCGATCACCGCCGCCCACCCCCCGAGTGTGTATACAAACCCGGAAACGGTTATCCCGATCCATCCGCCACTATAATAAAAGAGAACATACAGTGCATTGGCCTGCCCCTGGCCCGAGTCGAGCCGTTGATTCAATGCGCCGACAGCTGTGGAATGGATGGTGAAAAAACCGGCACACAAACCAATTAAACCGCATATTGCGGCAAAAATAAGGGGTATCAGCAGCAAGGCCAGAGATGCTGCTATAATCAATGAGCCTGCAATCAACGTGGCTTTGATCCCGAACCGGGTGCTGAGTTTTCCGGCAATGGGTCCTGTGAAAATACCGACGATGTATGATAAGTATAACATGGTGGCGAGATGGGTTGGAAGGTTAAACAAAGGGCCGGTCAGGCGGAATGGCAAGTAATTATAGATGGATGAAAACAGGGCAAAACTGCCGGCCGCGCAGAAATAAAACCGCAGGAGATCCCTTCTCCTGATTAATGTAAAATAGTTTAAGGAATTTATTCTTTCCGTTTCGAAAGGGGTATTGGTTTTGCGGGGGATCACCCGGAGTGCAGTGACAGCAGCAGCAAGAATCAGGATGGCTGCGGAAATAAAGGCATACCGCCAGTGCAGGAGCGGGTGAATCCATCCGCCGAGCAGGCGTCCGCCCATACCGCCCAGTACGGTCGCAGAAATATATGATCCCATGACGATGTTTAAATGTTTTTTAGGCAGTGTTTTGGAAAGATAGGCAGCAATGCATGTAGTCAGGGCCGGTATGAACAGACCCTGGATAAAACGTGCGCCGATAAGGATCCAAAGGTTGCTGGTGAAGGTACACACCAGGCCGCTCACGGCCACCATGATGCTGCCGAAAAATATTATGGGATGAATGTCAAGTCGGTCTGCAATAAAGCCGAACGGCAGATTGGCAAAAGCGATGCCGAGAATTACTGCAGAAACAGTAAGAGACGCCAGGATGATATCCGCAGAAAACTCGTGCTGCAGAATCGGAAGCACCGGCTGGGTGATATAGATATTGGCAAATGCCGCCGAGACTAAGACAAAGACAGCCAATTGGAGTTTTAGCGGTGCCGGGTCAGTCATGATGAGTATTTTAACCCTTAATCTTCAACTCCTTCATCTTCATCAGTTTTTTCTGGTACCGGCTCTGAACAAAATCGGTAAGCACCAGCACGCTGATGACAAAGTAGAAGGTTGCCTTGCTCATGGGGATGACGTCGTGGCCGAAAAAGCTCAGATGGGCCAGGTGGCCGCCTTCGGTGACAAGCATGATGCCCACCACGAAAAGGATGAACAGGCCGAGGACTTCATACATGCGGTTTTTTTGTAAAAAAGCGGAAACCCGGTCTGCCAGCCAGATCATGAGCATACCACCGGCAATTATGGCTGCGGCCATCACCTGGAATACATTACTTAAGGCCATGGCGCTTAAAATGGAATCAAAAGAAAATACCACGTTCATGGACACAATCCAGAAGATAACAAGGCCTGCGGATTTGGGTTTTCGGTCTTGCAGTTCAATATCTTCCATGCTCATCATGTGAAGGATCTCCTGGGTTGCGGTATAGATGATAAACCCGCCGCCCAGCAGGACCACCAGGCTGTGGAGGTTAAAACTGCTGTGGATAATATTTGTGATGTGAAGGCCGAAAATCGGGTCCTTGAAATACGAGATCACTTTCATGAGAACAAACAGGAGGATGATGCGCAGAATCACGGCGATGCCGATGCCCAGCCGCCGGACCATGGCCTGTTTTTCAATCGGTGCGCGTTTGGATTCGATGGAGATGTACAGCAGATTGTCAAACCCCAGCACCGCCTGGAGCAGGGTGAGCAGGCCGAGGGTGATCAGGTTGTCGACGGTGAAGATGGTTCCCATATATTTTCTCCTGAAATTTTTACCCACCATACCAAAAAATAAAAAAGACCGCCAGTCCCGAGTTAACAGGGTGGCGGTCTTTTTTATTTTATGAACCGATTTTACGGATCAGATATTTGCTAATTTAACATCTAATTTAATATCTGGGCCGGCGGTTATTTTTCTTGCCTTTGGTTTTCTGGTTGGCCTGGTTGACTTTGATGTCACGGCCCTTGAAGTCTTTGCCGTTTAGTGCCTTGATGGCTTTATCTGCTTCAGAGTTATCCGGCATATCCACAAAACCGAAGCCTTTTGACTGGCCTGAAAAACGGTCTTTTATAATATTAACACTTTCAACGTTTCCAAATTCCGAGAAAGCTTCGTTCAAATCTTCTTCCGTGACGTTGTAGGCAAGGTTTCCGATATACATGTTCATATGACTCTCCTTTACGTGTGTGGCATGATCGAGAAAGCGCTGTCCGATAACCAGCCACCAATTAACGGAGAGCGATCAGCCAAAGATTGGCTTTGGTACGTGTCGGCAGCTTTCGTTGGTATGTATCGCAAAATACGAAAAAGCTGGCCGGCCCGGATGTGTTGATGGCAGATCCGGGAATAAAAAAGATTGTAAACGGTTTTAACGCTTTTTAGCAGTCTTGAGGCCTTCTTTAAAGCCATTGGACTTGATCCGGGCTTTTCTACCGTTTTTCGTCTTAGCCCCGGGTCTTGGTTTCCTTCTCTGCGCAAGCTGGACCATCACGTCCCGGCCGTCTAATTTTGCGTGTTTCATTGATTTGAGCACGGTGTCGGCCACATGGTTATCAATTTCAAAAAATGAAAATTCTCTTAAAATTTCTATTTTGCCGATCTGGGCATTGCTGATGCCCGTCTGATCGCACAGCAGCCGTGTTATGGCTCCTTTCTGGATATTGTCCAGCTGGCCGACATTAATGAAAAAGCTCCGGGTATCCCCATTTTTGCGGGGGCCGTTGTTTTTGTCAAAGCCGTTGTCTTTTCGGGAACCGTATTCTTTGCGCGGGCCTTTGTCCTTATAGGCTCCGGTTTTATTTTTGGAAAATCTTTTTCCCCCGGATTTTTTCTCTGCCCCGGGCTTGTTGCTGGCCCCGCTGCTAGCATTGATGTCTTTAGCGCCCTTATAATAATCCAGAAACCGGTTGAACTCAATGGAAATAACACGCTGAATCAGTTCTTCCTTAGACAGATCGGCCAGGGTTTCATATACCGGGTCCAGGAATTTACCGACTTCTTCGTGGTTGATGTCAACGGCGACCAGTTTTTTGACCATGGCATACAGCTGCTTTTCGCAAATGGCATACCCGCTGGGAACCTTGGCGTAGGTGAACTTGATACCGGCTTTATTCTCCACTGCCCCCATTTTCCAACGTTCCCGCGTATTCATCAGGACGATGGAAATTCCGGATTTGCCGGCACGGGCGGTCCGGCCGCTGCGGTGCGTATACGTCTCCGCCTCATCCGGAAAATTGTAGTTAATGACATGGGAAATATCGTTCACATCCAGTCCCCGGGCTGCTACATCAGTTGCCACTAAAAGCTGGAGGCTTTTGTTTCTGAATCGCTGCATAACATTGTCCCGCTGAGCCTGGGAAAGTTCGCCGTGAAGAGCTTCCGCGTTGTAGCCGTCTTTCATCAGCTTTTCAGATACCTGCCGGGTTTCGTTGCGGGTCCGGCAGAAGATCAGGCCGTAAATGTCCGGGTCATAGTCGATGATCCGTTTTAATGCCGGATATCTTTCTTTTTCCAGTACGATGTAATTGTTGTGTGTGATATTCTGGGCAACGCTGTTTTTTTTGCCGGCCGTAATTTCAACAGATTCATTCATATACTTGGACGAAATTTTTGTCACGGCTCTGGGCATGGTGGCAGAGAACAGCATGGTTCGTTTATCTTTTGGTGTTTTGCTTAAAATAGCATCCAGGTCTTCGGAAAACCCCATGTTCAGCATTTCATCGGCTTCATCCAGCACCACAAAGGACACCTCTGCAATTTTGACCACGTTTCGTTTGATCAGGTCCAGCAATCTGCCGGGGGTGGCAACAATAATATGGGCGCCTCTTTTAACCTGCCGGATCTGGTTTTCAATGCTGGCGCCGCCGTAGACGGAAACGATTTTCGCAGGCTTAATATACCGGGTGAATTCCTTGAAATCACCTGAAATCTGGATGCAAAGCTCACGGGTGGGGCATATGACAACACCCTGAGTATGTGTGGAATAAAAATCCATCAACTGGATCATGGGCAGTCCGAAAGCAGCTGTTTTACCGGTACCGGTCTGTGCCAGGCCCACTATGTCTTTGTTGCTGTTCATGATCTCAGGAATTACTTTTTTCTGGATCGGAGTGGGTTCGGTAAACCCCATTTTTTCAACAGCTTTTAATATATGGTCGTTTAAACCTAAATTTTCAAAACTCATTAATTTATATTCTCTGGTCTGAAAAATGTTTTTTCAGATATTCTCTTAAATTGTTGTTCTTAAATTATATTTAACAATATCAAGAATAAATGATATTGGCGGGTTTGCTGCCAAAATGGCAACGCCGCATACGCCGGCATCGCAGCCTGGGGTGCAATGTTATGTAAAAATATAATTGATTGTGCCGGTGTTTTAATCCTGGAAGGGCGGGGGAGGCCGTATGATAATGATATACGGTAACAAATCCCGGGCTAAAACATATCCGCTTCTTTTTTGAAAAAAGAAGGGATGCCGATCTGATAATTTAAACAGGTGAGTCAGAGTTGAAATCAGGGCAGGGCCCACCGGTAATTTTTCTTTTATACCCTATATTGCATTACAATCATACAAATTAATGCTTTCGGGGTTATGCTGCCGCTCCTTGCCTTGTAACCACCTTCCGGCCATGTGCGGACAGAATGGTTTTCCGTAACCGGATAATTTTCGGAGTGACCTCCACCATTTCATCGTCGCCAATAAACTGAATGGCTCTTTCCAGGGTCATGGGGAGCACCGGTGAGATAATAACGGCATCGTCTTTGCCCGAAGCCCGCATGTTGGTCAGGTTTTTTGTTTTGCAGGGATTGACGTTTAAATCATTGCCCCGGCTGTGTTCCCCGATAATCACGCCTTCATAAACATCGTCGCCGGGCCGGACAATAAGCTTTCCCCGGGCTTCTAAGTTAAACAGGGCAAAGGGCACAGCTTTTCCCTGGCGGTCGGAAACCAGGCTGCCGGTGAAGCGGCTGGGGAAATCCCCCTTGTATTCTTCATAGCCTGCAAAAGAGGAGTTCATGATGCCGGTGCCGTGGGTATCGGTTAAAAACTCGTCCCGGTAACCGATCAAAGCCCGGGAGGGAACTGAGAATTCCAGGCGGACCCGGCCATTATCCTTATGTGTCATGCGGGTCAGGCTTCCTTTTCGTTTCAGCAGTTTTTCAGTCACATTTCCGCTGTAGGTCGCTTCACAGTTAATTAGCAGGTTTTCAAAAGGCTCGAGTTTTTTGCCATTATCATATTTGAAAATCACCTGGGGGCGTCCCACGCAGAGTTCAAATCCTTCCCGGCGCATGGTTTCAATCAAGATCGCCATCTGGAATTCGCCCCGCCCTTTGACAATAAAGCTTTCCTTGTCATCAGATTCTTCCACACGCATGGAAACGTTCATGAGGCTTTCCTTGATCAGGCGGGCGCGGATTTTACTGGCCTGTACCAGCTTGCCGTCGCGGCCGGCAAGCGGAGATGTATTATTGGAAAATTTCATAAAAACCGTGGGCTCATCCACCCGTATCCGGGGCAGGGCGATCGGGTTTTCACCGGTGCAGATGGTGTCGCCGATGTTAACATCTTCGATGCCGGAAAT
>JAQYVU010000013.1 GCA_030145385.1 Desulfococcaceae bacterium
CATCGATAAATCCGGAGATGCCGGTATTCGACGATCGCACCAGAGGTCTTCGGCATTCAACTGCCCGGAACACGGCCATGGAGAAATGCTGGTAATGTTCACTGGTTTTGCCGAACCAGGCGTCATTGGATAAAGTTATGATAAAATCCGCCCCCCGGGCTACGATAGATCGGGTGAGTTCCGGGAACAGCACTTCAAAACAGATTAATGCGCCGAACCGTCCGATTGGATCATTAAAAATAAGGCTTTCACATCCTGAAGAGTATTCTCTGGGAGCGGTATACCGGAGTTTCAGTACGTCGATAAACCCCATGGGAAAGTATTCGCCAAATGGCAAAAGGTGAATTTTATTGTAAATATTTAATATTTTACCTTCACTGATCTGAAAAGCCGAATTATAGAATGTATAGTTTCCAGGCGTTCCGGCATAACGGGGACCGCCGGTAATCAGGGTGGCATGATATTTTTTAAAAAGCTGTTTAACTGAATCCGGTATCTGCTGTTCCAGGTAGAAAGGGACGGTGGTTTCCGGCCAGACGACCAGGGTGGCGCCTTCTTTTAATGCGTTTTCGCTGAATTCAAGCAGAGTTGACAAAATATCGAGCCATTTTTTTTTATCCCATTTTTCCTCCTGAGACACACTGACCTGGATGACGGCAATGGATTTTGAATCTGAAGCGTTATCTGTTGTTGTCTGAACATCCGGTTTTGTCACAATATTTGGGAAAGAGAGGTGCGATAGGCGGAAACTGCCGTATATCAGGGTGAAGGTGGTCAGAATAAGGGGAAGAAGGAGAACCATGAGCGTATTTTTCCAGGCCGCAATGTTTGTAAAAGCCATATAGATAGAAATATTTGTCAGCACGATAAGAAATGAAATGCCGTAAACGCCTGTGACATCCGTAATTTGAATCATGGTGAGCCAGGAATACTGGGAGTGGCCGAGAAAAGACCAGGGAATTCCTGACAAAAAATGGGCGCGGGTAAATTCCAGCCCGGTCCATAAGCAGGAGATAGCCACTGCTTTTGCCGCCGGCGACATTTTCATCATTATCAATCGGCTGGCACCATAGGAAAATATCGCAAAGTAGAATCCAATGCCGCCGCCGATTACAACCAGCATGAATAAAAGGCTGACTATAAGCCCGGCGCTGCTGTTAAAATACAGGGCATGAAACACCCAGTAGGCCACTCCGATTGAATGGAGGGCGCCGAAAAGCCAGCCTATAAAAAAAGCGTGTCGGGGCCGGATATTTGAAATGGCAAAAAAAAGCGGGACCAGTCCCACCCAGGCCAGGGGCCAGAGTCCCGGTAACGGGAAGATAACAACGCACAGGCATGCGGACAGCAGGGTGAGCAATACTTTTTTAATATCAGATATTCCTTGTTTTCAGGATGAAAAATTTTATCAACAATAAAGAGAAACTTCTGAAAAGTCAAAAAAGTTTAGCGGATCTGTAATTTTTGCGATATATTAGGGTCGCGGAAAATATGTTTTGTCCCAAATGGCGAAGGATTTTGGTCCCGCATTCGAGGCGCGATGAAGCAAGTATATCAGGATATGTGCGCTTTATCGCAACAAAGAAGGCGGATCAAAAGACCAGCAAGATGGGATAAAACATTTTTTCTGCGGCCCTTATGTGAGTCCATGTAAAAGGACGAGTGATTCCGGTGCAGGAAAACTGTATCCTAACGTTCCATTGAGGTGTAAATTAAGGAGGCATCATTGTTTTCATTTTCAGAAGTCATTGATATGGCGATTCAGCTTGAAAAAAACGGGGAACAGGTTTATCTGGCGGCTCTTGATCACATAGACGACGCCGGTCTTAAACAGTTGCTTAAATGGATGGCCGAAGAAGAAAGGCACCATGCAAAATGGTTTGCCGACCTGAAAGGGGCTGTCGGCATCCTTGATGAAAATGAGTCAATAAAGGAAATGAATGATGCGCTGGTTCGGGATTATCTTGGAGACCAGGCTTTTTCTCTGAAGGAAGTGGATTTCAGCCGGGTAAAAGATACCAATGAATTGATCCGGATTTTTATTGAATTTGAGAAAGACACCATTCTTTTTTACGATATTCTGATATCGTTTGTGCCGGATGAATCCACTAAGGAAAAAATTCGCCATATAATTACGGAAGAAGAAGCGCATGTTGAAAAATTCAAGGAGCTCATAAATACTGAAGAAAAATAATCAGAGGGATGAATGAAAATATCTGACCAAAATCCGGGAAAAGACATCAAGCAAACCGCCCGAACTCTTGGCGCTGCTGACATTCGATTTGCCGGCGTTGAGCGGGTGAAATCCGACGAACAAGGATAGATCCGTGTGAGGAACGAACCACGATCTTATCCGTCAATGGATGCGGAGTATCTGATGCCAGGGGCGAAATCGATTATTTCCATTATGCGTCCGTTAGACGGCGCTTTGAGCCGTTGCTGCGTAACCGTTAACCGAATGGTATTATTCTTTCTTTTTGCCTTTTTGGGCCAGCTGTGAAGTCAGTTCTTTTGCTCGGTCAGCAGCTTTTTTAATTTTTTCCAGATACCTGGCTTTTTTATCTTCTGCGTCAATTTCATTTTCAAGTTGTGAGATGTTTTCCATCATGATATCGGTTAGTTCATTGATATCCCGGGCAAAGTCTTCTGAAAAGTTCCCGATCGCCTCATGGGTTTTGGTCTGGAAAATTTCTTTCTGGAGTTTCACCTGGCGGGTAATGTCCTGCCCAACAGCCAAAAGACCGACGGTTTGACCGTTTTCATCTTTTAACGTGGAATCAAACCACATAATGTCCCGTTTTTCACCGGATTTAGTGATAATGGATGAGATGTTCCCAGCCGGAACCTCCCGGTTGCTGGTTGAAGCTGTTGCATTGGAAAAGTTGTTACTGTCATCTTCAGGGGAGAAAACATCAACCCAGTATTGCCCCCTTACATCTTTGAGTGAATATCCGGAAACCATTTCCATATATGGATTAAACCTGACGATGCGGCCTTCCGTATCCAGTATCAGTACAATCCCCGGAGCGGCATTAAAAAGGCTTTCCGCGAAATTGCGGCTTTTTCTCAACCGTTCTTCGACTTTAATGCGTTCGGCCATCTCCATTTCAAGGGCCATTTTTTCCTTATCCAGGTCCAGCATTTTTTCTTCCAGCTTATTGATAAGGCGTTCACTGTATAATTTATATACTCCTTTATTGCCATTTTGCTGCGGGCTGGGAATATTGATTCTACCATTGCTGAAGTTTTCAATTACTTTTAATATAGTCGTAAGCAGCTGTTCGTTATGAAATGGTTTGGTAATGAAAGCTTCGGCTCCGAATTTTTTGGACAGGTTTTCGTCTTTTTTGTCCGTGTATGTTCCCGAACAAAAAATAAAGGGAATATTTTTTAAATTATTGTCAATTTTGCATTCCTGGCACAGGTGATAGCCATCCATCACCGGCATGAGAATATCGGATATGATTAAATTGATGCTTTCGGATCTCAGTAGTTCAAGCGCTTTTTCCCCATTCGTTGCCTGAACGACCTCATAGCCGTTAGTTTCAAGCACGGTTTTCATCAGGGATAAATTTGATAAGTCATCGTCTACAATAAGGATTTTCATTTGCGGTCCTCTTAAGCGTTGATCAAAAATACCAATCGTAATGCGGAAATCGTAATAAAAAAACAAGAGCCGGAGTTGTAATTACGTACTGCTTAAGATTATTTTATTTATTATCAGTAAGTTTGACGTAAAAGTCAAGCTAAACTAAACTGTGCTGCATTGCAGGACGAACAGTTTGTATAGTTTGACACGTTTTTTGATCTTGGCTATAATCGACTGCAATAAAGACAAATTCGGATCTTTACAAAAATCTTATATTTTAACCGGGGGATCTATGAAAAGGCAGACCTTTTGGAAAGGGTTGATGGCAGGAAGTATTTTGGGCTGGTTGTTTATTTTTTGGGGTGTATTCTTTCCTCTTGAAGATGGTGCCTTTAAAATTCTCTGGTTTTGCGTTCTGCTGGGATGGACAATATTACATCCCCTGGAACTGGCCATATCGCTTCCCATTGGCAAGGAAAAAGGCCTGGCACCGGAGCAGATATTTATGAAAACAATGCTTTTTGGCTTTACCTGGTGGCTGCCGTTAAAGCTGGGTGTCTTTGACGAGTAATCACAAAAGCCTGCTGTTTATTAACCCCAGTCGGGCCAGCCGGAATTTTAATGCCATCAGCAGGCATCCAAGTCCATATTTGACGCTGCGTGTAAAATTAATTGATGAGGCGTCATCAAAATAAAGGGTCGGACAACTGACTTCGGCGATTGTATAGCCCGCCCATAAAATCTGGACCAGCATTTGATTGTCAAAAACAAAATCATCGGAGTTGCGGCTTAAGTTAATTTTTTCCAGAAGTTCCCGGGAAAAAGCACGGTATCCCGTATGATATTCAGACAGTTTTGCGCCGGTCAGGATGTTTTCAGCCAACGTAAGAAATCTGTTCGCAACATATTTCCATTTCGGCATTCCGCCTTTTAAAGCATAGCCTCCGAGTATTCGGGAGCCCAACACACATGAATACAGGTCATTTCCGATCATTGATGCCATGGCCGGAATTAATTTCGGTGTGTACTGATAATCCGGGTGCACCATGATAATGATGTCGGCCCCCTGTTCTAAAGCAAGCCGGTAGCATGTTTTCTGGTTGGCGCCATATCCTTTGTTCTTTGGATGGGTCTGAACCAGTGTATTGGGAAGTGTTTTGGCAATTTTTGTTGTCTCATCGCTGCTGGCATCATCCACCACGATGACCAGATCAACAATCTTCTGTTCCATTACTTCATCATAAGTCCGTTTCAACGTCGCTGCCGCATTGTAAGCAGGCATGATTACGATTATTTTTTTGCCGTTAAACATTTTTAACTCCTGAAAAAGGTCTAACCCGGATTTCTCACAAGCCTGATTCGTTCATGAGAAGTTCTGGTTTAAAGTGCCGCCGGTTAACTGTCGAATAAATTGCATTCGGATTTCTTATAAAATAAAGCCTGTGATCCAGTCAAGTATGATTTGTTGATAAATCATAGGATTAGTGGCTTACAAAATTTTCTGAAGTAAAATATTTTGATCAGTGTCATTAAAAAATATGAAAGCGCAGTGGCGATGGCCGCGCCGATAAATCCAATACGGCTGACAAAGAGATAATCCAGAGTCAGGTTTACAATGACACAAAATATTGTAATTGCCTGGATAACACCGAATTTTTTCAAGCTGTTGAAAATCGGTTCATAGAACATACTGTATAATGAAAAAATCGCTCCGGTCAGAAGTATTCTGAAAACAACAACCGAGTCCTGATATTGACCGTTGTAAATCAGCTCAACAAATTTCGGCATGACCAGAAATAAAATAACTGAAAATATTGTCCCGAGTAAAAAGAGCTTTTTTCTTTTGACGAATAAATAATTTTCAATTTTACTTTTATTATCAATATGCAGTGAAACAAACGGAAGAAAATAAATTTTAATGGTTGAAAAAATCATTATCATCCCTTTGAAAAACTGATAACCGAGGTTGTAAACGCCGATTTCTTCCATGGTTGAAAATTTGCGCAAAATAATATTATCACCCCAGTTCAGCAAATAGACAGCGGTGCCGCCGAGCACTATCCATCGGGTGTAAAGGACCATTTTTTTGAAGGCGTTTTTATCATAAGATAAAGGCAGAAACATCTGATATCCGGTTTTTGAGATAAAAAAACATACGGAAATCAAAGGGGCCATCAAAAAAATGGGAAATACCCGCTCCAGCGTAATTTCCCAAAAAAAATTTATCAGGATTATATAACTAACAGAAATAATGGAAGTTATAAATTGAAAAATTGATTCCAGGATTCGTTTATTCTGGGAAATGAAAATACAGCCAATAAAACTCTCTATCATTTTACCGGCAAAAACCAGTATTAAAAGGTATGTCTGGGTTTCGGTCAGCCTTGTGAAGTTGATAATTTGATTTTTAAACAATAAAATGGCTGAAATGAAAAGCACAGAAGCTATCAAAAGAATAATGGCTCTGGATGTAATTGTATGGGTGATTTTTTTGCTTTTGGCAAGTTCTTCGATTCCGCAGATAACCGAGGGGTTTGCCGATGAGAGGACAATCGTTGAGTTAAAAAAATATACAATCATCATCCCCAGAGAATAAATCCCGAGTACTTCCGGGGTGAGAAATACTGCCAGAAGAATCGGTATCAGAAAAGAAAAACCCAGGCCGCTGACCTTTAATGCGCCATAGGATATCAGGTTTTTTCCCTTTTGGAATTCATTTTTTACCCAGTTTAACATTACCGCTTTCAACTATTGATTTGTCTAATTATTTGGATTTTTTGAGTTAATCTTTGGGTTTGCCCGAATTAAAAAACCTGAATAAACCCATTGAAATGTATATCACCAGAAACGATATCGAGACGGAAACAGCTTGTTTTAAATATACCGGCACGTACTTTAATTCGATGCGATGAAATCCTTTATCCATTATGATTCCCGTAAAACCGATATTGCTCTGAATGGTTGACACCGGCTGGCCATTGTCAAAGGCCTTCCATCCTTTATCAAAAGGAATGGAGAAAAACAGCAGTTTTCTTTTATCAAGTGCGATTTCACCCGTAATGTTTTTCTGGGTAAAATCAGTGATGCGCATGGCGGAATTTTTTTTTTGATCAACAATTTGATCAAATGTTTTTAATGTAAAACCATGCAGCAGGTTTTGCATTGCACTTGACGTGACAGCATTGAGTCCGGCAAGCGGCTGATCCGCCACACAGGCGATAAACATTGCCATGTCCTTTTGCGTTTTTGATAATTTGTCAAATTCGTTCCGGTTCAGATACATGTCGTAGGTGAATCCCAACGGCAAAGCGAATTTGTTTTTCATGACCATGACATCTTCGAATTGAGTAATCGGCTCATAGGTTAATTGATAAAAAGAATTTTTTTTCGAAAAATCATCCGGTTTCACCAGATTGTACTTTACGCTGGCAAGGGCCTGGAGAAGCGGCCGCTGAAGTAGTCCGATGGCCCAACGTGTTTTAGCTTCCTTACCTTTTTTAATGATTTCAGTTGCTTTTAAAAATTCAATATACTCCTGTTTGTTAAAGGAGGAATAGGAAGGCGTGCCAAAGTATCCGTGTACTTTGGCGTCATTAACACTCTCAAATTCACCCAGAGAAGATGGGTAGTCCTTGTTTATCCGGTAAAAACCGGAATCAACGGATTTTATATAAGCGACCGCCTCCACCGTGTAGTCATTATAACCCACCTTGCTTTCAAATTGCTCCCTGGTAACGGTTTTGCGGTCATTGATGGTGATAGATGATAAATATCCGAATTCAAAGCACAATAAGATCAATAACAATATTTTGGTATACTGCCTTAGTCGGTCAAACCGCAATAAATATAAAAGTCCGGAATACAGAAGCAAAAAGCAGGCGACAACCAGTCGAAGGCTGTTATTAATTTCAACATGCGGTATATTGCTGATAAAAGGGGAGTAGAGCACGCAAAGCAATGTCACCAGGGTTATGACCAGAACAATATCCTTTACAGTGTTTTTCTTTTGAATGTGTTCAAGTCCATACAGGCCGTAGATCAGAAACATGAAGGGAATAAACAGGGACAGGCCATGCTTATAGTAGTTTCCCATAAATGCATACATGGCAAACCGAATAAAGGGAAAGCCCAAAGGGATCATCCAGAAAAAGAAAAACCCGGCAAAAACAATCCTTTTTCTCCTGCCGGCAAGTAGAAATGCCTGGGGAAAAAGCAGAAGCGACAGCAACCCGGAATAAAAAGCCGGTGCTTCGAGATAATTAACCCACCCGGTAAAATTGCTCCCTGTTCCCATCAGATCATTTGAGAAAAACCGCATGAATGTCGTTGCCGCTTCAAGCCGGTCGGTCAAAGCAAAGAAAGAAAGAGATAATAAGTCGTCCACGCCCACGGCCTTTACATCTCCTGAAACCCGGGGGCTGTTTATCATCTCAATCAGGGTGTTGTATGAAAAAACTGTGCTGAGGCCGACGCCGACAGCCCCGAAACCAGCCAGTTTTAACAGGAAAATGATTGATTCTTTCACGCTTAATGTATTGTCGGACAGAATCCTCAAAAGTGCGTAGGTAAGAAGAAATCCCGAAAATAAATACAACCTGAACGGATTATCGGCAGCAAAAAAGACGGCAACGGGAAATAAAAGCCAGTTGCCTTTTTTGTAGAATAATTCAAATGCATAAAGCATCAGAACAAAGTATACAACATTGGAGGAATGCCCATACCACCCGCTGCTGCCCAGTATCAGGTAGCCGAGAAATGATGCCATTACCCCGCCGGCGATACAGGTATATTTGGAAAGGTTTAAAATTTTCAGAAAAAAATAAAATATGATACCCGTAATTGTTGATTTTAATATTTCAACAAAAACAATACCATATGCAAGACGTTCCGGGCCGAACAGGTTGAGTACCCAAAAAAAGGGGCTGGAGATGCCTCCCGGAAATATGGATTGCCCCATGCCTTGATGAAATGACCAGGTAGGAATGCCTTCCGAACGGAGATAGCGTGCTGCGTGAATGAAACCGGGATAATATGTGTTGTATGAGTCACACCCTGCGTCAAGAAAAAGAAGCAGCTTGTTAAAGAATATATAATCTTTATATACAAATAGTTGGATCAGCAATACAATGATTAAAAAAAGATAAAAACTGCTGATGTTTTTTAATAAATCAGCTGGGGGAATGTGCTTTTCAGTATAAGGTGGCCGTGAAAACTCTTTTGAGGCGGATTTTTTATGATTTTTATGTGGTTTGGGGCTCATCATTCTGCCAGATCTCTTTTATACTGTATGCTTGGTTTTGAGTGGTTTCATAATGATTTCGAAATAATATATCGATGATGAGGCCGGAGACAAAAAACTGGACACCGGCCAGGAAAAAAAATACCGTGAGCAGGGGCCAGGCAGTTTCGGACATCCCCTGCCCGATTAAGAAATTGTAAAAAGTCACGGCTCCGGTGGAAAAGCCGAGAAATATCAGCAGCAGCCCGAGTCCTCCCAGAAAATGCAGCGGCCTTGATGCAAATTTATGCCAGAATGCAATTGCGATCATGTCAACAATGCCTTTAATGGTTCTTTTCCAGTTGTATTTGCTCACGCCTCTATACCGGGGGCGATGATTGACTGCTATTTCGCCGACCTGGTAGCCGGATCCCATTAATAATGCCGGAATAAACCGGTGCATTTCGCCATACAGGGTTATGCCGTTAAAACATTCTTTTTTATATATTTTTAACGAACACCCGCTGTCATGAATGTGGTCTTTGATTAAAAAACGCCTGAATGTAAGGGCGCCGAAGGAGATAAAACGTTTCATAAAGCTGTCTTTGCGTTCTTTTCGCCAGCCGGAAACAATATCCAGATTTTTTTGTTCCAGGGTTTTGATCAACAGAGGAATATCATTCGGATCGTTCTGACAGTCCCCGTCCATGGTGATGATATAATCGTATCTGGCGGATTTTATACCGGCATCAAATGCTGCGGTTTGACCAAAATTTTTCCGCAGCCGGATTATTTTTAACGGGGATAACGCTTTGGCACGTTCAAATGTAGCATCTGTTGACCCGTCATCAACAAAGATGATTTCAAATTTATAACGATTATCTTTGCAGACGTGCAGTATCTCTTTGTGCAGTTTTTCAACATTTTCTTCTTCATTATACAGGGGGACAACAATGCTGATTTTTTTTTGATCCTCATTCATAAAAGCGGAAGGTCCTTGATTTTTTTATTTTAGTGACACGGGGTTTATTCTTTTAAAAAAAATAATTGATGGTAGTAATGCCGGTGCGAGATAATATGTTAAATGAAGAGTAAAATTGTACCTGATCATTGCAATATTAGCTATGCTTATTAACATCACATTCAAAAGATTTATCAGACAAATGCTAAAAACGATAAACGCATCAATATTCCTGCAGCGCGTAAACAGGAAGATAAAAAAACTGTATATAAAAATCACGAAGTAAAGAAGGACCCAGATATGATTTCGAAACAACTTCTGGTGAATGCGTGAAAAGGAATTTACCATTATTAACAGGTTATTTTCCTGCAAACGATCAATCATGCTTTTTGCAACATTTTCTTCAATTCGGGGAGTATTGAAAATCTTAAAAGTCCCAGTCTGATTGCTTTTACTTAGAAAATATTTGATGATTCTCGCCCTGAAACATTTTTCATAAGATTCAAAAAATGGATAGGATGATGTTCGTGCGTGATGGAAGCTGTCAAAATAATGCAGATACTGAACCGCAATAAATTTCATATAATTATTCGGATGGTTCTTTATTGTGGTAAATGTGACATTTTTACAATCTTCGAGAAATTTTTTCGACCTGTAAGGATTTACCTGACTCAATCGTTGCCAGAAGTTGTCATCAAAACTTTGATACTTTAGATAAAGGGCGGTAATATTTTTTATATCCCATGAATTTTCAATGTAGTTGTGCTCTTTTTGATTTGTCTGGGCCAGAACAGCCTTGTCGATTGCCTGGTTTATATAATCCGGAAAAGAATCATCCTTTTCTATAAAACTAAACGTGTTGCAAACCATGTCTGAAAATCCCTGGGTAGAAATGCTGAAGTGGCCTAAAGTAAAAAAGTTGTAAGCGGATATCATCGAATAAAAAAAGACAGCAGGGAAAACCAGATAAAATAAAACAATTCTCGGATATTTCAATCGCCACGCAAACATGAATTGCAAAACCAGTAAAGGGACGAGAAACAGACCGGTCGGTCTTACATAAACCAGCACAATGAAGGACAGGGAAACAAAAAACCAATAAATCCTCTTATCGGTTTTAAGTGAAAGTATATAAAATGAAATAAAAAGGGTAATTATATTTACATAAAGGCATTCTGTCAGGATACTGGATTCAGAGTGAATAAAAATAACTGATGATGTAAAAATTGTAATCGCAAAAGTTGCGGGAATAGTCAGTTTCGGATAGATTCTATTGATTGTATAAATAAAAAATAAGGAAGAGCAGATCGTGATAAAGGACTGGGCATATTCTACCAGTAATATATCCGCACTAATGTTATGCATAAAAGAAAGAAAGAACGGATAACCGGGTGTCCGTGATAAAAAAAAAGGGGTACCCTCCACGATTGTTTTTGCAACAGCCGCATAACTGGGAGCATCGTCAAAAATATAAGGAATATTAATATATAAATAAAATGGCAGCCGTAAAGCAGCAAAGATTAAGATAAAAAAAGAGCTACTAAGAATAAACTGATGGTCATAAATTTTTTTAAACATTATTTCCGGTTTGATCCTTTTGTTGTTTTTTATGAAGTCAATACCAGGTCGACCAAAATATTCTTTCAAAACCTGTTTTTTAACAAAATCCAGATCGCTTCCAATCCATCTGACCATTTTATTTTTTTCCCTTCTTTGATTTTTCTGGGAAAATAGTTTATGGGTAGTTCTTTGATTTTAATCCCTTTTTTAGAAACCTTGGCAGTTATTTCGGGGCAAAATCCGAAGCCCTGAGATTCTAGATGAATTGACTTTAACAAATCTGCATCAAATACCTTATAGCATGTCGGCTCATCCGTAATATTCTGATTATATAATATATTTGAAAGTAATGAGAGCAGTCTGCCCCCTAAATAAAACCTGATGTACGATTTAGGGTTAAATTTTTTTAAATACCTCGATCCGTAAACTACCGTAGTCTCTTTATTAATAATAGGTTTGACAAGTTCAATGTAATCATTAGGATCATATTCCAAGTCACCATCCTGAATAATAACAATTTCGCCGGAAATATGTTGAATTGCCGTGATTATGGAAGCGCCTTTGCCTTTATTTTTTTCATGAAAGATAATTATAAAGCCTTCTCTTTCAAGATAATTCTTAAGAATATCGCGGCTTCCATCCGTTGAACCATCATCAACAATAATAATTTCCTTGTTGAGTGGAGATTTATCAACTTTGGCAATAATCTTTTCTATTGTCCGTGCCTCATTCAAAATCGGCATGATTACAGACAGCTTCATATTGGTTTCCGATTGTTTTATTTAAAGTCAGTATGCCAAATTACAGATGTATTGTGTGGCTGGGCGAAAACCGCTAACTTCCCCAATTTTTGCGTTTGGCAAAATTTTCAGATTTTTGTTCAATTAGTGTTTAGCCATTAAAGCGCATAATTCTTTGATCTGATGTGCTTTTAACCAATTAGGTTTTTTGTCATGCGCCAGTATAAATTTAAAATTGCAGATAAAAAATTTACAGCCAGTTGTTCGGGCCGGTTTTTAATAAATCCCGGGGCAAACGGCAGGGAGCCGCCAAGTAAAAGTTCGCGGTCATGGCGCACGCGCCTGGACGCCATAGACTTTCTTTTAGCCATAATATGCTTTTTGCTTTTTAAAACGGATACAATGGCTTTGTGCCAGGTTTTAAGCCATCCCCGTCTGATCACAACCGCGAGCATTGAGACTTCGTAGAGCAAAAGCATGGGGGCTAATACGATCAGGGTGCGGAGTCTGTAATGTATCAAAAGGGTCAGCAGGCGATGTCTGATGTTAAAATAAACTCTTTTTTCCGGGTATGCATTGTTTCCCCGGAATGACAGGTTAGGAGTGCCTGCTCCAGAATCATGGTACACGACGGCTTCGGGTTCACATAAAATAGAATATCCCATAGATCTTAACTTCAAGCTGAACTCCAGGTCTTCAAAATAAATGAAATAAGATTCATCGAACCCGCCGCAGGATAATGCGGCTTTTCTGTTCACCAGCATACAGGCACTTATGCAGGCCGTTACTTCACAGGTTTTTGATGGTAGCGCACTAACGGGCTGATATGCGTGCCGTGATTTCATCATTCCGATAAAGTGTGGTTCGGCACCGTCACATTGAACGGTTGTCCTGTCATGGTGCAGCAATATCCTCGGGCATATCATCGCGGGATGGTATTGTTTGTAAGTATCATGGAGCTTCCGGATACAATCATCATGTACATACACGTCATCATCAAGAAGCAGCACAAGATCTGAGCAAGTGCTTTTCAGTCCGATATTACGGGCTTTGCTTGGCCCAAAATTCTGATCCAGTTTAATTAAATCAACGTCAGGAAATTTTAATAAAATATTTGAAGGGCTGTTATCCGTGGAAGCATTATCCTCCACAATAATTTTTTCCAGGAAAAACGATTGATCAAATAGAGCATTCAGGCAGTTTATGATTTCCCGGCCGCCGTTATGATTGACGATAACGGCGCTGATGGTTTGAGTTGGTTTTTCGTTCATGATAAATTATGCCCTTAGCCAGTGGGGCCGTTCCCGATTAACAAAATTTTTCAGTTGAATGAATGTTTTATATGTCAGGTAAGCATCGGTGGATGTTTACAGGTGTAGAAGAATGCCATAAATACAGGGTCAAGACTCCTCTGTCATCGTTTTTATAAGTGTTGCACTTTCACCAGTTGCTTGTAAATTTTAATAAGGTCTTCTCCTCGGGACTGCCATGAAAAATTTTGACCCACAAAATTTTTTGCATTTCTGCCTAGTTCCGCAGCAATTGTTCTGTTGTTCGCAAGGTGCTTAATTCCGTCGGCAAATGCCTGAGGACTGTTTTCTTTTACAATCCATGCATTCTCACCATGTGTAAGAAAATGTCCGGAGCTGGCAAACGAGACAATCGGTTTTCCGGCAGCCATATAGTTTAAAAGCTTCAATGGGTGTCCTGCACCATCCGGTCTGGGGTTCAAGAGAATATCCGTCTGTGCGAGTTGTTCGGGCAATTCTCTGAAATCAGAAGGAAAAATGTCGATCTGGGCGTCAATGTTTAATCTCTTAATTAGCGGTTTATAATGATCAATCGCGTTGTTTGAGTAAAGGTGGAGACGAAGTTGGGGCTGTGTTTGTGTTAAAACACCAAATGCTTCCAGCATAATGTTGAGGCCCTGGTATTGCGCAAAATTTCCGGCAAACCCCAAAATAATATTCTTTCCATGAGTTTCATGTTTAGCTTTAACTTGAGAAAAATGTGCAAGCTCAATTCCATTTGGAATAACCGAGATTTTTTCGGATGGAATAGTAAAATTTGTTAGCAGTTTGTTTTTAATCTCATCAGTAACGGCAATTACATGATCCGCATGTCTTGGAAGATGCCCATCGAAAAACCTGCCGATTTTTTTGAGCCGGCGTTCATGCAGAAAGAGTCGGTAATACTGAAGTTCTGTGGCAAGCAGCGTATGCATATCAAAAATGATCGGAACGTTCCCCAAAAACCGAACCGGCAGCGCGGCCAGAAAACCCTCAACATGGTGCGCGTGAATAATATCAAATTTATATTTTTTATAAAGGCTGAGTATCTTGAATGTTAACATTGGATCCACAACCAGCAATTTTAAAATTCCTGGTCCTGGACTCATTTTTTTATAAAAATTCAAATTCGGGATTCGATGCGTAATAAAAGGCGATGTCTGTTCCCGATGCCCAAGGTGATAAGTGATCACATGTACTTCAAGGCCCATCTCAGACAGTATCTGGGCCATTCGGTATATGCGGACAGGGGTACCCCGGGGATATGGAAAAGGGCATGCTGCCACCATAGCAATGCGGAGCTTGTCAGTCATATTTATCCCTTTTCTCTGCCAAATCCGCCTATTTTCCCCATACAAAAATCTCAACACTTATTAAGCATCTTTTCATCAGTTATTCGCCGGACCAATTTTATAAATGAGATAGTGGCTATTTTCCTATCGACAAGGTTGTTGGATGTAATTGTTAATTACAATGCTAAGTTTAACTGGAAATAATACCATATAATTTATTTATATCAAATTTTTTGTTGTGTTTTATGTTTTCTTTTAACCTCATTCCATGATCGTATTGAATTATAAGGTGCGGTAATGCATAATAATGACTTTACCTGATGGGGAAAACCGATTAGATTAGGCAATGATTCGCGATTTAGTAGTATCCTGCAACTCGTTATTATCTGTGAATAAAAAAAATATGCTCATGAATATTTTGAACCGATATAAGTCGATCCTGATCTGCTGCTTTCTGGTGATTGCGACAGTTGCTGTTTACGGACAAGCGCACGAATTTGAGTTTGTGAATTATGATGATACAGTCTATGTCACGGAAAACCGCAATATTCAAAAGGGAATTTCGTCTGACTCCGTTGCCTGGGCTTTTACAACCGTCTATGCCGCCAACTGGCATCCAATAACCTGGCTGTCCCATATGCTGGATTACCGGTTGTTCGGAATGCATTCCGGAAATCATCATCTGACCAATCTTTTTTTGCACATCGCCAATACCCTGTTGCTGTTTTTGGTTTTCAGAAAAATGACCGGCGATTTGTGGCAAAGCGCTTTTGTTGCGGCTCTTTTTGCCCTTCATCCGCTGCATGTCGAGTCGGTGGCCTGGGTATCTGAGCGAAAGGATGTGCTGAGTACTTTTTTCTGGATGCTGACCATGTGGTGCTATGCCGCATATGTTTTTCGGCCGTCTGCTTTCAGGTATTTGGGGGTGTTTGTTTTTTTTGCCTTTGGATTGATGTCCAAACCGATGCTGGTGACGCTGCCATGTGTTCTTCTGCTTTTGGATTACTGGCCCTTAAAACGGTTTTCATTTCAGGAGTTACCCGGTCAACGTTTTCAGAATCACCCATTTGCTTTTAGAATATTTTGGGAAAAAATTCCCCTGTTTGTTTTGGTGGGCATATCGTGCAGTTTGACCTACTATGCCCAGAAACATGGGGGTGCGGTTCGGACCCTGGATTATATCTCCTTTGCGGACAGAATTGCCAATGCACTGGTATCTTACGCTCTCTATATCGGGAAAATGATATATCCGCTTAATTTGGCGTGTCTGTATCCTCATCCGGGAACACTGCCATGGTGGCAGATTTTAACCGCCAGCCTGGTCCTTTTGCTGGTATCGGTAATGGTTATCCGATCGGCAAAGACCCGTCCGTATTTTTTGTCCGGCTGGCTATGGTATCTGGGAACGCTGGTGCCGGTCATCGGGCTGGTGCAGGTGGGGGGGCAGTCCATGGCAGACCGGTATACCTATATACCCCTGATCGGACTGTTTACCATGATTGCCTGGGGGGGAGCTGAGTTTTTGAAGTCGTGGAGATTTCGAAATGTCTTTTTTTGCGTTTTTCCGACTATTCTTTTTTCCGCTGTAATGATTTTAACCTGGAAACAAGTCGGTTATTGGAAAAACAGTATGACGCTTTTTGAACATGCCCTGGAAGTGACTGACTACAAGACCGACTACAATAGCGCAATCCATTTTAATCTGGGGAATGTGCTGGTAGAAAAGGGGCAGGATCTGGAAGCGATGAATCATTATTTAAAGGCAATTCACGTTAAACCGGATTTTGCTGATGCGCATAACAACCTGGCCAACCTCTATGCGAAGCAGGGCAGGCAGGATGCTGCCATTGAACACTATTTAAAGGTGCTATCGATAAATCCGGATTATGCGGGCGCCCGATATAACCTGGGTATCGCGTTGGACGCTCAGGGCCGTACACAAGAGGCGGTGCCGCATTTTTTGGAGGCAGTAAAAGACATGCCGGATAGTTCGGATGCTTTTTTTAAGACGGGTAATGCCTTATTCAAGACAGGTAAGACCGATGAGGCCATCAGGTACTATCAACAGGCGCTTCGAATTAAACCCGATTTTGTAAATGCTCACTGCAACTTAGGTATTGCGCTTTTTCGCAAAGGGGATGTGGACGGGTCTGTCGCCGCATTTCAAGCGGCGTTGCGGCTGCAACCGGATTTCAAACCCGCACGGCAATATCTTCAGAAAGCGATGTCGGTCCGGTCAAAAAAATATTAAGTTTGACGGCTTGGTATAAAGTTTTTCATGGTGATTTGTCACCACTGTATGAGAAAATAACTTGTCAACTATGTTAGAATTTTATGAACGAGTTATTTGGAAGCCCAATATCTATTTTGGATTTTGGGTTGCACGGCATCTTTTTCTGCTTCAAAGTACTAATTATAGTTCAGGTTTTGCGCGTGCCTGATTCCGTAAAATATATGATCCGTATTTTAAGCGAACGGGTTTTTAAGCACAGGAAGAAATATTGTGGCTTCAAAAAACAAACGCCGATACTGGCTGATGAAATCCGAACCGACCTGTTTTTCATTTGAAGATCTCAAACAGTCATCCGAGCATGTTACCTGTTGGGATGGGGTGCGAAACTATCAGGCACGCAATCTGCTTCGGGATGAAATAAAAAAGGGAGATGGGGTCCTTTTTTATCACAGCAACATAAAAATTCCTTCCATTGTCGGTCTTGCCGAGGTGATCAGGGAAGGGTACCCGGATTATACTGCATGGGATCCGAAATCGGAACATTATGACCCCAAATCCAGTGTTGAGAATCCCATCTGGTTTATGGTGGATATTCAATACGTGGCTGATCTGGATCCTCCGGTAACAAGGGATGATCTGAAATCGCATCCGGTACTGGAAAAAATGGGCGTAATGAGAAAAGGCAACCGGCTGTCCGTGATGCCGGTTGCGGAAAACGAATGGCAGGTCATCTTGAATTTAAACGGTATGGCTGATCCTTTCAAAAAATAATTGACGAGAAAATTGCATGCCATGATATCCAGGACCCGGGAAAAAATAAAACGGATATTACTTACCGGATCCACCGGATTTATCGGCAAGCGTCTGCTTTACAGGCTGGATGAAAACGGATACCACGTTCGCTGCCTGGTCCGGCCGCCTGAAATCGTCGATTTGAAAATTCCCCTGGCCCGTGAACCTGAAATCGTTTACGGAAACCTGCTGGATCCGGACTCGCTGAAGGCCGCATTGGAAGGTATGGATGCCGCTTATTACCTGGTGCTGGAAGCTGTCGATGATCCACGCAATTCCCGCCGGTCTTGTCATCAATGATGAACTTAACGTTTCATGATTACAAGATTTACGGCCAGGGCAATAAAAACCGTTCCGGCAATCCGGTTTAAAATTTGCTGGGCATTTGCAGAACGGTAAAACCACTGGCGGATCCCCCCTGCCAGCAATGCAATGCTGCCGAATACCAGCACGGTGGCGACAATAAAAATCCCTCCGAAACTGATGAGCTGCAAGGTCAGAGACCCGCGGTCCGGGTCGGCAAACTGCGGCAAAAACGCCAGAAAAAAAATAGATACCTTGGGGTTGGTGATATTCATGATAATGCCGCGCCTGTATAGTTTCAGATAATCGCGCCCGTTATTATCCGCGCTCTGGATTTGGGTGGCAGACGCCCGAAAGGCCTGCCAGGCCAGATACAGCAGGTAGCCGGCACCGAAAAATTTCAGCGCCGTGAAGGCGGCCGCAGAAGTCTGGAAAATCACCGCCACCCCGAATGCCACGGCCAGGGTATGAACGATAAGTCCGGTACAAAGTCCGCATGTCACGACCAGTCCCGCCAGTTTTCCGTTGAGCGCGGATTGGGTTAAAACGAAAATATTATCCGGCCCCGGCGAAAGAGCGAGCAGGGCGGATGCCGCAAAGAAAGTGATGAGAATGTCAACGGGTATCATGTATTGCAATCCTTGTCTGTGTGACGCTGTTTTAATATCTAAAACAGTTGCAGCTGTTATAAAGTTTTTAAAATCAGATAGTTATCCATAAAATTTAAATTTTTACCGCCGAGCGTTTGTTTTCCTGTTTGTCCGGCGATGCGCTAAACAGCGCTTTTACCTTTTCAATGAATAAATGAATATCATCTAATATCATATATCCGCAGGGAATCAGCAGCAGGGTAATCCCGGTGGCAAACATCACGCCGAAACCTAAGCTGACGGCCATGGGAATTAAAAAACGGGCCTGGATGCTTTTTTCCAGCAGCATCGGGGTCAATCCCGCAAAAGTGGTCAATGAAGTCAGGATGATTGCCCGGAATCTTAACATTCCGCCTTTGATAACCGCATCATAGGCGCTGTCGCCATCCTTGCGCATCCGGTTCACCCGGTGGATCAGAACCAGTGAATCGTTGACCACCACACCTGCCAGCCCGACAATGCCGAACAGGCTGACAATACTGATATTAAATCCCATCAGCAAATGCCCCCACACGGCACCGACAATGCCGAACGGGATGGCGGACATCACAATCAGCGGCTGGGAAAAGGATTTGAACGGCACGGCCAGCAAGGCATAAATACAGAACAGGGCAATAATAAACCCCCGTTTTACATCTGCTAAAGATTCCTGCTGTTCTTTGCCTTCCCCTTCAATGGTAAACCGAAGGCCCGGATATGTATTTTTCATTTCCGGTAAAAACCGGTCAACCAGGTCCTGGCGGATTTCATTGGCATTGGCCGCATTCTCATTCACGTCTGCGGTAACCTTGATGACCCGCAGGCGCTGGGCCCGTTCAATGGTCGCATAGCCCCTTTTCATATCCACCTCTGCCACTGTCCGGAAAGGCACTTCCTCTCCGGCTGCCGTGCGGATACGCATTTCTTCGACATTTCCCACGGATCTGCGCTCGTCATCCGGAAACCGGATCAACACCTTGACTTCATTCTTGTCTCTCTGGAACCGGATGGCCTCGGCACCGTAAAAACCGTGCCGCACCTGGCGGGCCAGGTCGCTTAAGGTCAGTCCCAGGCTTTCTGCTTTTGGTTTTAATTTCAGCTGCATTTCCATTTTGCCGGGCTGATAGCTGTCACTGATATCAAAAACACCGGGGAATTTACCCAGTTCGGTTTTCAGATCCTCTGCCGCGGTTTGGAGCTGTTCATAGTCATTTAATGACAGATGGATTTCGATGGCATTGCCGGCACTGTGAATTTCGCTGGAAAAGATCAGGGATTCCGTGTCGGCAATGCTGCCCACCCGTTCCCGCCACATGCGGTTGAGTTCAGCCGAACTGATATCCCGGATTTCCCCGTCCAGCAACTGGATCCAGACCTGTGCGAGATGTCCGCCTGAGCCTGAAGCGCCATGGCGGCCAAACTGGACGCCGATCAGGTTGGCGCTGTATTCCATGAGCGGCAGCGCGTTTTCGGCCCTTTTTTCATCCTGTTCAGTCATCACGTCCTTGCCGGCCTGTTCAATATATTTCACCACCTCCCGGGTTCGCTCCAAAGGGGTGCCGGACGGCATGGTGACCATGCACTGGAGCACATCTCCTTCCACTTTGGGGAAAAACGTGAATTTAATTTTACCCGATGTCCAGACACCAAGGGTCAGCATCAGGACGGAAATGCCGATAGCCACGGTCACATAACGCCAGCGGACGCAGAATTTAACCAGCCAGGCATAGGGGTTTTGAATCACCCAGGTCATGATGCGTGCCATGAATTTTTCTTTTTTTTCCGGAGACTGCGCCATGAGCGCCGCCTTGCTTCTGGCCAGATGGGCGGGCAGCACAAACAGGGATTCCACCAGCGAGCCAATCAGGACTGCGATGACGACAATGGGAATGTTGCGCATGAGTTTTCCCATGGTGCCCCCGGCCATGAGCAGCGGGGCGAATGCCACCATAGTGGTTAAAACGGAAAAAATTACCGGACGGCCCACTTCGATGGCACCTTCGACAGCAGCGTCCAGGGGTGAGAGCCCTTCCTCCTGCTTGCGGAATACATTTTCCCCCACGATAATGGCATCATCCACCACAATTCCCAATACCATGATAAACGCAAACAAGGAGATCATGTTCAGCGAGACGTCATTATACGGCAGTAGCATAAGCCCGGCAGCAAAACTGATGGGAATCCCCAGGGTTACCCAGAAGGCCAGGCGCAGGTTGAGGAAAAAGCCCAGGATCAGGCTGACCAGGATCAGTCCCCAAAACATGTTTTTAGTCAGCAGCTCAATGCGGCTTTTTAAAATTTTGGACATATCATTATATGTTTCAACATGGATGCCGTCCGGAAGTCCCGGCTTGATTTCTGCCAGGTATTCTTTTACGGCAGCGGTCACTTTTAATGCGTTCTGCTCGGCAACCCGGTAAACATTGACAATTAAAGCCGGTTTTCCTTCAAACCCGGCATAGAGGTCCACATCGGCAAAACCTTCTTTTAAATCGGCAAGATCGCCCAGGGTCACATTTGTGCCATCCGGATGGGTGATGATCGGGATGTCATGATAATCCGGCGCGTAATACCGGCGTCCTTTTGTCCGGATCAACACCTCGCCGGTCCGTGTTTTAACGCTTCCGGCAGGAAGATCCAGGCTGTTTTTTTCAACGGCTGCGGCCACCATTCCCAACGTCAGGCCATACTTGCGCAACGTGTTTTCAGGGATTTCAATATGGATTTCATTATCCCGTGCCGCCGCAATCTCTGCCAGTGTAATCCCCGGCAGGTTGGTCAATTCGTCTTTGATGGTTTCAGCGACATGCTTGATGCTGGCTTCCGATGCGTCTCCGTAAACCGAAACACTGACGACCTGGGACTGGCGGGTCAGTTCACGAACCACGGGTTTCTCCGCTTCATCCGGCAGGGTGGTGATCCGGTCAACTTCCGCTTTGACTTCATCTAAAAGCTTTTTAAGGTCCCAGTCTTTCATGACTTCGATGGTAACCGATCCGGCGCCTTCCCGGGCTTTTGAATCGATGCGCTCAATACCGGTCAGGCCTGCGATGTTTTCTTCAATACGGCGCACCACGCCTTCTTCAACTTCCTCGGGTGAAGCCCCGGGATAAGCGATGGAAATATTGATTTTATCTAAGGTGGTTTCCGGAAAAACTTCCAGTTTTATGCTGAATCCGGTGAGAATCCCGGCGATGAGCAAAAAGAACATCAGCAGATTGGCTGCCACATGATTGTCTGCAAACCAGGCAATGGCACCTTTCATTATGAATCTCCTCCGGTATTTTCCACAAATCGAACCTGCATGCCGTCACTGACCGCCTTAAGAGATGAGATGACCACTATTTCATTGTCAGACAGCCCGTCTTCAATCACGATGCCGTCATGATTGGATCGGGCCACTTTAACTTTTCGAAAATACAGGCGGTTTTCTTCGGGGTTGACCACCCAGACGGACTGATTCTCACGCATGGCTGATCGGGGGATGACTGTTGCTTGATCTAAGGTGCGGCCGTAAATATCAATTTCGACAAACTGTCCGGCTGCCAGCGGGGGAAGGGACGCATATGGTTTTTCCACCTGAACAACCACATTGTGCATTCGGGTCAATTCATTGATCCGGCCTTCCGACCGGACCACCTGTCCCGGCCATCTGACTTTTTTTCCGGCCACCACCGCTTTTACTTCAGCGGCCGCACCGGTTGCGCTGTCTGTTGTAAAGCCCGGCACGTCAAACCAGAAAAGATCTTCGTCTTCCAGTGGTATCACGATTTCCGAGGCATCCGTGGATTGGAGGGTTGCCAGCGACTGGCCGGGGGATACATATTGTCCGATATCGACATTTTCGGAAACCACACGCCCGTTAAACGGTGCGGTCAGACGGGTCCGTTCGAGATTGAGCCGGGCTTCTTTCAGGTTGGAACGTTCCGCTTCCAGCATTGAGCGAGCAGCCGCCAGTTGAGGTTCTTTGACCACCAGCGGGGGCGGTTCCTCATTTGGATTATGCTGTTTCCATTCATCACCGGCTGCTGCCGATTCTTCCTGCGCCAGTTTAAAAAGGCTTTCTGCCTCTTTCACGCGGGCTTCGGCCAGGGTGACGGATATTTCATAGTCCACCGGCTCAATGGATAGCAAGCGATCGCCTTTTCGGAACATTCCGCCGTTGACCAGGCTGGATCCCACTTCAACGATTTTGCCGTTGACCTGGGGGACGAGCTGAATTTCCTGAACCGGTTTTGCCGACCCCTGGCCGGTGATTGTAATCTGCATTGGCCCGGTATTGACTGATACTGTTCGGACCATCGGCAGGGGGACTTCCGGTTTTTGTCTTTCAATGCCCTTTTTCCCGGCTTTTAATTTTGTAAACCCGGCAACACCGATGACGATAATGAGAATCGTGATGATTGTCTGGATAAGAATTTTCTGTTTGGGCGACATAGTTTTTTAACCTGTTTGTTTTCAATTGGTTATTTCTAAATCCCAGCCGCCGCCAAGGGCCCGGCACAGGCTGACATGATTGGATAGAATTTCGTATTCAACCGTGATCAGCAGAAGTGCTGCATTGACCCGGACCTGCTGGGAGTCCAGAACCGTCAGATAGTCCACCAGGCCCCTGCCGTAACGGTCATAGGCCACATCAAGGGTGGACGTTGCCTCGTCCCGGAATTTTAAAAGCCGGTTTCGACGTTCAATCAGTTCCTTACGATTGAGCAGAGCACCTTCAACTTCGGCAAAGGCCTGCAATACTGTTTTTGAATAGACCGTAAGTGCCTGTTCATATCGGGCCTGGGCGGCGCGCTGGTTAGCGGCCAGTTTGCCCGCATTAAACACCGACTGCATTCCCCCGGCAGCAATGCTCCAGAGCTCGCTTTCTGGATCAAACAGGGAGTTTAGTTCATCGCTGGCATAACCGAATGAGCCGGTGAGCGAAATTTTAGGAAAACGGCCTGCTTTGGCCACCCCGATTTGGGCGCATGCGGAATGCAGGACGGCTTCTGCGGATTGAATATCAGGGCGCCGCGCAATCAGTTCCGACGGCAATCCCGGCGGAACTTCCGGGGGCAGCCGGAAATAATTCAAATCCTGAGCGCGCGGCGGTTTATTTTTCGGGTATTGGCCCTGTAAAATTGCAAGGGCCTGGCTTTGCAGGCCGAGTGCGGCGGTCAGCGCTGGCAGCTGCGATTGTGCCTGGGCCAGAATCCGGCTGGCCTGCCGGACATCAAGGATTGTTGTCAGGCCCCGCCGGTATCGGCCTTCAACGATTTCCAGGCTCCGGCGGTAGGCGGAAACACTTTTATTGTTGACCTGAATCTGGCGCTCTATTGATTCAATATTTAAATACAGGGTGACTGCTTCGGCAACCAGGGTTTGAATAATTGTCCGGCGATTTTCCTCGGCAGAAAGAAGTTGTGCTTTCGCCGCCTCTGTGGATCGGGCCAGCCGACCCCAGAGATCAATTTCAAACGATGCCGGCAGGGATAAATTATATGAATCGCTGGTTTTTGTGCCGATGTTCCCGGTTAACGGGTTGATGGTGGAATAGCTCCGGCGGCCGGCTTCTACGCTTAAATTTAAAGAGGGATACTGGTCTGCACGTGTCTGTTTGAAAATTGACTGAACCTCCATTACCCGGGCGGCGGCTGTCAGAATATCCGGATTGTTCTGAACAACATTGCTGACAATCTGATCAATTTCCGGATCATCAAAAACCTGCCACCAGTTTTTTTGTTCCTGCAATTCGGCTGACTTTTCCGGCGGAGTATTTATAAAAGTTTCCGCCAAGGGGATATTTAAATCCGGGCTTTTAAAATCCGGCCCCATGGTGCAGGCGGTCAACAGAAGCCCGGCCAGCACGGTGATGCTATGAATATACCGCGATTTCAAACTGTTTCCTCCTCGGTACGGTTCTTAATGCCATTAATACCGTTCATGGCAAATGACACAATATGATCAATAACCCGGGATTTAAACTGCGGATCAAATTCCTGGTTCATTACCCGGGAAACCACCGGCTGGGCAAACCCGAAATAAACAATCATGCTGATGATGCTGAAAATGGACAGTGTCAGCTGCTCCAGGCATATGTTCTCCGGCAGAGACGGCCGGATCAATTCACGGACAGCAATATGCATCGGGCGGATGACTTCCTCAACTACAATGTTAACGGCTTCCGTGGGGTGTGCCAATTCCCGGAGCATCAGGTTGATATGGCATTGTCTTTCATTGTCCGTCATAGAACCGACAAGAAAGGCCGTGGCAATCGCCCGGACCATGTCGGCGGTATCCGGGTCGTTTTTTTCAGACAGGTATTTTCTGAAAAATTTTCGGACACCATCTGCCCGGGGGACCCAGCGTTCCTTGAACACGGAAAGATACAGGTTCATTTTATTCCCAAAATGATAATTGATTGCTGCCAGGTTGCTGTCAGCCGCTGCGGTGATTTCCCGGACGCTGACTGCTGCAAATCCTTTCTGGGCAAACAGCTGCTCCGCCTGTATCAGCAATCTGTCCCTTGTGTTATCCGTCGATGGATTTGTCAAATGAATACTCCGTTGGAGCTTGAATTAATCAAAAAAATTGAGTTTCTATATGTTTCAAACGTTTGTATTAAACGATCGTTTGAATGTCAATGGTTTTTTAACCCGGCATCCCGCCGTGATAGAGTCGAATAAAACGTCTTAAGACTTAGTTACAATTGGTGTGCCGGCTTTAATACCTTGTTAAATGACAATTCATGACGAAGCGGTGACGAAAATTGTCAAAATCATTGCATAAAATAATAACCATTCGTTTTGGAGGATAATGTTTAAAAAAATGCATTTTGTTGAAATCCTATACAGCCGGTCATTCGTGCTGAACACAGGATGATCGTATTCGGATAGAATGAAATATGGAATGTTAATTGCAATAATTTTAAAGAACCCTTTTATAATCAACTGTTTTTTTGCGTAACTGTCGGAGAAAAAGGATCCATGTCGATACGGACAAAAATTGGCATTATTTTATTATGCGCTGTTATCTGTTTCAGCGTTGCGCAGTACAGTGTCCAGCGGTTTATAATTCTTCCGGGGTTCTTTTCCCTTGAACGTGATGAAGCAATCAGGGATACGGGTCGCGTGTCAAAAGCTATTATAAATGAAATAGAGCATTTGGGTACCATGTGTTGGGATTGGGCGGCATGGGATGATACCTATGATTTCGTGCAATCCGGGTCTGAAGAATATATTAAATCCAATCTGGTTTTAAGTACGTTTATCGGTAATAATTTGAATTTAATTTATATCTGCGATGTTGAGGGTCATGTCGTATGGGGAAAGATTTATGACGCTGACGCAGAAAGAGAAATTCAACTGGACTTATTCCCAAAGGATTTTTTACCCCCGACGCATCCTCTGCTCATTGGAGATAGCGGTCAGCATCAGCCGGGTCCGGGTGTCAAGGGGATTTTGATCACTGAAGCAGGTCCTGCTGCGGTGTCTGCCATGCCTATATTAAAAAGTAACAATGATGGCCCGTCACGCGGAACGCTTATTATGGGACGTTTTTTGAATGCGGATACGGTTTTGCATATTGCGGACCAAACCCAGGTTGATTTTTCTTTAACAACACTTTCCGCTTCAGCCGCCCGGCTTGTATTAAAAAATAATAATGAAATATCTTTTGAGGTCGAGGTTGCGGATAAGGATCATTTAAATGTGCATTCAATTTTTCCGGATATTAACGGAAAGCCGGCAATCGCCATCACCACGAATTTTTACAGAAAAATTTCCCAAAAAGGCTATGACACGGTTCAAAACGGTATCTATTCGATGCTGATTGCCGGCATGGGTATACTGATTCTGATATTGCTAAGTCTCAAATATTCTATTCTTAATCCAATTTCAATACTGAGCAACCATGTTTTCTCCATTAAAAAATCCGGGGATCTGTCAAAAAGATTGTTGTTTTCCCAAAACGATGAAATCGGGATACTCGCAAATGAGTTTGATAATATGGTTTCCCGGATTGAGCAGATTGCGATTGAGAAAGATCTGATCAACAAGCAGTTAAGCAAAGATATCGAAAAACGTAAACAGGCAGAAACAGCCTTAATGGATAGCGAAAAACGTTTTCGGACCATGGTCGAACAGGCGGGTGATGCGGTTTTTTTACATGATGCAGACGGTAATTTCAGGATCGTCAACCAGGCTGCCTGTGAGCATCTTGGCTATGAAAAAAGTATGCTTTTAAACTTATCCATATATGATGTTGACCCGGATGCCGTCATGCGGGGAGATGATAATAATTTCTGGAAAAAAATAAAACATAGTGAACCGTTTTTATTTGAAACACGGCATCAGCGAAAGGATGGAACGTTTATCCCGGTTGAAGTGAGCCTGACGTCCATTCAATACGGCGGGGAGGACTTAATCTTATCCATTGCAAGGGACGTTACCCAACGCAAACAAATGGATGATCAAATCCGTCAATCCCAGAAAATGGAGGCAATGACGACATTAACAGCCGGGATTGCCCATAATTTTAACAATATTCTTTCGGTGATAGTCGGTTGCACGGAGCTTGCCGTTGCAAGGCTGCCAAAGGACAATCAGGCGGTTAGGCTTTTAAAAAAGGTTGAAGATGCCAGTGTCCGGGCAAAGGACATTGTCTGGCAGCTGATTCGCTTTAGTCAGAAGTATGAAAATAATTTTCTGCCTGTCCGGGTGTATTCGGTGATCGAAAAAGAGATCAGGCAAATGGAATCTGTGATTTCCGGCAAAATAAGAATTATCAGTCAGTTGCAATCAGACTGCTATCCGGTTTTCGGAGATGTCAGTCAGTTCCGGGTTTTGATGGAAAATCTCCTGACAAATGCAGTTGAGTCAATAACAAATGGCCGGGGGGTCATTGAAGTTCAGCTTGAAAATATCTCTGATCCGGGTGCCGCCAATGCCAGGGATGAAAATCTCAAAAACGGAAAATTCATCCGGCTGACAATCAGGGATAATGGCCAGGGAATCGAGCCGTCTCATATGGATCGGATATTTGATCCGTATTTTACCACAAAAGATTTTTCAAATGGTGCCGGTATGGGACTATCCGTTGTGCACGGTATTGTAACAAATAATGGCGGATCCATAACTGTTGACAGTAAGGTTGACAGGGGGACCGAGATCCGTATTCTTTTCCCGGCGGCTGAACCCGCCGGTGAAATGACAAATTAAAGGGTTTAGTAAACCCCTTTCTTTTCACTGCTTGATATTCCAATATGCTATTGGTATAAACCCATCAGTCTGAATTGCTCATGAAACATTAAGTTTTAAATTAAAAACCGGTTGGTATTTTCAATGTCAAAAATCCTTATCATCGGCATCGGCGGATCCATCGGTGCCATTTTGCGTTACCTGATCAGTGGATATGTCCAGCATTTAACGAAGAGTGTCGGGTTTCCGTATGGGACGCTTTTTGTAAATATTTTCGGGTGTTTTATTATCGGCATGTTGTTTCACCTGTCAGATACGCATGGTGTTTTTTCTTCCCAGTCCCGCTCTTTAATTTTCATCGGGATTCTCGGCAGTTTTACGACATTTTCCACCTTCGGCAATGAAACAATGAATCTGTTTCACGAAAGTGAAAATTTTTTGGCTTCTGCAAATATAGTGGCCCATATTGTTTTGGGTCTCTGCGCCGTATGGCTGGGTCGGGTCAGCGGATACTTAATTTGGAGGTGATAATTGATGATTCCTGAGCAAGGATGTCTGCTGCGTATTTTTATCGGAGAAATGGATAAATGCAAAGGCAAGCCCCTTTATGAATGGATCGTGGTCAAAGCCCGGGAGGAAGGACTGGCCGGGGCAACCGTGTTGCGGGGCATGATGGGGTTCGGCGCCAACAGCCGCGTGATTCATACGTTTAAGATCAGGCGGTTGTCAGAAGATCTGCCTATTGTTATTGAGATTGTTGATACCCGGGAAAAACTGGAGCGCTTTCTGGGGTTGATTGATGACAAGATTGATGCCGGTCTGGTGACATTAGAGAAAGCCGAGGTCCGTTTTTACCGCAGTAAAAATTCTTCTTAAGAAGGCCGTCCAATTTTTAAATTATAGTACAGCCGATAGAACTCAGATGTGTCCGGCGTTCCTTTCAGCCTTTTGATAAAATACAATATTACCAGCCGGATAATTAATGCGGCATTTTTAGACCCCTTTTTTTCCCAGCGCCTGACCGAGACAAGCACATTGCCGTACAGATACACCTGTTTCCCCAACCGATTCAGGCGAATGGACAACTCGACATCTTCCATCAACGGAATGTCCGGGAAAATATCATTCCGAACAACCGGCTCTCGTCTGAAAAACTGCACCTGATCACCAAAACGGATGTTCAAAAATGCGGCCCGAAAATCATTTGCCAGTTCGAGAAACCGGTAGCGACGGTCGGGGGAGTCAAACCGGCACCCTACGGCCCCGCCGATAAAAGCAGGGTGATCGTTGAACGCGGAAATTATTTGATCAATGTCAAAACCCGTTATCCGGGTGTCTGCATGAAGAATCGCTACCCCCTCCCCGCTGGCTGCGCTGATGCCCGCCTTGATCTGTCCGCCCCGGCCGCCGCCGCTTTCAACGGGTTTGTCATGAATCATAACATGCGCACCGGCCTGTTGTGCCAACATGCGTGTCCGGTCATTTGATCCGGCATCCACAACAATAATTTCAGACACATGCCGGCTGCCTGCAACCGACCGGATGCACGAGGCAATATGTTCATCTTCATTCAGTGTCGGAATAATGATGGACAGTGAGCGGCACGGGGATGGAGAAATCGTTTTTTGCTGCTTGAAACGGAACGGCAAAGACGGCAGCGCTTCCCAGGCAAAAAGAAATAAAAATGGGATTCGGGTTAACATCTGCATCCATGCCGGCAAGCCATTGCCTATCATTTTCAATCGGCTGGCAGAATTATTTTTCATGATTAAACCATAATAAGAAAGACCGTTTAAATCAAACGGCCTTTCTTATTATTCTCGAATTCCACCCGGCTTTAAATTTAAAATCGTGTTGTTAAGTATCAGATTCTATTGCTTTACGGCAGGTTTGGATATTCATCAATTATTGGATTGATATCTGCTTCCGATCCCATGCTCCATTCGAACCAGGAGCTGTCGAAATTGCTGATTTGCGGATAGCCCATCATATAAGCATAAAACCAGGCCAGGCTGGAACGCCAGGCTGTGCCGCAGTAAAAACAGAGGTGTTTGTCGGTGGTCATGCCCAGAGAATTCCAGTAAGGGTAGATCTCGGCCGGCGATTTGAGGGTGCCGTCGGCGTTCGTAAATTCATCCTTGCCCCAGACCGCGCCGGTAATCCGTCCGCTGGTGGGAATATAGCTGTAGGGGGTGGTGGCGCCGATATATTCATCCCGGTTACGGATATCGACGATCAGGGCATCGGTCTCAGTCCCGTCGGAGACATCGCGCACATAGGGAATGTCCACCTTGTATTCAGGATGAATGGCTGTTATGCGGCCGGGTTCATCCGGATCAAAAAAGTCCACGGGCGTTCGGACAGCGGCAATGGTTTCTAACTCATATCCGGCGGCGCTCCATGCACTTTTGCCGCCGTCTAAGAAACGGACGTCTTCGACGCCGGCATACATAAGGGTCCAGAGGACCCTGGCGGCGGCGTCTAAGCTGCTGCCATAGACCACTACCGTGGTGTTCTTGTCGATCCCCATGTAGGCAATGGCCGGCAGCAGGTATTCATCCGGATAAATATTCCACCAGTTGCGCGGCAGCGTGTCATCCGGTCCCAGGCCCTTGGCGGCATCCTCTTCTTCGGTGGTGCTGCGGTCCCAGCAGGGAGGTTCGCCCGCGTCCACGGGCCAGTCATTGCGGGCATTAAAACAGTCGTATTCAATTTCATCGGTGTTCACCCAGATGGCTTCGGGGAGATGCCCGTTGTTGTATGCGTCTCCGGCCGGTCCCCACCCGGTTTCAACGATCACATAGGGCGTGCCGTCATTATTGTTATCCATTATTTCTTTTAACCCGGCGGCACTGACTAGTTTGTCACTGTTTCCGGTTTCTTTGGGGTTGTCATAATAAGACCACTCATACCATCCCCCGTCATAGTTGGCAGCCGGCCATCCCATGAGATAGGCATAAAAGGTGTACAGGCCGGATCGCCAGCCGGTGCCGCAGTAGAAATACATGGTTTTATCCGCTGAAAATCCCGAATCGGTCCAACTTTTCTCAATCTCCGTATACGATCTAAGCGACTGGTTATCGCCGCTCACCACTTCTACCCAGTCGCCGATCCATTGAGCGGTTTTAATGCGCCCGAATTCATGGAAATAATGATAGTACGAGTTTGAAGAACCAACAAATTCCGCCCATTCACGATCATCCACGATGACGGCATCGGTGCTGGTGCCGTCGATCACATCATTTAAATCATCCGTGGTGGCAAGGTATTGAACATTGTCCGCTTTATCGCCAAAGCTTGCCGGGGCCAGGGTGTTCGGTGTAATTTCAATGTCTCCGCCATATGCCACCCATGCGTCGTAACTGCCGTTGAGGATACGGACGTCGTCGACACCAGCATGCAATAAGGCCCAGGCAACGCGCCCGGCAGTCATCATGGAAATGTCGTCATCCGCATAAACCACGACAGTCTTGTCCGCGGAAATGCCCATATTGCCGAAAAATTCCTGAAGTTCTGCAACGGGTTTGGCACTGCCTTCTTCGGGAAACGCATATCCATCGCCATACTCCGAATTTGGCCCGTTTTCGATACTGTATGTGTCCATAAAAATTGCCCCGGGAATGTGGCCTGTTTCATAAGGTGTCCCGGCATAATCTGTCCGATTTTCACTGTAGCGGGCTTCCCACGACGTGAAGAGGATAACATATCCGTTTCCCGGATAGGTCGGTGGGTTTTCCCCCTTGATCAGGGCGTCAACCCAAGCGGGGTGGACGAGCGCTTGGTAGTTTTCGAGTTTTTCCATGGGGCAGGTCGCGGCATCGGCCGCAGCCCAGTCCCAGATGGATGCATCATAATTTGCAGCATTTTCAAAACCCATCAAACGACAGATAAAATACGCATAGGCACTCCGGATGCCGGCAGTGCAATAGGCTGCGACTTCCTTGTCTGCTGTGACCCCTTTGGATTCAAACAGGGTTTTCATGGCCGTATAGTCGAGGATGGTTTTGTCAGCCGAAAAATAGCTTTCATAGGGAAGATGTGCGGCACCAGGAATGTGGCCGCCTCTTTTTTCATTATAAAGCGTCCAGCCGATAAATTCCGGGTCGGTCCGGGTGTCAATCAGAGCAAAATCCGTGTCATTGCTCCGATCAACGACGTGTTCCTTGCCGGTGACCACACTATCATTGACAATTGCCGAAAATGTGACTGCTTTCCGGGTTCGGACGTTTGTTTCAGGCACGTTGCCGTCCGCGATCCATTTGTCCCATCCACCGTCAAGAATGCGAACATTTTCGCTGCCAAGGTATTCAAGCATCCAGAACAGCCGTCCTGCGGCTCCCCAGGATGCAGTTGTATCATCATAGATAATCATCCAGGTATCACGTTTGATGCCTCCGGCACCCAGAAGTGTTTCCAGTTCACTTACCGGTTTCAAATTTAATCCGGAATCGGAAAATTCCTGCCACGGCATACTTAATGCGCCCGGAATATGACCGGCATTATAAGCGTCCGCACTTCGTGCGTCCAATATCACTACACCGTCTTCGGACAGGTGTGATGCTTCAGCGATGAGGCTGCCATTGGGATATCCTTTTGTTGTTGGATTGACGGTGTGTTTGACACTGGAGCTTGAATCATTGCAACCGGAAATGGCAAATACCGCCATTCCGATGACACCTATTAACAGCACCCATGATTGAAATTTTTGAAGCATCTGTATAGCCTCCTGTATTTAAAGATTAAATTTTGATTTAAAATTTAAGCAATACTTCCATGAAGGTTTTAAAATGTCCAATTCAAAATATCTATTTTCTCATTTATTGAAATAGGTATTCTCTATAGTGAAAGGTGATCCTTCTGCGTCAGGGATCGTTATGCCAAAGTTTCTTTACAGGTTTTTACTAGTGATTGGTGTTGTTTTTTTCAAAAAGATTTTTTTAGCCTTGGGGTAAAGTTTAATTTGAAGTTTTTTTTGTTTAAAATCAATACTATACCTAAGAAAGTGGGAAAAGATCAATAATTCGGCCAAATTCTTTGATTTTTTATTGCTCGGGCATTTCACGAACAAATGGTCTCAAAAAAAGGCTGTGAGGTATCAATTTCGCCTGGAAAATTAAATTTAATCTGCCACTCAAAATCTTTTTTTTAAAAAATTTAATATTTTTTGGGGTAAATTTTGAAGAGGGATTCTATTCTGTGATAATTGCATCCGTTTATATGTATTAAAAAGCAAATAGTTAGAGTTGGATAACCGTGAGTCTGTTAATGGCACTAGTTTTTAGCTAGTGGAATACTCATAGTCTTTTCGAAATGATAATTTTTTTAAATGTGTCATAGTAATACCGTCATAACAGTGTTTTGTTTTTAAACAGTCGTTTTTTGGCTGAATTATGTTTTTGGTATTGAGAATAACCAACTGATTTAAATTAAATTTAAAGTATTTCTCATAACAATCTTACTGGAAGGTGATTCGGATGTTTATGTTTAACAGTTCTTCAGAAGCCTTGGATCAAATAAAAGTCATCCCGGATAATTGGGTACTGCCGTCCGGTGTCGGCAAAGTTGATGTTTCCGCTAAAGTTTCAGGGGAAACTGCATCATTCAGCTTTGAGGAACGGATGGAGTACATGCAGAAATACGGCAGTCACTGCATGTCATTTTCAACCCTGCAGCCGGGAATGAAATTTTTTGACGTGCCGGGCAAAGGGTTTATCTCCTATATGCAGAAATGGGGGAGCCAGATGGTCTTGTCTGATCCGATATGCCATGAGAATGACCGTGAAGCGGTTATCGGAGAATTTCTTAGCAAATACCCCAGCAGCGGTTTTATTCAGGTCACCGAGCCGGTGGCCCGTCTGATTCATGAGCGCTTTGGTTTTTACGCCACCCAATTCGGCATCGAAACGGTTATTGACCTTGGGAAATGGAGTCTTTCCGGCAAAAAAAAGCAGGTATTGCGCACATCTTTGAACCAGGCAAAGAAAAAGGGTGTTGTCATCCGTGAGAATCCCGAAGAGACAAGGCATCATGAGCTTTCAAAAAAATGGATGTCAACGAGAAAGATCAAAAACAGGGAGATCGGGTTTTTAATCCGTCCGATGGTGATGGATCATGAGGAAAATACCCGGAAGTTTTTTGCATATCAGGGTGATGAACTTATCGGGTTTGTATTTTTTGATCCCATTTTCAAAGATGGCGAAATTATCAGTTACGTGCCGAATATCTCAAGGTTCAGCCATTCCTTTCGCCAGGGCATTTTTTATTCCCTGCTCACTCACGCCATTGAAACATTTAAAGCCGAAGGTCTTAAAGAAGTGAATCTGGGGCTTTCCATTCTGGTTCTGGATGACGAGGACGAGGTCCATGAGTCCAGATTATTGAAAAATGCTGAACGCCTGATATTCAAGTATGGAAATTTTATATATAATTTTAAGGGGATTGCGTTCACCAAATCGCGGTTCAGGGGAAAAACCAATAAATTCTACTCAGCGCACAAGTGGAGTTTTCCGGCAGCCAAACTCATCACCATGTTTAAGTTGTCCAACGTTTTCTGATAACGGATCACACCAAATCATTTTCTGAATATGAATTTTTACAAGGCATCTCAATTCTAAAGAAACATAGGGGGCTTCATGATTTATTTCGTTACTGGCATTACAGGTACGGTTGTTCCGGTAATTGTTGAAAATTTAATGAAAAAAGAAAAAGACCCTGTTTTTTATTTTGCTATCAGAAAAGATTCAAAAGGAAACCATATCCGGGCAAGATTCGAATCGGTGGTCCTTGGGATGGATTTGGATAATTCCGCCAGACAGAAACTTTTGCAAGAATCAAAGCTGGTTGAAATAGATGTTGAAAAAGAAAAGCTGGGCATTGATCCGGATCTTTATTCAGAGTTGATATTAAACATTGAAAAGATTCTCCATGGTGCAGCAGATGTCCGGTTTGATCAACTGTATGAAAAAATTAAAGTGCCGAATGTTGTTTTTACCAAAAAAATCTATGCATTGTTTAATGAAATAAAGCTGCATCGGGAGATATACGGAAAAAGCAAATTAACTTTATACTATATTTCAACCGGTTATGCCTACGGTATCTATAAGAAACCCATCCCTGAAGATTTCCCTGAATTCCACCCTGGAAAGCCGGACAACACATACGCCCAGACCAAGGCAGAGGCCAAGTTTTTCATTTTGGATAAAATCAAGCGGTTTAATGATCAGATTGTGATTTTTGAGCCGACCATTATCGGCGGATCAGCCCAAACCGGTAAAACCAAAACATACAACCTGCATTATATCGTTATGATGCTGGGATATATGGGAAAACTGCCATTTCTGACCTCGTCGGAAAACCGGCTTGATATTGTACCGGTGGACTGGGTCGCGGCGGTTATTTCAGATATCATGTCCAAAGATGAATACCATCAGGGTGTCATGAGGCTGGCAAGCGGGTCGGAAGGGATCTCCATCAAATACCTGCGCGATGTCGGTTATGATTTTTATACAAGCAACGATCCGGTCCCGGGCCACCATATCCCCAAAATTCGATTTGTTCCCCGATATGTTTTTAATTTAATGGTCCAGCTTCAAAAATCTTTTTACCGGGCCATGTATTTCTGCACCCGCAACAAGCGGTTCCGCAAAATGGTGAAAGGCATCAGCCTGCTTGAAGGCTATTTTCCTTACATTACGGGATATAAAGTGTTTGAGAATTCAAAGAGCCGGGAATTGATTGAGAAATATACGGATTGTTCAGCAGCACCGTCACTTCAGGATGTTTTCAATGAAAAAGGTGAACTGGTCAAAAAAGGATATTACAGAAAAATTCTGGTCGATACGCTGGAGACCGGCTGGGGCGGTCTGGTGGATTTTGAGCGGCTGGAAGAGAAAACAGCAACTTACAAGGCCCCGCAGGCTGCATACGGAACTTCAAGAAAGTAAGCGTATTATTTTAAATCGTTTTATAGACGAATATATTTTAATCGCCGGATGTTTCGCACGGCACTTTATCAAGTAAAGAAATGTTTTCGGCTTGCTGATTAATGGTTAGTTTACTTAAAAAAGTTTCTTAAAATCCATTTAGGTTAAGGATTAAGCACTGCTTAGGGGGGATCTGAGCAGTGCTTTTTTATCGGCTTGTATCTTGAAGATCGACCTGATATGACACTTTAACTTTATCAAACTGTTATATATATAATTTTAAAGGTATTGAATTTACCAAATCCCGGTTCAGGGGACAAGAAAACAAGTTTTAACGCACGCACACGGTATCTGCCGATTGTGAAGCTTTTGTCGGTGTTGAAATTATCCAATGTATTTTAAAAGGGGTTGTGCATGATTTATTTTATTACCGGTGTTACGGGAACGGTTGTTCCGGTCATTGTTGAGGATTTGATGCGAAAAGATGCGGATCCTCATTTTTATTTTGCGATTCGAAAAGATACCAGGGGAATCGGTATTAAAAGCCGGTTTGAATCCGTGGTCACTTCTCTGGATTTGGATCAGGCGTCAAAGCAAAAACTGTCGGAAAGATCAAAACTGGTTGAAATCGATGTTGAAAAAGAAAAACTGGGCATTGATCCGGAAATTTATGCAGAACTGGTGAGCAACACGGAAAAAATACTGCACGGTGCAGCAGATGTCCGGTTTGATCAGCCCTATGATGAGATTAAAATTTCAAATGTCATTTTTTCACATAAAATATATGAGCTGTTTGATAAAATAAAGAATCATCGGAAAGAAAACAGCCAAACGGATGCGACTTTATATTATATTTCCACCGGCTATGCGTATGGCATCTATAATAAAGCGATACCGGAAGATTTTCCTGATTTTAAGCCGGGTAAGCCGGACAATACCTACGCACAGACAAAAGCCGAAGCAAAGATTTTTATTCTCGATAAAATCAATCGCTTAAATGATCGGATTGTCCTTTTTGAGCCCACGATTATCGGCGGGTCCGCCCGGACCGGCCGAACCAAGACCTATAATCTTCATTATGTTGTTTTGATGCTGGGGTACCTGGGGAAAATGCCTTTTTTTACCGCCGCCGACAATCAGCAGGATATTGTTCCGGTGGACTGGGTGGCGGATGTGATTTCAGATATTATGGCAAAAGATGAATTCCACCAGGGCGTGCTGCGTTTGGCCAGCGGGCCGGATGCCCCAACCGTCGGGGATGTTCATGATGCAGGATATGAGTATTTTACCGCCAATGATCCGGTTCCGGGGCATTTGATTCCAGAGATTTCTTTTGTTCCCCGCTGGTTTTTTTATTTTATGATTAATGTGCAAAAAACGTTTAATCAGGCCATGTATAAAATTACCGGGAAAAAGAAATATCGCAAAATGGTGGTCGGCGTCCGGCTTTTGGAAGGATATTTCCCGTATATTACCCGATACAAAGTGTTCGAAAATTCAAAGAGTACGCAACTTCTTGAGAAATATACTGATTGCCCTAAGGCCCCGATTCTCCAGAACATCAAAGACAAAAACGGCAATCTGGTTAAAAAAGGCTATATTGATAAAATTTTGGCGGATACGCTGGAAACCGGCTGGGGCGGTATCGTGGATTTTACCCGGGTGGCCGCGCAGGTGGCGGCAAATAAGAGTTCGCGTTAAGAATATGCCTGTTGATTATTTTGTTTTTTTGTAAACGGCAATATATTGTGGTTCTCACGAAAGCTTAAGATCCCGGAATACAATCGACAATCCGGGGTTATTAAAGAGCATCATCTCTTGTCAACAGTTCGCACCATGATAGATTAGCGACGATCCCAAAAGAGTGGATTAACTTTTTCATACCTTCATTTTGAAAACAAAACCACACAGAATAAATTTTCTACTGAGATATTATTGTTTTTTAATACAATAATTTATATCAATTTTAGATCTTTCCTCCACCAATAAGGGAGAAAACAAGAGATCGCTCGTGAGCAATACAATATGGTATAAAAAATAGATTATATTTAATAAATAAGTTTGCAAGAAATTATGGAGTATATGCATGAATCAAACAATCTATCTTGAGCATGAGTTTTGGGCACTGTTAGTGTGCTCGATCATCCTGCCGGTTGGCATTTTTGTATTGATGACGTGGAAACGCAGATTCTCCAGGGCAACTTTATTTCTAATAGGGACCCTGTTAGTCTTTCTTTCAGGTTTTGACGCAATTCTTCTGCAAAGATTGAGTGCCAAAGCTAAGGCTTCTGCCAATCTCCTGGATGATCGAATATTTGCTTCTGAGATTTCAATCGCACTCTACATTATCCCTTTGATTTTGGCTGGGATAGGGGTTAACCATAGCAAGCTATGTGCTGTGTGAGCACTTGACTATTGCCGAACTGGATGACAACAAGAAAGCAAACGGGTAAGCCGCCTACCGCCTCTAACTATGTAGCCGTGGACCCGGGCCCGTAACGGGCCGTAGTCGGGCTTAAGATCAAGCATCAGTTTTTTGAAAAAATGACGCGAACTGCAGTCTATCTCCGGATGCACAGATTCCCAGGACACACCTGATTTATTGCTCGCCCGTTCGGGTTCATAGTATTCCAGAACGCATGGTGACGTCCTCTGCCTTTGTCCATCGTGGAATCGCCACTATTGTATAGTGGACGAGATCTGCCAGAGGGTGATTTGCTGCTACAGAATCTTCAAAATCAGAAAACTTTGACTTGAGTTCCTCGTCAATCACAGTTCTATTGACAGAGGCAATCTCAAATAGAGTCTGTTTTTTCTATTATCGTGATTCACATAATATGTTGTGCGAAAACGAATACCCAAAAATTGTGATTACTTCAATTAATTGCAGGCCCGGCCAAACCTGAGATAAAAGAATTCATAAAAAACCCAACTATGGAAATATTGTGAATCTTCAGGTCAGAAACAGCCTTTTACTGCATGGATTGCCGGGACTGGGTGACACATAAATTTGTCGGCTATTCAAATAACTTAACATATTCTCCATACCCTTTTTTTTCAAGGTCCGCTTTCGGGATGAATCGTAAAGAAGCCGAATTAATGCAGTACCTTAATCCAGTGGGAATTGGCCCGTCATCAAATACGTGCCCCAGGTGCGAATCTGCTTTTTTGCTCCGCACTTCCGTCCGTTTCATAAACAGCGCATTATCCGATTTTTCGATCAAAGCCTGTTGTGCAATCGGCTGTGTAAAGCTCGGCCAACCGGTCCCGGAACGAAATTTGTCAGTGGATGAAAAAAGAGGCTCTCCAGACACAATATCTACATAAATACCCTCTTTTTTGTTGTCCCAATACTCATTGTTAAACGGGGGTTCTGTTTTGTCTTTTTGAGTGACCGCGTACTGAAGCGGAGTCAGGCGTTCTTTGATTACGGAATCTGCCGGTTTTGAATAGTCTTTTTCTCTTTCAGAACTGACGTTTTTTGCTTCACTTCCCCAGATCTTTTTCAGGTACTGGTCCCGTCCGGAACCATGCCGGTAGAATTTATAACGGATGGGATTTTTTTGGGAATAGTCCTGGTGATATTCCTCAGCCGGGTAGAATTTATCATATTTAATGATTTCAGTTGCTATTAACTTGTCATATCGGTTGGTTGTCCCGATATGTGTTTTTGATTTTTCAGCAATCTGTTTCTGTTCGTCAGTATGATAGAAAATAGCGGACCGGTACTGCGGACCCCGATCGACAAAAGAACCGCCTCCATCCGTAGGGTCAATCTGTTGCCAGAATATATCCAGCAGCTTTTCATAAGAAATTTTTCCCGGATCATAGGAGATTTGGATGGCTTCCAAATGACCTGATTTACCTGATGAAACCTGTTCATAGGTGGGATTTTCCGTTTGTCCGCCCGTATACCCGGACACAACGTCAATCACTCCGTTAATTTTTTCATACGGCGCTTCCATGCACCAGAAACATCCGCCGGCAAAAGTGGCGGTTTCAGCATTGATCGGCTGCCGGGCGGTAATTTCGTCCGCAGTTGCGGAAATGTCTTTATTGTTACATCCAAATAGACTCATGATCATAATCCCTGAAATAAATAGTTTAATCGGTATGTTCATGGCGTTAATCCTCTTTCAGCAGTCATAATAAACAAAAGATAATACATTTCTAAAAGGGCGCAACTCTGGGCCGGTTTATGCGTCATCACGGAGTGATGACTGAGATGACCTGAAAATGGGTTTATGCTGACAGATGCCAAAAGAGTATAGTTCTTTCTTAAAATATGTTACAAGCGACAGGGTGGATATTTTTTCCAGTTTATTTAAATCGTCAGTCTTTTTGTGTATATAACGGGAGCGTCAGGTCCGACCCGGCCAATTTGATATATCCATTTGATATTTATTTTTTAATTTTGTTACACAAGGAAATAATGATGCAGGATCGTTGTGATATTAACGAATCATTCTTTTTTGACAGCTTGCCCGTTTCTGTTGAAGAGATTCAAGCTTACACACAAAGGTATTTTTCTCCAAAAGAGGTAAAGGGGCATTTTGTAAAAAGATTTTCAGTCTGGGTAATTATATCCTTTCTCAGACTGTTGCCTTATAGCGTTGCTTACCACTTTGGTACGTTCATCGGCAAAGCCCTCTGTTTTTTAAAAGTTGGAAGCAACGTTGCTTTAACGAATCTTGACATCGTATATGGCGACACAAAGTCGGCATCAGAAAAACAGGCCATTTACAGAGCCTCTTTGATAAACTTTGGCCGTGTTATCATTAATTATATGCGGCTGCCGTTTGCAGGGGAAGAATTTTGGACAAAACATTGCGAACTGGTCAACGAAGAATCCCTTAAAAAAGCTGTAAACAAAAAAAAAGGGGTCATCTTTGTCGGAGGGCATATCGGCATGTGGGACCTTGCCGGTGGAAAGGTGGGGATGTCCGGTTACCCGACGGCAGTTGTTTCCAAAGGCATTGTTGATCCGGTAATTGACAAGCTCGTTACTGAAGCCCGAACGGCAATGAATATGGGGGGAATTGAAACCAGAAAAACGATGGATCAGATTTTTTCAGGTTTAAAGCGTGGGGAATCCCTGGTTCTGGCCCTTGATCAGAACATGAAAAAAGGGAAGGGCGAGTTTATTGACTGGATGGGGAAAAAGGCTTCATCCGTCAAATCAACTGCTTATATAGTAAGGGAGTCAGGGGCTGCCGTGATACCCGGTTTTATGATTCAGCTGGGGCCAAAAAAGTTTAAAGTGATTTTGGGTGATGAACTTTCATGGCTGGACTGTCCCGAAGACCCGGAAAAAGAGCTGATGATGAATAATCAGAATCAGGCTGATGCGGTTCAGAAAATTATCCTGGAGTATCCGGAACACTGGCTCTGGATCTATAAAAGATGGAAAGTCTGTCCTGACGGGGAGACAAATCCGTATAAGAAAAATAAAACGGTTTAAATCCGGGCAATGAAAAATCAGAGGAAGAGGCTTTTCCCGGGTTTGATGAGCCGGTTTTTATGCTATTCGCCGATGATTTTGACCAAAACCCGCTTCCGCCGGCGGCCGTCAAATTCGCCGTAAAAAATCTGTTCCCATGTGCCAAAGTCCAGGCGACCGCCCGTGACGGCCACCACCACTTCACGTCCCATGATTTGGCGTTTCATATGCGCATCCGCATTATCTTCGCCCACATTGTGCCGGTATTGGGAAATCGGTTCATGGGGGGCGAGTTTTTCCAGCCATTTCTCATAGTCATGGTGAAGACCCGATTCATCGTCATTGATAAACACGGACGCGGTAATGTGCATGGCATTGACAAGGATCAGGCCTTCTTTGATGCCGCTTTCCATGAGGCACGCTTCCACATCCGGGGTGATATTGATAAACGCGCGTCTTGTGGGGACTTGAAAAAAAAGTTCCTTGCGAAAATTTTTCATGTAAACTCCTGTGATAATGAAAGTTCGGGTTTGGATTAATGCATGAAGATTAAAGACGATGAAAAATTTTGTTTGCTGGTTAAAAAGATGTAATTTTATAAGAAAGATTGAAAACGTACTGGATGCCTTCATATTGGATTTTGCCGTTTGGTTCTTTAAATTTAAGGCCGGATGTCACAGCCCTGATGCCTGCTCCGATCATGAAGTTGTCCATGATTTTAAATTCGATACCTGTACGGCCGTAAAGACCTGCCGACAGTTTGGATTCAACTTCCGATTCAACGGACTCATATTCGTTTTTTTCCGGATCAAATTCTTGCCTTCCATAAACGATCAAAGGCCCTGCTGCGGCATAGAGGCGCAGGCGCTTGGCAAAAGAAAATCCGATATAGCCGCCGGCAAAATAATCGATCAGCAACATCTGGTTTTCAAATTGAATTTTAATCTCTCCTCCGGGAGAACCGCTTGAGACTTCAACATGCCGGGTGTCATTTTTCATGCTGAACAGCAAGCCGACATCTAAGCCGTACTCCAGCCTGTTTTCATGATAGGGGCGCTGGGCGGCGGCGCCAAAGATAAAGTATTTATCATCATCTCCGTCAACATTGACGTCCTCCTCCTCAAGCGTCATACTCATCCCCATCACCTGACAATGCAGAGGAACTTCCGGACCCAACGCATACCCGATGGAATTAAAATCCATAATCAAAAGAGAAAATAAAATAATGGCGATGCAATGAATCAGTTGAGTTGTATCGATTTTTTGGATTATATTCCTCAAGGCGCTGCCCCTGTAAAATTTACGCGATTTGAACTTCTGAACTCCTGAACTCCTGAATAAAAAAAGACCGGGATAAAATGAATTGTTACAATATAGTGTGATTTTGAGAAATCTAATTAAAAAAATATCTTATCTGCATTGTGTTTGTCAAAAAGTTTATATTGCCCCCTGTCCTGTTTGGGGTTATTGAAAAAAACAGTTTTGCATCATAAAATAATTGTAATCGATAAGCTCCTTCTGTGTGTTTAAAATATTTATATAAATTACTGAAAACAGATGAATACTGAAACTTTAAACAACCGGCTCAAACAACTGGAAAATCTGCTGCCCGACGCCATGCATAAAAACCGGCATGCTGTGCTGCGCGAGATTAACCGGATCCGGCAGAGAAAAAAAATATCACCGGATGATAAAAAAATATTATCCGAAATTAATAATTTGGAAAAAAAGCTGCGGTTGTCCATTGATCATAAAAACCATCGACTGCGCCATCGGCCGAGAATTTCCTATGATGAAAATCTGCCGATTGTGGATCGAAGAAAAGACATCATCGAAGCGATTCAGAACAATCAGGTGGTTATTGTGTCCGGAGAAACAGGTTCCGGAAAAACAACGCAGCTGCCTAAGTTTTGCATAGAGGCCGGCCGGGGGATCGATGGCCTGATCGGCTGTACCCAGCCGCGTCGGATTGCCGCTATGACGGTGGCCCAGCGGATTTCAGATGAACTGGGTGAGCCCATGGGACAATCAGTGGGGTACAAGATACGGTTTGCCGACCGGACCAGTCGGGAGAACGCTTATATTAAGATGATGACCGACGGCATTCTCCTGGCCGAGGCTCAGTCGGACAGGTACTTAAATGTTTATGATACGCTGATTATCGATGAGGCCCACGAGAGAAGCCTGAACATTGATTTTATCCTCGGCATTTTAAGGAATCTGCTGCGGAAAAGAAAAGACTTAAAACTCATCGTGACGTCCGCCACCATTGATACGGAAAAGTTTTCAAAAGCATTTGACAATGCGCCGGTTATCGAAGTTTCCGGCCGAATGTTTCCGGTGGAGGTACGTTACTGGAAAGCACCGGCTGGTGATGATGATTCGGAAGTACAGACTATCGTGGATCGCGCGGTGGATGCTGTGGATAGCATTGCCGATCAATATCATGCCGGCGATATTCTGGTTTTCATGCCCACCGAGCATGATATCCGGGAAACCTGCGAGAACCTTGAAGGGCGGAAATATCGTCATACCATTATTTTGCCATTGTACGCCCGGCTTTCCGCCGCAGACCAGATGAAGGTGTTTGCGTCTTATCCGGGGCGCAAAATTATCGTTGCCACAAATATTGCGGAAACATCGATCACTGTTCCGGGGGTCCGGTATGTGGTGGATACGGGGGTGGCCAGGATATCCAGTTATGATCCAAGAACCCGGACCATGTCATTGCCCATATTGCCCGTGTCAAGAAGCAGTGCGGACCAGCGGATGGGCCGGTGCGGCCGGGTGCAAAACGGCATCTGCATCCGGCTGTTTTTAGAAGAGGATTATAATAACCGGTCTTTGTTTACATCCCCGGAAATTTTGCGGGCCAACCTTGCCGAAGTCATTCTGCGCATGATTGCATTAAAACTGGGCAATATTCAATCCTTTCCGTTTGTGGATCCGCCGCCGTCACGGCAGATCAAGGACGGATTTGATCTGTTGCTGGAACTGGGGGCCATTGTTCCGAACGCCGGAAGGAAAAAGGATAACGCCCCGTTTCGGCTGACAAACCAGGGGCGGCTGATGGCCCGAATTCCCTTAGGGCCCCGGTTGTCCAGAATGCTGATTGAGGCATGGGAGAAGGGGTGCATCAAGGAAGTGGCGGTGATTGTATCCGCCCTGACAATTCCGGATCCCAGAGAAAAACCGAGAGACGCATTTACCAAAGCAGAGGCCGCCCATGCGCGTTTTAAAGACCCGGCCTCTGATTTTATTACCCTGTATAATATCTGGAATGACTGTTTCAAAAATTCGGAAGCAGGAAAGCCGTTTATTCGCGCCCGGGACCTGAAAAAGTTTTGTAACACCAACTATATGTCGTTTAAACGGATGCGGGAATGGCAGGATGTTCATGAACAGATTATCGATATCCTGGAAGAATCCGGGTTCGATTTTGACAGGCAGCCCCCGGTTGCAAAAGCGGAAAATCCGGATGATGTTTTTTCTGCGCACTTTACCGCCATTCACAAATCCATCCTGAGCGGTTTTTTAAGCAATATTGCAGTTAAAAAGGAAAAAAATATTTACCAGGCCACCAAACAGCGTCAGGTCATGATCTTTCCTGGATCCGGACTGTTTAACAAGGCCGGTCAATGGATTGTTGCCGCTGAAATGGTTGAAACATCCCGTCTGTTTGCCCGCCGGGTGGCCATGATCAACAGTGAATGGCTTGAGGCGGTGGGCGGGTTTCAATGCCGATATACCTATACGAATCCCCGGTGGCAGCGGAATCGGGGGGCGGTGGTTGCCGATGAGCAGGTAAGCTTGTTCGGTCTTGTGATCGTGTCCGGCCGGCCGGTTCATTTTGGTCCGAAGAACCCGGAGGTTGCGTCGGAAATTTTTTTCCAAAGTGCCTTGATAGAAGGAGATGTTAAAAATGTTCTTCCGTTTATGTCCTCTAACTGGTCATTGATTGAAGATGTCCGGGATGTTGAAAATCGTTTCCGCCGGCGGGACCTGCTGGTCAGCGAGACAGAACTAATTGAGTTCTATCGGAAAAGGTTGTCCGGGGTCTATGACATCCCCACGCTGAAAAAATATATCAGGAAAAGAGGGTCTGACGATTTTTTGAAAATGAAACAATCCGATGTGCTTTCCGTTTCACCGGACGATGAACAGTTGTCTTTATTTCCGGATACCGTTTCCGTGGGGCAGGACGCCTATGACTGCGCGTACCGGTTTGAACCCGGCCAGGAGCATGACGGGGTTACGGTGAAAATGCCGGTGTCCGCTGCCTCGGCGATTCCCATGGAATCCACCGACTGGGTGGTCCCGGGACTGCTTGAGGAGAAAATCACGGAACTGATCAAGGGGTTGCCGAAATCCTATCGCAAGCAGCTGGTGCCGGTGGCTGCGACGGTTAAGGTGGTTATGGAAGAGATGCCGAAGTTCAATGGGGCACTGGTTAATTGTCTGAGCCGGTTTTTATATGATCGGTTAAAAGTGGATATACCGGCCAGCATCTGGAATGAAAAAGATCTGCCGGGCCACCTGAATATGCGGATTACCCTGACCGATGCGGCCGGAAAGGAAATCTGCACCAGCCGGGATAAAGGCATCCTGATGCAGTCAATCCCCCAGACCTCACGCATGGAAGGGTTTGAAGACCAGCGCCGCAAGTGGGAAAAAACCGGATTGACCACATGGGATTTTGAGGATCTGCCGGAAATGATTAATATCACGGCTGAAAACGGCAATATGTTTCCCGTGTACCCGGGTTTGGAAAAAAACAACACGGGCGTTAACCTGCGATTGTTTCGGCACAAAGATGCGGCTGAAGCAGCTCACAAACAAGGCGTGGGGCAGTTGTATCGCCAGTATTTTTCCAAGGATATAAAATTCTTAAAAAAAAACCTGACCCTGCCGTTAATTGCTGAGGAAATGGCTCGGTATTTTGGCGGAAAAAAGCAGATTGAACAGCAGATGATAGACCGGGCCATTCAGGATCTGTTCGACAGAAATATTCGGACCCGGGCGGAGTTTTTTGATTATGCCCAACAGCACATGAATCAGCTGGTTCCCGCCGGACAGAATTTGTTAAAGGCAATCCTGCCGGTCATGACGGTTTACAAAGAGGCCCGTTCCCTGTTTTATTCCATCGAGACGTCCAGCGCAAACAATCCGGTTGTGATGGGATTTATCGATGAACTGCGCAAATCCCTTGCCGTTCTGGTGCCGGATAATTTTATTGAACTCTACACAATGGACCGGATGCCGGATCTGGGCCGATATATCAAGGCCATTATCTTAAGAGCGCAAAGAGGTCGTGCGGATATTGATAAAGACCGGAAGAAAGCGGCAAACATCAAACCGCTTACCGATAGTCTAAACGAAATGATCGACAGCCTGGAGTCCACCACATCTTTCGAAAAAAGAGAGGCTGTAGAGACGTTTTACTGGATGATCGAGGAGTTTAAAGTATCGCTGTTTGCACAGGAACTGAAAACACCGTATCCGGTTTCAATCAAGAAATTAAACAATCAGGTCAGCCGGATTCGCCGGATGATTTAGTCTTCCGCCTTTTTCCCTTTATCTTCAATCTCTTCCGCAAGCCGGTAGTAGTACATGGCCACGGTCTTGCGGCCGTGCTTCAAACACCCGTCCGCATAAATTCTGCATTTTTTCTTGAGCATGTTTTCCGCCGCCTGGTGTTGCGATTCGGAAAGAAAATCACTCCGGAGGATTTTTTTCAGGGCGTAAATTCTGTATTTGTCAAGACCGGTTGTGCTTGACAGCTGGTCTTCATGACCGCCGGTTTTAACGATCAGCGGTTTATCGATCAGATGAACGGGATATCGGCAGGTGACACGGAGCCACAAATCATAATCTTCACAGGCCGGAAGCGATTCGTCAAAGGCATCGACTTTTATAAAAAGATTTTTTCGCATCATGACGGCCGACGGACTGATCAGGCAGAGGGCCAGGGACGGTATGAAAATCATTCCGGACAGTTTCCGGTGTTTTTGTTTGGGGTTGACTCTTTTTTCGTTGCGTATCCAGATCTCTTCCGTCTGGCATATCAGGGCGTCCGGGTTTGCATTGAAAAATTCAACCTGGGCGGACAGTTTTTCGGGATACCAGTAATCGTCAGAATCCAGAAAGGCAATCAAAGAGCCGGATGAAGCCGAAATGCCTTTGTTTCGGGCAGCACTGACCCCTAAATTGGGCTGCTGGATATATTTGATGGGCTTGTCATATGTTTTGACAAGGGCTTCCGTGTCATCCGTGGACCCGTCATCGATCACGATGAGTTCAAAATTTTTGTAATCCTGTTCCAGAACCGAGTCGATGGCTTTGTTTAAAGTCCATGCCCGGTTATATGTGGGGATGATGACACTGACAAGGGGGGTGTTTATATTTTTTGGCATGATTATGTAACCAGACTGCTTTTAAAAATTATATGTTAAGGCACTTGAAAGATCTAAACTTCAAAGCCGATTGTTTTTGTATTCTAAAATATTTCAGATTGATTGAAAACAAGTATTTGTCTCCCACGACAGGGCGCACGATTTTTTTTAAAATTGAGCATCCTCCGGGTTGTGAGATTTTACTAAATCATCCTGTGAGATTTTATTAAATCATCCAACGCAGTATCGGGACCAAAGGCGACGGTTTTTATTAATCTGATTGTTTGAAGGGTATCGACAATCGATACACCCCATATTCAAGGGTTGCCTTGACTTCGGCAGCGCCTTTTTCAAATACCCGCATCATTTCCTTGTTGGCAGGGAGGACATCTGCGGTAAATCCCTGGAGTCCGCGTTCCTTGGCCAGACGCATCAGCTGTTTGTACAAGAAAGTCGCAATGCCGATACTCTGAAATTCTTCATCCACAACAAATGCCACATCTCCATATGGCCGTTTCGGATCTTTGACATACCGGGCTTCTGCAATAATCTGCCCTTTGCCTGAATCTCCCACCAGGCCGACAATGGACATGACCTTGCCGTAATCCACATTGACATATTCCTGCATTTTGGAATGGGGCATGGTTTTAAGGGGCGTAAAATATCGGTAATAAACCGATTCGTCGGAGAACCGGTAAAACAGACGCCGCATTTCCTGTTCATCCGAGGGCCGAATCGCTCTGAACCGGACGGAAACATTGTTTTTAAATGTGTGTTTGCATTGGGCCTCTGAAGGATAAAGGTGGGCATTCTCTGCAATGAAAATCTGATCGTTATAGATGATTTTCTGTGCCTTGGCTTCTTCGATCAGTTGAGCCCGGTCCTCGGGATGGGCAATTTCAATCAAAGCCATCGCCCGTTCCCTCACTGTACGTCCGTTTAAATTGGCGACGCCGTATTCGGTAACCACCAGATCCAGTGATTCGCGAACATTTAGCTGGTTGGGAATGTCGCCAAGTGAAATCTTAAAATTGGCTTCACCTTTCAGATTTCTGCTCGGCAGCGCAAAGATGGAATATCCAAGAAATGATATCTCAGCGCCGTTTACAAAATCGATGACTTCAGCCGTATCTGTGGTGACATTGCCTTTGCCCACGTGCAGGGCAACTCCGCCGGTCAAATCGATTTTTCGAATGTTGATAATAGCCACAAATCTAGCGTTTTTGCCGATTCTCATGGGGTTGAACACCTTGTCAAGGTTCTGAAACTCAACCAAGGGATTGTTGTCCAGCCAGCTTAACAGTTCCGGGGTTCCAATGGCGTATGAGGCCAGGGATTTTCCCGGGAAATGTCTTTTGTATCGGTTGGTGACCGCCCCGCTGTTGACCAGGTCCATGAGGGCGTCGGAAAATATCGGTGAATGGACGCCCAAGTCTTTTTTATGCATCAAATGTTTGGCCAGCGGTTCATATAAGGGACCAAAGGAAAAAGAGATGCAGCTGCCGTCTTCTATGGCAGAGGCGATATTGGCAGCGACCTTGTCAAATATCGGATCAATCGGCCACCGTTGGAAATAGATCGGTTTTTCCGTTGCTTTGACCAGCATGTCAAATTCATTGATGGAGACAAAAGAGTTGCCCTGTGTCTGGGGAATATCCGGGTTAATTTCTCCGACAACAATTGTTGCCTGATCCATGACCAGGCGGGCTACGTCAACGGCAACGCCGAAACTGCAGTATCCCAGTTTGTTGGGTGGTGTAATCTGGATAAACGCCACGTCAAAGGGGATCTGGCGGGATGCGATCAGCTGGGAAAGCCTGGAAAACCGGCTGGGAATCAGATCCACCCGGCCTTCAAATATTGCCTCCTTGGCCACCCACCCGGAAAAAAATGTCTTTAAACGGTATTTCTGGTTTTTGAGTTCTTTGATAGAGATGGCATCTCCAAAGCTTAATAGCTGAAAAAGCTCCAGATCCTGAAGGTTGTCCGCGTTTGAATCCATGAGATGCTTCACCAGTGTCCGTGGCTCAGCCGCACCGGTTCCCAGAAAAATGCACATGCCGGGCTGGATTTTTTCAAGTACTTTTTCCGGAGCGACAACCAGGTCTTCCCAATTTGTTTTTTGTGTCTGGCTCATTTTTTAATTCTATACTGAAAAGTAAGTTCAATTGTATCTGATAAGAAATCCCCTTATCTTTTATTGTTTCAAAAAGCTAAGGGGATTTCACTTCACTTCAATTAATTAAACCGATCGAAGTCTGAATGGCTGCATCAGTCTTTCGGGTACATTGAATCGATTTGTCCTTTATAAGCTTCGAATGCCACATTCTTTTTAACTTTGAATGTAGGGGTCATCATTTTATTTTCAACCGTAAATTCCGGCACCAGCGTGATTTTCTTGATGGTTTCAAATTTTGCAAAATTCTTATTCTTTTCGGCTACTTCTGAATTAATCAGCTTGATGATCTTATCATTGGTCAGCAGGCCTTCAAATTTATCAAATTTGATGCCGTTTTCATTGGCATATTCCGTGATATTGTCCGGATCCAGGGTGACGAGGGCTGACAAAAATTTCCGTCTGTCGCCGATCACCATGACCTGATTGATGTATTTAGAGGTTGCGATGGTTCCTTCGATGGCGGACGGGGCAATGTTTTTACCGCCGGCGGTAATGATCAGATCTTTTTTACGGCCGGTGATGCGCAAGAAGTTTTCGGAATCGATTTCGCCAAGGTCGCCGGTATGGAGCCAGCCGTCGGCAGAGATGTCTTTAGCGGTTTCTTCCGGCATTTTATAGTATTCTCTCATAACGTTGCGGCCGCGAAACAGGATTTCGCCATCTTCGGCAATTTTCTGTTCAATTCCCGGTCCCGGAGGGCCCACCCAGCCGACACGGTAGTTGTCCGGCCGGTTAACGTTGGTAAAGGATGTATTTTCCGTCATGCCGAGTCCCTCAAGTACAATCACATCCGCGCCGAGAAAGAACCGATGGATGGTTGGGTCTAAGGGAGCCGCACCACTGATGCAGAACCGCAGCCGACCACCCAAGGCTGCATGAATTTTTGAGAATACGAGCTTTGTGGCGACTTTGTGCTTGATGCCGAGCAGCAGCGGAATCGGTTCTTTGTTCAGGCGGCAGTCTACCACCTGGTCGCCGACACTTCTGGCCCAGTTGAAGATTTTCAGCTTGGCCCCGCCGGCGGCCTCGGCGCCGCTGACCACTTTTGAATACACTTTTTCATAAATTCTCGGCACGCTTGGAAACCAGTGCGGTCGGGCCATTTTTAAATCATCCACAATGGAGTCCATTCCCCGGGCAAAATTGGTGGTGGTGCCAAACAGCATGGACGCATAGGTCAATGTCCGGGCAAAGACATGAGCCAGCGGGAGGAAGAGAAACCCCTCATCCCCTTCTCTAACCTCGGCGCAGCCTTCCACTGACTGGGCGGTAAAGATGAGGTTGTCCTGGGTGATAACCGCTCCCTTGGGGACGCCGGTGGTCCCGGAGGTATATACGATGGTCGCGACATCCTGAGGAGTTACCTCTTTGACGCGCTGCTGATAATCTTTTTCTGTGACGTTTTTTCCAAGCGCAAGGAAATCATCAAAGCTGATAATCCAGTCATCCTGAGTCGCACCATTGAAAAGAATAACTTTTCGGATATTGGGAATTTCGTCTTTAATTTTGAGAATTTTGTCCATTTGGACCTGGTCTTCGGCAAAAATGACAACAGAATCGGAATGATTGATAATGTATTTGCAGTCTTCCGCCAGGTTTGACTGGTAGATACCGACAGTGATCGCACCGGAACATGTGGTGCCCATATCGGATAAAACCCACTTGTAACATGAATTGCTGAGAATGATGACTTTGTCACCCTTCTGAACATCCAGAGCCATGAGGCTTTTGCCGACCTGTTTGACCTGGTCGTAGAATCCAGACCATGTGACTGATTCTGATGTGCCTTCCGAATCCAGAAACCATCGATAAGCTGTTGTATCGGGTTTTGTATCAACTGTTTTTTTCAGCAACTGGTGGATATTCTGGTAATCTACGATGCGCATGGTTGCCTCCCTTTCTATGGTTATTATGTCGGAAAGATATCTCAATAATTAATTATTGGACATGGCCTGACGGCCGTAAACCGTATTTTCAGCTTTTGGGATTAATTATACATCAATATGGAAGATGAGGACTTATGTCAAGTATTTTCAGCTTTTTGGTTACCTGCTTATAATGCTCTATTCATTTATGAGGTTATCAGTGAAAAAGAACCCCGGCATATCCCACAAAAGAATCTCCCGGATGTTTTTCATAACTGGAGCTATACCCCACCAGTTTGGCGTGTTTTGCCCCAAGCTTGTCTGCTGCAGCAACGGCTGCAGCAGCAGCACCGCTGCAGCATGCGTTGCCGCTGGCGAGTCCTTCGGCAATCAACCCTTCAGTATCCATGTCCAGCATCCGGTCTATGGCTTTGCGATCATTGTGGTCTCTTACCCAGTCAACCGCATCTTTGCCCGAACCCACAGGTGTAAAGCCGTAACTGGATCCGTAATGGGTGAGATCCGTTGACCCCACTACTTTAATCGTTACGTCTGACTGTCGCGCTATTTCCGCAACACTCCGGGCGATTTTAAGGGATTTGCCGGCCGGCGGTACCCCGATGGGAATTAGCCGGGAGGTGTTAAAAAAATATTTAATAAACGGCAGCTGAAGTTCAATGGTATTGTCCGGAGCATAGTGATCGGGGGTTTCGATGTTAAAGGAAAATTTTTCAGCAAGGCTGCCGGCAAGCCCGGAGTCAATTTCAATGTCTCCGAAGGGAGTTTCCCACGCGCCTTGGGTCATGATGCACGGGGTTGAACTCGGGTGCATGTGCATGCCGAAAACAACGACAACATCCGGCTGTTGTTGCGCGTCCGGGCCGCTTAATGCGGAAATCACACGGCACGCAAGGCTGCCGGAAAAATACCATCCCGCATGGGGAACAATCCCGCCAATGTAGTTGGCTTCCGGGACTGTTTGAAAACCGGACTCTTTTAAAAAGTTTTTGATCTCTTTTTCACATTCAGAAGCGGTTGCCGGATACCAGCTTCCGGAAAAAGATGATTTGCGGACGCTTTTCATGACGACCTCCATGGTTTAGGTAATTAGGCCGAAGGCTGAAGACTGAAGGGAAAACAGAATCTCCTGTTAGATTTGTTGATTACGCCTTCAGCACTATGCCTTCTACCTTCAGTCTTCAGTCTAATTACCTTCTGCCTAAAAAATTCTATTTGAATTTTTTAATCGTCCTCTCAAATCCCGGCATCGCGTTGGTGATGGTTTCTTCCGTCACGCAGAACGCAATCCTGAAATGACCGGGGCCGCCGAAACCGGTGCCGGGTACGACCAGGATCAGTTCTTCCTGGAGGGCCTGGACAAATTTCACATCATCGGCAACCGGTGCCTGGGGAAACAGGTAAAATGCGCCGGGCGGTTTGACAAATTCATATCCGCAGGAGGCAAGGCCGCTGCACAAAAGCTCACGGTTTTTTGCATATTGGCTCATGTCAACCGTCTCGCCCTGAAGGCCGGCAATGACCCGCTGCATTAATGCCGGGGCATTTACAAAACCCAATATCCGGTTGGCAAGGCTCATGCCGTTGATCAGGTCCGCCAGAAAACTTGCCGACGGATTGAGCGCGATATATCCGATGCGTTCACCGGGCAGAGAAAGGTCCTTGGAATAAGACGTGGTAATAATGCTTTCCGGGTAACAGTTAAAAATACTCGGGACTTTGGCCCCGTCATAGATGATTTTCCGGTAGGGCTCATCAGATATCAGGTAAATGGTCCTGCCGAATTCTATGCTTTTGTCTGTCAGCAACGATCCCAGCTGATTCAGGCTGTCGGCTGAATAAATCTGTCCGGTGGGGTTGTTGGGAGAGTTGATAATCACAGCCTTGGTCTTGCCGGTGATGGCGGCCTCGATGGCTTCCAGGTCCAGAGTGAAATCCGACCGGGTTTTGACCGGGATCAGCCGGCCCCTGTGGTTTTCCACGTAAAATCTGTATTCCACGAAAAACGGGGCCGGGGTCAGGACTTCATCTTCGGGATCCAGTATGGTTTTTAAGATAACATTTAACCCGCCGGCCGCGCCGCAGGTCATCAGGATTTCATTTTCGGTAATATCCGTGCCGTGCTCCTTAGACAGATACGATGCCACCGCCTGCCGAACAAAGGGGTAGCCCGGATTCGGCATATAGGCGTGGCTGCCCGGTTCTTCAGATTCGATAAGTGATTTTAATTTTTGATTAAAGGCAGCAGGCGGCTGAATATTGGGATTGCCGAGGCTGAAATCAAACACATTTTCAGCACCGTGCGCCGCTTTAAGTTTGGCACCTTCTTCAAACATTTTGCGGATCCACGAAGCACCCGACATGTACCCTTCAATCTGTTTTGCAATGGTCATTATGGTCTCCGGTCCAGGTTGAACACCCTGTTGATCAAATATTTATGCGATTAATCTACTTTCTCAACTGATTTGATTTCCGGAATTTCCTGTTTTACCAGGCGTTCAATACCGTTTTTCAGGGTCATCTGGGACATGGGGCATCCCGCGCAGGCGCCCTGGAGTTTTACCGTGACAATTCCGTCCACCACATCGATCAGTTCGACATCGCCGCCGTCGGCCTGCAAAGAGGGTCTGATTTTATCAATTACTTTCTGAACTTTTTCTTTCATATTATCCTCCAAATATATTTATGCAATTATGTTAATTGTTTTGGTCGTTTTTTTAAACGATCATAAAATGAACCGGTTGATATTGCAACCATTTCTATGGATATAGGATAAGACAGACAAAATCTTCTGTCATTTTTGAGCCGGATTCTTTCATATTCAACAAAATACCCGGTGGTGGTTAAACTGCTTTATTTCGTTTTGCATAAAATGACGCTTTAAACTGCGCAAATGTATCGTTTGAAATGGCCGTTCGCATGTTTTGCATCAGGTTTAGGTAATAATGCAGGTTATGGATGGTGTTTAACCGGTAAGACAGCAGTTCCCGGGACCGGTACAAATGATTCAGATAGGCCCGGGAATAGTTTTGGCAGGTGTAGCAGGCGCATTCCGGGTCCACGGGATCGGTATCTGTTTTGAATTGCGCGTTGTTGATATTGATGGCGCCGAAAGATGTAAACAGCTTGCCGTTTCGTGCATTTCTGGTGGGCATCACGCAGTCGAACATGTCCGCGCCCAAAGAAACCAGCTCCACCAGGTCTTCCGGGGTGCCCACGCCCATGATATATTTGGGCTTTTCATCCGGCAGCAGGGGCAGGGAATGTTCGGCCATTTCCATCATCAGGTCCTTGGGCTCGCCAACGCTCAACCCGCCCACCGCATAACCGGGAAAATCAAGAGCAATGAGCTCTTCGGCTGATTGCTGCCGAAGATGTTTAAACATGCCGCCCTGGACAATCCCGAACAGCGAATTCTGCCGGTCAGGTATTTTATCCCATCGGATTTTGCAGCGCCCGGCCCACCGGGTGGTGAGCTCTAAAGCGTCTTTTGCCTGTTGTTCATCCGCCGGATAGGGAATGCAGCTGTCTAAACACATGATGATGTCAGCACCCAGGGTGGTCTGGATGTCCACTGCGTCTTCCGGAGTAATCAGGTGCCGGGACCCGTCAATATGGGACTGAAAATCAAATCCTTCTTCCGTGGTTTTTGAAATTTTGGCTAAAGAAAAGATCTGAAATCCGCCGCTGTCGGTCAGGATCGGGCCGTCCCAGTTCATAAACGTGTGAAGGCCCGAAAATTGGCGGATAACCTCCATCCCGGGCCTCAGATATAAATGATAGGTGTTGCCCAAAATGATCTGTGCCCCGCAGTCGTGGAGTTCCTCGGGGATGATCGCCTTGACGGTGCCGGCGGTTCCCACCGGCATGAATATGGGGGTCTCAATAACACCATGCGGGGTCGTTAATACGCCGGTCCGCGCCCGTGTGTCGCTGGATTTTTTATCTATTTTAAATTTTATCATATTTTTCTTCTTTTTGCTTTTTCAGGGTCATTATTTCTGATCCTGAAAGTATAGGGTGGCTATGTTAAAAGTTTTATATACAAGGCGTAGTGGTTTTTCAGGCTCGAAATAATACAAGTCGTATATTGAGTGGCTGAAAAGCTGCTGCAACGCAGTAGATGAAACTTTTAGCGACGCCACCGGTTATTCAATAAACATCGCATCCCCATAACTAAAAAACCGATACCTTTCTTTTACCGCGCAATTATAGGCATTCAGTATATTGTCCCGCCCGGCAAATGCCGACACGAGCATGATCAGTGTGGATTGGGGCAGATGAAAGTTGGTGATCATGGCGTCAACGCATTTAAACGTGTAGCCCGGGTATATGAAAATGTCGCAGCTGCCGGTGCACGGAGAAATATGGCCTTTTTCATCGGCAACATATTCCAGTGTTCTTACCGATGTGGTGCCCACGGCCACCACCCGGCGACCGTCAGTTTTTGCGGCATTGATCATTTTTGCGGTGCTTTCGGATATGATGAAATGCTCCGAATGCATCTGGTGGTCGCGGATATCTGAACATCGGATGGGCATGAATGTGCCGTATCCCACATGGAGCGTAATATTGGCAATGGATACGCCCATGTCTTTGATATGTTCAAGCATTTTGGCAGAAAAATGCAGCCCGGCAGTGGGGGCTGCCACCGCGCCTTTGTGTTTTGCGTAAACCGTCTGGTAGCTGGTTTTGTCCTTCCATTTGGGGTCTGCGGCCTGTTCCCGCTTGATATACGGCGGCAGCGGCATCACGCCGTTGGTGTTCATTACTTCGTCAAACGGTTGTTCACTGAAAAATTCAAGGGTAAAGGTCCGTTCGTGAACCGCAGATACCGTTGCTTTTAAATCCGGGCCGAAATCGATGCAGGTGCCGGGTTTGGGTGATTTGGACGCCTTGACCAGGCATTCGAATTCAATTTTGCCGCCTGCGCTGATATTCTGTGCTGCCGCCGCATAGTTGACGATCAGGATTTCAATTTTGCCGCCGGTCTCCTTGCGGCCGAACATCCTGGCCGGAATCACCGCCGTGTTGTTGACAACCAGCACATCCCCTTTTTTCAGCAGATTTGTCAGAGATGAAAACTGATGATGGGAAATCTCTCCGGTTGTTTTTTTTAAATGCAGAAGCCGGGACTGGTCTCTGTTGCTGACCGGTTCCTGGGCAATCAGGTCTTCCGGAAGAAAATAATCATAGTCGGTTAAGGCGTGCATGGGAATAATCTTATTACATTTTACCGATATAGACGAGAACAAGCCCGGTCAGCATGAGCACCAATCCGAATTTGCGCAGGGCATCATCCGGGATTTCCAGGACTTTTTTCATCATTTGCTTCATATTCTCAGGGAACCCGAAATAGGGGAGCCCTTCAATTATCATCACCATGCCGATAACACACACAAAAAACTTCATTTTTACGTAAATCTCCATCCTGGCAATTAAACACAGGTGAATACCTGTTAAAAAAACAAATCACTATATCTTTCATCTGAATCAGATGTCAAAATAAAATACATCGGCAGCAGTTGCAAAATTGTTTTGCGTTTTATTTGAGACTCCCAGCGAACTGAATCACAATTTTCCAATATCATTGATAAGGTTCGTTTCTATGACAGTGATGAAGAAATACCATGAAAAGCTTTTTGATTTGCCGTAAATAAAGGTTGACGATGACTATCAATTTATCACATAAAAAAGTCTTATATATAAGGTGTTTTCCGGGAAAAGATTTTTTTCCTGGTGTCGGAATCGAAAAACAGCAGTTTCGGCCAGGCAATCAAAATATTAACAAATTAACGATTTAAGATATGTTAAGGAAGAAAAATGGAATTTGAACCGGTCATCGGGCTTGAGGTCCATTCCCAGTTAAAAACCAATACAAAAATTTTCTGCTCCTGTTCCACCCGGTTCGGCGCGGATCCCAATACCCATGTATGCCCCGTATGTCTCGGAATGCCGGGGGTGTTGCCGGTGTTAAACAAAACCGTGGTGGAATACGCTATGCACATGGCTCTTGCCACCAACTGCACCATTACGCGGCAAAGCCGGTTTGCCAGAAAAAATTATTTTTATCCGGACCTTCCCAAAGGCTATCAGATTTCCCAGTATGAATTCCCCATTGCCGAACACGGGCATATCAATATTACATTGGCAGACGGCACCTTCAAACGGATCGGGATCACCCGGATCCATATGGAAGAAGATGCCGGCAAGCTCATTCATGACCCGGGCCGCCCGGTGAGCATGGTGGATTATAACCGAACCGGAACTCCTTTAATTGAGATCGTTTCCGAACCGGATATCCGCTCAGCCGAGGAAGCCGGGGCGTATTTGCGCCAAATCCGGTCGATCCTCAGGTATCTGGGCATCAGCGACGGCAACATGGAAGAAGGCAGTTTCCGGTGCGATGCCAATGTGTCCATCCGGCCCAAAGGAACCGAACCGTTCGGCACCCGGGCGGAACTGAAAAATCTGAATTCCTTTAAATATGTGGAAAGCGCCATTGCTTATGAGATCAAGCGCCAGAAAGCCGTGATTGCCGATGGCGGCCAGGTGGTGCAGGAAACCCGCCTGTGGGACAGCGCCAAAAATCGCTCCCATTCCATGCGGGGCAAGGAAGAGGCCCATGATTACCGTTATTTCCCGGACCCGGACCTGGTGCCGATCGTCATTGATGAACAATGGATCGAGTCGGTCAGACAAAGTCTGCCTGAACTGCCCGAAGCCCGAAAAGAGCGGTTTGTCAAAGACTATGCCCTTCCCGTCTATGATGCGGAAGTATTGACCACTGCCAGAGAACTGGCCGATTATTTTGAAGACTGCGCCAAAAAGGTTAACAATCCCAAAATGGTCAGCAACTGGGTGATGGGCACATTGCTGGGTCTGCTCAAGGCTGAAGGCAAAACCATTGAACAATCCCCGGTGTCATCCGCCCGGTTGGCCGAACTGCTCACGCTTATTGAAACCAATGTCATCAGCGGAAAAATTGCCAAAACCGTGTTTGAAGAAATGGTCAAGTCCGGTAAATCCCCCAAAACGATCGTGGAGGAAAAAGGCCTGGTTCAGGTAACTGATGAATCCGCCATTGAAGCGGTGGTGGATCAGGTGATTGCCGCCAATCCTTTGCAGGTGGAAAAATTTACAGGCGGCAATAAAAAGCTTATTGGCTTTTTTGTGGGGCAGGTAATGAAGGAAACCAAGGGCAAGGCGAATCCGCAGATTGTGAATAAGCTGCTTGCTCAGAAGTTGAAGTAAGAAGGAATTTAACCTTATCTTATAACGGGTTTTCTGCTTTTGGGTTGCGGATTTTTTAGAAAGCCTCATTACGTCATGACGTGGTGAGGCTTTTGCGTGTGTTGAATTTTTCTGCTTAGACTCTCTTCTTCAATTCGTAATTGGCAAGAACTGAACGAAAAGTATCTGCAAATTCTGATACAGACTGAATATTACTTATTATATGAACAAAAACATCCGTCTTGGATTCTGATTCTGTCTTGTGCATTGCTCCATCTTCCAAAAGACGATAGTAGGTGGGGTTTGAGTTGCTTGAGGTCTCGGAACGGACCTTAAAGAAACAATCACATAGTGGACTTTACCGGGAGTTTACTATTTCTTGATTTTTTTCATTGGATTAACAAACGGAGGCTACCATCTGCCTTTGTTAAAACTTTCGCCTTATGATTACTAAAACTCAGAAAAATTAATAGGTCAATGTCCTGCTCATACGGATGCCAAGTTTGCGCATGCGCCCCCTGAGCGTTGAAGGGTGCATATTCAAAAGCTCTGCCGCGCCGCCTGCTCCTTCTATTTTCCCATTTGCTAATTGGAGGCTTTTGACGATGTGCCTGATTGTCATTTCTTCCATTGTCGGGAAATTGGCTGGATCATCTGCTGATGAATCTGACGCCCTCGGACCAGCACTTGTCCCGGCCAGGTGTGGAAAAGATAAGGGCAACCCCTTACTGATGATTATCGCCCGTTCCATAACATTTTGTAATTCACGCACATTTCCGGGCCAGTCATACGATTGCAGCTGTGCCAGGGCTTCCGGAGAGAAACGGGGTGTATAGGAAATGTTCATTTCCTTTGATTTATGCCGCATGAAATACTCTGCCAGGGCAGGGATGTCTTCTTGCCGTTCCCTTAAAGGGGGGATAAAAACAGGAAAAACATTCAGGCGGAACCACAGGTCTTGTCTGAACTTCAGATCCTTGACCATGGCTTCAAGATCACGGTTGGTGGCTGCAATAATACGGGCATCAACAGAAATATTAAACTGTCCGCCCACACGTTTAAATTCCATTGTCTGAATCAGACGAAGCAGCTTAACCTGAGCATTGAGGGAGAGCTCTCCAATTTCATCCAGAAAAATTGTTCCACCGTCTGCCTGCTCGAAATATCCTTTTCTTAACTGACTGGCACCTGTAAACGCCCCTTTTTCATGGCCAAACAATTCGCTTTCAAGAAGTGATTCCGGTATGGCACCGCAATTTAAGCTCACAAATGGCTTATCTGCCCGACGTGACTTCTGATGAATCGCATTGGCCAGAACCTCTTTACCAACGCCTGTTTCTCCCATCAGCAATACCGGAGAATCAAGCGGAGCCACCTGTTCGATCTGTTCCAAAGTACCTGACAGGCCGGACTCCATGCCGACAATCTGGCTGTCACCCAGATACCCAAGCCTTTTTTTTAACTCTGCATTCTCAATTGTAAGGGACTCGCGGAGTTCATCTATTTCAATACGGTTTAACAGGTTAATGGTGATGCTGGATATGACATCATATATCTCTTCCAGGCGACGATAGTGTTCATCAAGATATCGTCCCTTTCCAAGGGCAACCAGGCCTAAAACAGCATATCGATCCCTGTCTATCCTTTTATTTATTGCAATTGTGGAGAATATGTCAGGAATGCCCAGGTGCGCCGCGATGTCTTTTAAAAGTGCACTTTGTTCCGAGTCGTTGATTAATGCAATTTTTTCTCCTCGAAACTGGATTGCCTCCTGATAAGCTGCTTTTGATAACTTAACGGTTTCATCAACCAGGACAGCATTATCCTTTGTCACCACTGCCCGGTATCGGGCAACTCGCCGCCTGTCGTCCATAATCGGAATATTGATGAAGTCTAAAGGGAAACTTTCCTGAAGGGATTTAAAAACTTCAACCAGGGCTTGGTGAATATCCTGACTGTTAAACACCCGCAATGATAAGGCGCTGGCAGATTCTTTTAATAATGTGGTCATTAAATTCCCCCTCTTGTCAATGGCAAGCCATAAAACCTGTTTTATTTAACGGAATTGTCAAATACCAAGAGTACGACCTATCATATTTGACGGTCTAAAGCAAGGCTAATCATATAAATATCTGATAGTAAATAGAATCTAATTTTGGCACGTGCTGTGCAAAGTTTTTATTGCGAAACAGTGGTTACAAAAATTCTTGTTTGCATTGAATAAAGTGAAAGGAAAGAAAACAGCAATGAAAGCACTGCAATTTAATGTCAGCGTACCTCAATTTGTTTTGGCAAAAAGCGTGGCTCCCGTGGCCGGAAAGCAAGTTTTTTATAAAGGCCCGTTAAAGACCGTCCAGCTGGCTGATATTCCAGAGCCCGAACGTCCTTCAGATAACTGGGCAAAAGTAAAGACCATTTATTGCGGGTTTTGCGGCAGCGATTTAAATTTAATTTTACTGCACGATTCCCCGACCGCGTCGCCCTTCACCTCCTTTCCCTGTGGTATCGGCCACGAAATAATTGGTGAAATCGTGGAAGCCGGCCCGGGAATCAAACACTTAAATGTCGGAGACCGGGTTGCAATCAATCCGGTTCTTGCCTGTGAAGCCAGAAACATCTCTCCAGTGTGTCCGAGCTGCCAAAGCGGTCGTTCCGGTAACTGCGAAAACCTTGCCGAGGGCTCTCTTCCGCCTGGAATGTTCACCGGAATCAACAGCAAAATCAATGGGGGGTTTGCACCGAGCATGGTTGCACACAAAAGCCAGCTTTTCAAAATCCCGGATGCGGTCTCTAATGAATCCGCTGTGATGACCGAACCGCTGGCAGTTGCCCTGCAAACAATTTTTGACAACATGCCGAAAGCTGATGATCAGATCCTTGTAATTGGCGGAGGGGTAATCGGCAACCTGATCATCCAGTCCGCAAGAACACTGGCTCCCAACTGCCGGATATCTGTTATTGAGCCATCTCCATCTGCCGCTCGTCTGGCCTTAGAAATGGGGGCTGATCAAATCATACCTTATAAAAAAGTATTTAAACAGACCGAGCAAATAACCGGCGCAACAGTTTATAAGCCGATGATCGGAACAGAAATTGCCATGGGCGGGTTTCATCGTATCTATGACACCATTGGAAAATCATCAACCCTGAATTTAAGCCTGCGGATACTTTCCGCCATGGGAACGCTCAGTGTGGTTGGGATCGGCGGGGATGTGAAGCTGGATCTTACACCCATGTGGCTGAAGCTGCAGACCGTCAAAGGCGTCTACAGTTACGGCATGGTTAATAACAATGGCAAACTGCGGCATGTATTCGAGATAGCACTGGATCTGCTGAATGAGGGAAAAATAAAAGCAGATACCCTGGTCACCCATAAATTCAGGCTCGAGGAATATAAAAAAATGATTGAAGTAAATTTAAACAAGAGTGAGCACGGCGCAATTAAAACCGTGGTTTCATTCACCTAAACCTTTAACAATTTCAAAGGAGAAAAAACAATGAGGTTATCAATTCTACTCATAGCCCTTGCTCAAATCTTAAAAATTGCTGCTGTCACCAACAAAGCATTCAAGCACTATATTCGGAAAACCAATGCAAAAATCCTGATTAAAACAGCAGACGGTGAACACGCGCGGCTGTTTGTGTTCAATAAAGGCACCATCTCTTCAAAAAAGGGAGACCACAAAGAGTTTGATGTGGCGCTTGTCTGGAAAGATGCGGCCACGGGATTTTCAGTGATGACCAGCAAAGAGGCGGATGCGTCTTTTAATGCGGCCGCTCAAGGAAAGCTGAAGGTTGAAGGAATGAGTGTCTTTGCCCAGTGGTTTGAAGATGGGATGAAGCTCGTCATGTGATGGCGTCGTTAAAAATCCCATCTGCTGCGTTGTAGCTGTTTTTCAGCCTCCCAATATACTAACTGTATTATCTTAAGCCTGAAAAACCGCTACGCCTTGCATATGGAACTTTAGACTTAGCCATCCATAAACTTTAAAATATTTTTTAATAAATCAAAATTGTTAAAGGAGAAAAGGCATGTCAAAAAAAATAACCGGTGGACATCTTGTCGCAAAATATATGAAAGAGATTGAAAACGTGAATACGGTTTTTACACTGTCAGGCGGACATATTGAAAATATTCTGGATGGATTATCAGAATACAATATCCGCACCATTGATACCCGTCACGAACAGGCAGCCGCTATGATGGCACATGCCTGGTCGATATATACCGGTGAGACGGGGGTTTGCCTGGTGACCGCGGGCCCTGGATTTACCAACGCATTAACAGGCATTGCAAATGCTCATTTGGATTGTGTTCCAATGGTAGTGTTATCCGGAAGGCACCCCATTCGCGATGACTTGACCGGTGCGCTTCAGGAAATGAACCAGGTCGACATGGTTAAACCCATCACCAAATGGTGTGCGACCTGTTATGACCCAAGGCGGATTCCGGAATATCTTTCCATCGCATTCCGTGAGGCGAGCACGGGCAGACCAGGGCCGGTTTTCTTGGAACTGCCGCCGGACATTCTGTTTGTTGAAGTTGAAAAAGATGCTGTCAAGATGCCTACCCGCAGAATGCACAATTCTTCAACACATCCTGGAGAAGACGAATTAAAAGAGGCTGCCCGAATTATCAATAACGCAAAGAAACCCTTGTTTTTGGGCGGCAGCGGTACCGGCATGAGCTGCTGCACACTGTCTCTCCCATCGTTTATTGAGAAAACCGGTATGCCGTTTTCCCTGATCAACAACGGCAGAGGTGCCATGCCTGATAATCATCCGCTGTGTATCAATGACGGCGGGTTTAACAGCGTCATGACAGCCCTGCCCCAGGCCGACGTAATCGTTGCTGTCGGGATCCGGTTTAACTGGGTACTCCAGCACGGTCGGCTGTTTCCGGATGCCAAGGTGATCCGGGTCGATATTGATCCAAATGAAATCGATCGGAATCGACGCGCTGATGTCGGGTTGGTTGGGGATGTCAATGATGTTCTGAACCAGCTTATTCCTCTGGTGGATAAAAAAGATCACAAGAAATGGGTGAAGGACCTGAGAAATGCTTATAAAGCGTTTATGACAACAGAGATTGAACAACGTGAAACCGCTTCTGATCCCATACACCCGAACCGTCTGGTTGCTAAAATCCAGGAAGTGTTTGGCGAAGATGCATACTACGTGGCTGACGGCGGTGATACCACCTATTTTGGGCTTGCCGGACTCACATCATCCCGGAAAGCCGGTATGCTGGCGCCCGCAGGATCACTGCTCGGGTGCATCGGCACCGGTATTCCTTTTGCGCTTGCAGGAAAAATAGCCAATCCAGACAAACCGGTCATAGTATTGAACGGAGACGGATCCTTTGGATTTAACGGCATGGAATTTGATACCGCTGTTCGTCACAATATCCCCATTATTTGCGTTGTAAACAACGATTGTGCCTGGGGAATGATCAAGCATTCTCAAGAGATGAGCATTGGCGCGGACAGGTGCACATGCTCGGAGCTGGGAATGCGACACTATGAAAAAATGGTGGAAGCTCTGGGCGGACACGGTGAGCTGGTAACAAAGGATGAGGATATTATCCCGGCCATTCAGCGTGCTATTGATTCCGGAAAGCCTGCATGCGTGAATGTGGTCACCGATCCCACCGTTACAAGTCCGGCGACGGTTACTTTTTATCAGAATCTGTCTGATTTTTAATATTAAATTTTTAATAGCTATGTCTGTGAAAGGAAAAAATCATGAGAGCGCTTGTAACTGGTGCAGCAGGTTTTATCGGCTTTTATCTCACCAAAGCTTTGATTAAACATGGATATATTGTAAGGGGGCTGCTAATGCCCCAGGAAGATGGGGACGCATTATCTTCTCTTGGTGTTGACATTCGGCGAGGCGATTTGACAAAACCGGACTCCTTAAAAGGCATCGCAGACGATATTGATATTATCTTCCATCTAGCGACACGGACCCTTGACTGGGGGACTAAGGAACAGTTTGAAACCATTATGGTCGACGGAACGAGAAATCTTCTGGCAGAGACGGATGAAA
>JAQYVU010000205.1 GCA_030145385.1 Desulfococcaceae bacterium
TATACAAAACTAGTGGGAAAACGAAAGGAAAATCAATATATATAATGATATTAATTTTCTATGCTTATTTTTGACGGCGGCATACTTATACAAAATTGTAATAACTGCATCTTTTTGCTCTTATTATGGGAATTATGATGCTGCTGTGGATGGTCGTGATAAATTGAGCCAAAAATGGTCGTTTAAAAATGAGCCACCTGGATAGCGATCTGAGTTTAATGATTATATTGGGACTTTTAAACTCAGAAACTAGCAGGAGATAGGTTTTGAAAAAAAGGAGACCATTTTGGACATCATTACGCTGCACCGAAAAGGGCTGAAGCAGCGGGCCATCGCCCGGAAGCTGGGTGTTAGCCGCAATACCGTTAAAAAGTATATTGAGAACCCTGATTTTGCGTTTGAGCCGTCACAGCCTCGCAATCGGAAGAGCCTGCTTGATCCCTACAGCGACAACATCAAGGTCTGGATCGAGGAAGACAGCGACTACACAGCTACCTGGATTTATGATCGCTTGAGCAACATGGGATTCATCGGAAGTTATGAGATCGTCAAGCGAAGGGTTCGCCGAATCAAAGAAAATTACCATAAAGTGGCCTACATGCGTTTTGAGACCGAGCCTGGATATCAAGCCCAGGTGGATTTTGGTGAATTTCAAGTGGCGAAGCCAGATGGCAGTGTGTTAAAGTTGTTTCTGTTCTCGATGATATTGGGTTATTCCCGCAAAATGTATGCGGAGCTGATTGAGCGCTGTGATTTACCGACCTTTCTTGACTGCCATATCCAGGCATTTGAATATTTTGGCGGGGTTCCGGAGCAGATTCTGTACGATCGGATGAAAAACGTCTATATCGGCAAAATCGCGGGCAAGAAGAAATTCAACGATACGCTGATGGGGTTTGCGCTGCACTATGGTTTTAAGCCGGAAGTAGCCCCTGCGTATGCTGCCTGGGTCAAAGGAAAGATCGAACGACCCTACAGTTTTATCCGTGAAGGGTTCTGGCGTGGATACGGGTTTATCTGTCTTGATACCGCCAATCGGGATCTTTTGACCTGGCTTTCCAAAAAAGATGAACGAGTTCACGGCACGACGCACGAAGTTGTACAAGACCGCTTTTACCGTGAAAAGTCTCATTTGAATATTCTGCCGCGCCAAGCATTTGATACGTCCTATCGGGTCTATCGAAAGGTGTATAAAGACTGCACCGTTCGTTTTGAAGGCAACAGCTATGTCGTTCCCCATGATCTTGTCGGCAAACAAATCATATTGCGGGTCAAAAAAAGCACCATGAGAATCTTTTACAACGATTGTTTGGTGGTAACCTACGACATCCCCAAAGGCAAAGGTCATCTGGTTCAGGACAAGCGATTCTATGAAGCCTTAAGAAAAGACCGTGAGATGAACAAGCGTAAATATAGAAACGGCCGCCGTATCAAAGGTCGGGCCAACTACACGATCAGCCCGAGCAAACCACAATATGCCATGGACGTTCAGGTTCGTCCCCTCTATATTTATGACCAACTGGTTGAGGAGGTGCGGCCATGAGCAATACGCTTGTCCTTGATCGGATTGAATCCAATCTGACACGCCTGCGCTTGTCGAGAATCAGAGAGATATTGGAACATATTGTCAAGGCAGCCGAAAAGCAGGATAAAAGCCATCTCAGCTTTCTGGATGAGCTCCTGGAAGAGGAGGTGGCGCATAAGGAGCAACGACGGGTGGAAACCGCCCTGAAGATCTCCGGATTGCCGTTTATCAAGAGCATCGATGAATTTGATTTTACGTTCCAACCCAAGCTGGATCGACAAAAAGTCATGTCATTGTTTGATCTTACGTTTATCCAGCAAAAAGGAAATGTGATCTTTCTTGGGCCTCCCGGAGTCGGTAAGACACATTTGGCCGTCTCATTGGCATTAAAAGCCTGTCAGTTCGGGATGAGCATCTACTTTACCAACATGGAAGATTTGACCAAAAAGCTAAAAAAGGATCATGAAGCCGGGCGTCCGGGAAGGGGACGCAGCTATTACAAATCGTCTTTGGTCGTCGTTGATGAAGTGGGGTATACGCCCATCGATCGTGAAGAGTGCAATCTGTTCTTCCGGTTCGTTGCCAACCGGTATGAAAAGGCCAGTACGGTCATTACTTCGAATAAGGCATTCTCCGACTGGGCGGAGCTGTTACACGATCCGATCATCGTCACGGCTATATTGGACCGCCTGTTACACCATAGCGTTGTGATCAATATCAAAGGAAACAGTTATCGTCTGAGATGCAAGGTAGAAGAAAATGAGGTGAATGAGCTTCAGAAGATAAATTAATGTGGCTCAATTCTCACGACCGAAAATGGCTCAATTTTAAACGACCGTTGACAACAGAAACACATTACAAATAATGAACGCGGAAAAGTAACAGAGAAATATTCCTAAATCAATTTTTGTATGCAGTTCAAAGTGTATAGATAATTTTATGATAAAACCATAAAATTACTAACTAAAGGGATAAATTGATCGCTTTCAAATTGCAAACCTATTA
>JAQYVU010000014.1 GCA_030145385.1 Desulfococcaceae bacterium
CACGCCGCCAGCGTTCATTCTGAGCCAGGATCAAACTCTCCAATTAATATGTCAAGCACCCTTTCAGGCACTCTTTAATCAATCCTGTTTAAACTCAAATTCAATTTATTTATTCGTCACTATTTAGTTTTCAAAGATCAAAGGTGTAATAAAAATCCTTGCACCTAATTTTTTTCTTAACTCAAAAAACAAGCAGCCAAATGTTTTTAAAACGTTGATTACTCGTGATTGAGAAGTGCAAGTAATATAGAATGTAAAAACCTTTGTCAACAGGTTTTGTTACATTTTTAAAAAACTCTTTAGCTTTCCGTTTTCAAATGGTCATGGGAGTTATCTGATGAGACCGTCAAAATTATTGAAGTTCTGCTTTTCCAAGATCTTGTGTCACAGGCAAACCTGTTTCCATTCCAATCCTGTTTTTCAATAGAGACGATTACATAAAATCAACCTGATGGACGGATTCTATTCTTAAAATCATTTCCCGTATCTTTTTCCATATCCGCTCTTCTGAAATTAATTTGACCCGGGAAACCGGGCGGCCGTTTTCATCTGTTTTATACCGCCACTCCCGGATCATACCCGGCACCAGTGCATAGGCGCATCCGCCGGTGCCGCAGCAGGTGGTATCAAAAATCGCAGTACCGACCAGGTACAATATGTCCTCGCTGTTTAATCTCAGCCGGGCTTCCTTTAACATAAAATAACTGCCGCCAATAGCGGTTACCTGAACGTTTAATTCAGGATGCGAAAAGTCCTGAAGTTTTGTATCCGTATCCATGGTCCTTGTTTGTCTAATTATTAAACTGTTGCCGGATTGCTTCAACCCGTTTCCGGTTGGCCCCGAGATCCGAATACCCCACCCGTGATGCGGACCGGACATGAATAATCGGCGCGTTGTCATCAAAATAAAATTCCACATCATCGACAAACCGGAATATCAGGGACGTAAATTCAGCATGAATATAGTTGATTTCGGATGTAATAACCTGCGCCCGGTTTGTTGATTCAATGATTGCGATCAGTTTCTTTTTCGCATCTTCGGCGGTTCCCTCATACCGAAACGGTTCGACATTATGAGACGTGTCTTCTGCCATGGAAGACACGCAGTTGGGTGACCCCGGGCAGGGTTTCAGCGCGTTATTATCCAGGCCGATATTCGGACTTTTACACCCGCTTAAACAAACAATAAAACCTGCCAGTGCTGTATAAATGATTCCGCGAATTAGTGTTTTCATATTTCACTCCCTGCTGTATAGTTAAAATTAAAAGGGGTCAGGTCTACGCTTGACCTTTTATCTCGTTGTTATTGCGAATCAGAATCTTCCGGCTCCCTTTCTTCAACGCGTGGGCAAAGGCTTTTTCAAATTTTTCTAAAGGATAAACCGCTTCAATGAGCGGGTGAAGATCGATCACTTTTTTTTTCATGAAATCCAAAGCCAGTTGGATATCACCGCACCGGGAACCGATCAGGTGCAGCTCATTGACGACCACATTGGCAAGGTCAATAACTGATTTTTCAAAAGACGTTGTCTTGATTACAACCGTTCCTTCCGGTCGCACAAGAGCAATTGCCTCGTTAATGCCGTCCGGACTGCCGGTGGCCTCAACCACCAGATCAAATTTTCCTTTTTCAACATTCGATGTTTCGCCGGTACTTTTGCCCTGGCTGCAAATAGTATGGACTCCCTGCTGACCGGCAATTTCCAGTTTATCCGGATGCCGACCGACCAGAACCGTATTTGACGTCTTCTGCCGCAGCACCAGTGCGCACAAAAGACCCATTTTCCCGTCTCCCAACACAACAACCCGGGATTGTTCGGAGACTTCCATCTGCCGGGTAATTTCAAGAGCGGCGGCCAGCGGTTCGGCAAAAACAGCCTCTTCATCTCCAATACTGTCCGGAACAACATGAAGATTTGCAAGCGGTATGGCGCAGAAGTCTGCAAACACCCCATTCCGGTCCCGAATACCAATAACGCTCCTGTTGCCGCAGTGCCGCTGATCCCCGGTCCGACAAATATCACATTGACCGCAACCGCTGTTGATATCCGCAACTACGCGCTGCCCCTCCAGATCCGCTCTGCCCGGCGCCGAGAACACCACACCGGTAAATTCATGTCCCGGTATACCGGCAAAATTATGATATCCGTTTAAAAGCGCAAAATCCGTGGCACAGATCCCGGCCAGATCAATTTTTACCAGCGCCTCATTTTTGGAAAGAACCGGAATCGGGACGTCGACGATGGAAATCTTCCGATTTTCAAATACAACCGCTTTCATTGTTTTTTCGAATTTTTTTGACTCATCAATCAAATATTTACCTGAATTTTTAAAGATTTAGCTTTTAAATAATTTCATATTCATGTTAACCTGATTTTCAATTCTTTAAAACCTCTTTTTCTTCATCGGGCGACAAACTGTAAATTTATAAAATTGTTTGATGCATTCAAAAGGTGCGATATGAAAACTGCGGTTACCAAACTTTTCAAAATCCAATATCCTATTATCCTTTCCGGAATGACCGGTGTCAGTACGCCGGAACTTGTTGCCGCAGTCAGCAATGCCGGCGGACTCGGCATTCTGGCAACCGGCAACCTGAATATTGACCAGACACGCCGGGCTATCCGCACAATTCGGGAAATAACGGGCCAACCGTTTGGGGCAAACATTCCCCTGATGCTTCCGGGGGCTGAAAAGAAAGCCGACATCCTGATCGAAGAAAAAGTCCCGATTGTGAACTATTCGCTTGGAAAAGGCGACCGGCTGTCTTCCGCAGTCCATTCCTACGGCGGCAAAGTGATTGCCACGGTTGTCACCCATAAACACGCCCTTGCCGCTTGTCGGGACGGCGCGGATGCTTTGATCGTTACAGGACATGAAGCCGCTGCCCACGGAGGAGATGTCACTTCCCTGGTGCTGGTGCCCAGCATTGTTGATGCCGTTGATATTCCGGTGATTGCCGCCGGCGGATTTGCCGACGGTCGGGGACTTGCCGCAGCAATTTCGCTGGGTGCCGGGGGCATTGCCATGGGAACCCGGTTTATGAATACGGTTGAAAGCCCGGTGCATCATAATACCAAACAGGCCAGTATTGAAAAAAATGTCCATGACACCGTTTATACCCACAAAATTGACGGCCTCCCATGCCGGGCAATGCAGTCCAAAGGGGCCGACCGCCTGATCCGGGACCGTATACCCATGATCCGTGCCTTGTTTACATCCCGGGATGCGGCAAATGCATTTGGATTCCCGTGGTTTAAAATGCTTCTTGGAATACTGGTTGCCGGGTGGGCAAAATCGATTCAGCTGGCCCGCATGGCAAATGCCTATAAACCCATTCAGATCAGTCTGGCTGAAGGCGATGTTCAAGACGGTGTTCTTTTGCTCGGACAGGTTACCGGAATTTTGCAGGATACGCCCGGTGTCTCCGAACTCATCGAGCGGATCATCGCGGAAGCAGCCGCTGCTGTGAATCAAACAACACGATGCATGGAGCAGTAAACAGCCGTGTTCTGTTACCGGTTAATCTATTTTATCTGAATACCGGGTCCTGAGAATAATACAGGAGAAGTTGAAACCCTGATTTTCTGCGCAATCTTCACCAAGGGATAAAAGGAATTGAACATGAACAACATTCGAAACCGGATCGAATATCAATTCGCAGCGTTTGCCCGCAAAATTTATCACCACCGGATAAAAACAATTTTTTTGATGCTGATTGCCATCGGTGCCCTGCTGTCCCAGCTCCCGACAATTGAAATTGACACCTCCACAGAAGCTTTTTTACACAAAACAGACCCGGCCCTGCTGACTTACAATGATTTCAGAGACCAGTTCGGCCGTGATGAAGTGGTTATCGTGGCACTCAAACCAAAACAGGTGTTTGATGTCAATTTTTTAAAGACACTTGCTCAGCTGCACACGGAACTGGAAGAAAACGTACCCTATATTGACGATATCACCAGCCTTGTCAACGCCCGCAATACAAGGGGAGAAGAAGACCTTTTAATTGTTGAAGACCTTTTGGAAAACTGGCCGGAAACCGAGGACCAGATTCAGGCGACCAAACAGCGGGCCTTGTCCAATCCCATGTATGAAAACATGCTGATATCGAAAGACGGGACCTTTACAACAATTATCATCCAAACCCAGAGCCATTCGTCCATGGGCGTCGAAGATGACATCATGGACGGATTTGAAGATTTTGAAGACACCATCGAAGCACCTGCCGACACTGAAAGAAAATACCTGACCGACCAGGAAAACACTCAAGTGATTCTGGCGGTTGAAAAAATTGTTAAAAAGTATCGATCCGGTGATCTTCCCATTTACCTTGCCGGTTCCCCGGCCGTGGTTCATTTTCTAAAACAGGCCATGATGTCGGATATGCAGAAATTTATGCTGCTGGCGGTTTTGACCGTATCCATACTATTATACATCATGTTCCGCAGAATTACGGGTGTTATCCTGCCGATGGTAATTGTTATTCTGTCGCTGTTGTCCACCATCAGCCTGATGGCGATTTCCGGTGTTCCCATCAAGGTGCCCACGGAAATACTGCCCTCTTTCATTCTGGCGGTGGGCGTGGGGTCATCCGTCCATATTCTTGCCATTTTCTTTCACCATCTTCGAAAAACAAAAAGCAAAGAAGAATCCATTGTATATGCCCTCGGCCATTCCGGCCTGGCAGTGTTGATGACAAACCTGACAACCGCTGCCGGGTTAATGTCTTTTTCCAACGCCGACGTGGCGCCGGTGGCAGAAATCGGCATCTTTGCGGGCGCCGGCATCATACTCGCGTTTATTTACACGATTGTTTTGCTTCCCGCCCTGATTGCCGTCATTCCTTTAAGCGACAGTAAAACGGAAGTTCTGAGAAAAAACAACCGGATCATGGACAACGTGCTGGAAAGCATCGGCCGGTTCTCCACAACCCATCCGAAAAAAATCCTATTTATCAGCTTCTGTATCATTGCCATTGCTTTTGCGGGCACGCTTTCCATAGAATTTTCCCATTACCCGTTAAAGTGGCTGCCGGAAACCAGTGAGATCCGGGTTGCCACGGAAAAAATCGACAAGGAACTCAACGGGTCAATGAGCATGGAAATTTTATTTAAAACCGACCGGGAAAACGGCCTCTATGAACCGGAGCTGCTGAATCGGATTGAATCCGCGGGTGATGATTTTGAAAAAATGTCATTTAAAGAAATGTTTATTGGAAAATCCTGGTCGGTCACCACGATTTTAAAAGAGATCAACCAGGCATTAAATGGGAATAATGCCAACGCGTACACCATCCCGCAAAACAAACCGCTGGTGGCGCAGGAATTTTTACTCTTTGAAAACAGCGGCTCGGATGACCTGGAAGATTTTGTCGACAGCCAGTTTTCCATGGCCCGGCTGACACTCAAAGTACCCTTTGTAGACGGGATTTTATATGATCCCATTGAAGAAGAAATAACCGCGTATTTGAACAAAAACTTTCATGATGTTGACTTTCAGATCACCGGCCTGGTTGCCCTGCTTGCAAAAACGTTTAACAACACCATCACGAGCATGGCGGAAAGCTACCTGATCGCAGTGGCCATCATTACGCTGATGATGATCATCCTCATCGGCCGCATTCGAATCGGCCTGTTAAGCATGATCCCCAACCTGGCACCCATCATTCTCATGCTGGGCGTCATCGGCTGGTTCGGGTTTCCCATGGATTTGTTTACCATGATGGTGGCCAGTATCGCCATCGGACTTGCCGTGGATGACACCATCCATTTCATGCACAATTTCCGGCGCTATTATGAGCAGTCCGGCGACCCGGAAAAAGCGGTATTTGAAACACTGCACAGCACGGGACGGGCCATGCTGGTTACATCGGTCGTTCTGTCTGTCGGATTTTTCATTTACATGTTTGCCAGCATGCAGAATATTGTCCGGTTCGGTTTTCTCACCGGTTTTACCATTCTAATGGCCCTGGCATCAGACTATTTCATCGCCCCGGCCCTTATGGTCCTTGTAAATAAAAAACGCGCCTGAAAATATAGTCTTCCAGATAATAATTTTGGGTGCGTTATCGCTCGGGGATATGCTCCAAGTATTATCCCCTCCCGGCTGCCTTCTAAAAAATTATTATCTGGAAGCCTTTTGGCTGATCATTCTTTTATGCATGAAGGGGGAAAATATGAAAGGTGTATATCGATTCATTGGAATAATTCTGCTGGTTACGTTTCTTGTGCCAATGTCATCTGCTATGGCCGATGATGAAAAAGCCCGTGAGATCATGCAGAAAGTCGATGACAGGAACGATGGTGACAATCAGACATCGGATATGATCATGACGCTCATTGACAAACACGACAAACAGCGAATCCGGAAACTATCTGTATTTGCAAAGGACAAGGGCGAAGACACCCTTCGGCTCATGTTTTTCCTGCACCCGGCGGATGTAAAGGACACATCATTTTTAACCTGGGATTATGACGACCCGGACAAGGATGACGACCAGTGGCTATACCTGCCGGCATTGAGAAAAACCAAGCGGATCGCGTCCAGTGATAAGAGCGACAGCTTTATGGGATCAGACCTGAATTATTCTGACATGACATCCCGAACCCTCGAAAATTATGACTTTTTTTTAAAAAAAGAAATTAAGGTCAGGGGTAAAGATGCCTGGGTGATCGAATCAGTGCCGCGTTCAAAGGAAATCATTGATGAAACCGGGTACACGAAATCCCTGATCATCGTTCAAAAAGACATTTATTTTGTAATCCGGGCGGTGAACTGGGAAAAAACCGGGGGGTACATCAAATACATGGATGTGGTCACGTTAGAGGCGATCGACGGCATTTGGGTGGGGACGGAAATGCATGTGGCGAAAAAAAAAGGCAAGCAGACCGTTCATAAAACCATATTGGAATTTAAGAATGTAAAATATAACCAGGGCCTGGAGGAAAATTTATTTACTGTCAGAAGAATGGAAAAAGGGCTGTAAAACTCATGCGATGTCATGATCTGAGGGTTTTTCGAATCCTTGTTGTCTTTTTCATCATTTGTTTATGCGGTATGGTGATCTCTTTGCCGGATATTGCATTTGCCGATGACGATTCCGGTTTAAATGAAATACTGGAAGGCTTTGAAGAGGATACCGCAACGCCTGGCATCACACCAGATATCACACCGGGTACGATTAAAGCCCCTGATCAAGAAATGGATGTTCTTAATGGATTTGACGATGCGTTCAGGGATTCGCCTGCCCCAATTGCCGGAGAATCAACCATACCGGAAACTTTCACCAAAGACTCTCCGTTCAGCTTAGACGGTTATTTTAAAATCGGGTCCAGTTACAATTTTGCGCATAACCGGCCGCAGCCGGGCCAGACAGACTGGCGGGAATTATCCCGCCTGAAAACGGAACTGCAGCTTGACTTAAACATCGACCTGCCCCGGCAATGGCAGGCGCTGGTCAGCGGTAAAGGATTTTACGATTTTGCATACCGGATTAACGGCAAAAATGATTACACGTACGATGTGATCGATGAATATGAATCTGAAATTGAATTCCGCGAAATCTACCTGCTCGGATCCATCGGCAAATATATTGATATTAAACTGGGCCGCCAGATCGTGGTTTGGGGAAAATCCGACAACATCCGGGTAACGGATGTCATTAATCCGCTGGACTTGAGAGAACCGGCAATGACGGATATTGAAGACCTGAGACTGCCGCTTACCATGACCCGGGTTGATTACTATGTGGGTGATTTTAATATTTCGGCAATGGCGATTCATGAAATCCGATTCAACAAAACCCCTGCGTTTGGCAGCGACTTTTATCCCGCCCCTATAGCCGCGCCACCCGAAAACAAACCCGACAGCACCCTTGAAAATACCGAATACGCCCTGGCAATAAACGGCATCTTTTCCGGGTGGGATTTTTCCGCTTATTACGCGGATTACTATAATGATGAATTCCGGCTTGAGGCCGTTCCCGGATTTCCATTCCCGGTATTTCAGCTGACACATGACCGATTGCAGATGGTGGGCGCAACCGCCAATATTGCGCTTGGGAACTGGCTTTTAAAAGGGGAAGCTGCATGGATTTACGGATTTGAGTTTTCGAATACGCCCGATAAAAAATATGATCGGGTCGATGTGCTGGCGGGCTTTGAATATTCCGGTTTTTCGGAAACAACGATCAGCCTTGAAGCGGTCAACCGGCATATCAATGAATTCGCATCCATTCTCAAACAACCACCGGACCAGGCAACTAAGAACCAGTTTCAATCTGCCTTGCGTTTTACCCGGACATTTATTAATGAAACCATTACCCTGACAGTTCTGGCGTCGTTATTCGGCCTGACCGGAGATGACGGCGCGTTTGAGCGCTACACAATTGAATATGATATCAATGATTTTATATCTGTATTATTCGGTATTGTCACTTATCAATCAGGAGATTTGCCGGAGATGGAAAATATCGGAAAAAATGACAGGGCTCTGATTGAAGCTAAATACAGCTTTTAGGTGACTTCGCAAAAAGTCCAAATTCTGTGTTGCACTGCATTCTTTGTCACTGCGGAGCAGGCAAGCTACGCCTCATTCCAAAGAACTTGTGCGCCTTGAATTTAGAGCTTTTTTCTTTGTCACCTGAACCTGACTTATTGCGGAATTATAATTTTAAGAGTAAAATAAAATGATAACAGAATTAAAAGAAATTGTAATAAAAAAGGAAGATGCGGTATTCTGGCTGGACAAATCCGGCTGCTGGCGTAATGACGGCGGGAAATTCCGTAAAAAGAAAATCATCGATCTTTTTCATCAATCGATTGCAAAAGATGATGACGGATACTTTCTTTCCCAGGAAAAAGAAGGTATTTTGGAAAAAGTCTACTTCCGGTTTGAAGACACCGCGCTTTTTATTTTTGCGGTTATTTTTAATGATGATATAATTTTGAAGTTAAATACCGGAAACCATCTGACGCTGAATCCTGCCAATTTATTTGTCATGGATGACAATCTGTATGTCACACACGAAGATGAGCATATTAAGTTTTCCGAACGGTCGCTGATGCAGATTTCATCGATAATCGAAGAAAATGGAGACCGTCTGGTGATCAATGTGAGTGGGAAAAAATTCAGCATAGTTGAAAAAACCGAATAATTGGATAAAAAGGATTTATCTTTCTGCATAGACCATTAAACCCACAGGAGCCGTCATGAAAAGTAAAGAATTTGAAGTCCGCGTGATGCAGTATTTTACGGAAAACATCAACCTGCAGAAAAACTGGGAAGTTGCCAAAGAATGCGCCCGGGAAATTGTTGATTTAAAGTTTAACGATATTCTCACCGGTAATTTTGAAATCCCGCCAACAGAAGAACTGAAAGAAAAGGTAACCGGAAAAGTCCCCTATGAGTTCAACTCATCCGATTTTATTGATAAAGGTCCAATTGATCTTTCAGGACTTGACGATGACATGCTCAATGAAGCACTTAAAAAGATTGAAGCCATCTATAATAAATTTCACCAGGCCCAGACCATGGTCGTTGCCAAGGCAACAATGAAAGTATGCAGTCACTTAAGCGACAATTTGAAAAAAGAAATCTCAGAGATAAAGAAAAAATATCTGTCTTAAACAGGTGGAAGATAGAAGGCTGATGAACCTGTAAAAAATCAACTTCGGGTGGCAAAGAAAAAAGCTCCAAATTTAAGGCGCGCAAATTCTGAGGAATGAGGCGTAGCTTGCCTACTCCGCAGTGACGAAGAATGCAGCGCAACGCAGAAGTTGGACTTTTTACGAAGCCATCACGCCAGGATCAACAGCGGCAAACTAACAGCCCCTATATCCGCAATAAAATGACAAATGGTGGCAGGGAGTAAACTTTCATTGGTTCTGGTAATCCACCCCAGCAAAAGGCCGTAACCAACGGCAGACAGGAAAAAAACCGGCCCGCCGATAAACAGGTGAATAAAACCGTACAAAACCGCCTGAATCAGGTTTGCCCGCTGCCATGAACCGGTCAATTGAATCAGCAGTTGAAAGAAAACCAGCCGAAAGAGGATTTCTTCTGAAACCGCATTTAATAAACCCAGCATCATAGCCGGCGGAACAAATAACAGGCCTTTGAGTGCAAAATCATGGGTCATGTAAAGGTATATGGAATACCCCGCGCTCAATATAAAGCCGGCTAAAAACGTGGGGGAAAAACGTTTCCATGAAATGAAATCACTTATTGACCGTTGATCACCTCTGATCCAGAGAAGAGACAAGAGAGAGAAGCCGGCAAACGGCAGATAAACCAGTATCCTGCCATAGGTGTCCGCAATAGTGTCCGCCCCGTGAAACGGCCATGGAATTAGTTTTCGGGTCAACAGGAAACCCGCAGCGCCTCCTATCAAAAACAGACTGGCCATAAAACCCGCAAGAGCCCGAACCGGCATCCGGGCCGCCAAACTGTCTGGTTCAGTCTTATGAATGATCTTTTCCGACATATCGATTTAAATACCAGGTTGCCACAAGAAAAACCATCCCGCATATTATGAAAAAAACCATACTCCACTGGGCCATGGTCATGCCCATTCCCACCGCTGTTTCCGTGCGGATGGTTTCCAGTATAATACGCAAACACCCATATCCCATCAGGTAAAATGATGCGATTATCCCCGGATTCTCAAACAGGCTTCTACACCGGTTCTTATCATTTTGGCCTGTTACATAAATCCGATGATACTGCTTTCTTAAAAGAACAAACAATAACAGGTTCAAGGCAATGGAATACAGAGGAACCGGATTGTGAAATGAAATTGTTTTGTCAAAAAATGACAAACTGACCGGATTTCCCCAGCAGCATCCTACCATAAAGCAACCGCATCGCCCAAAGACGTGCCCTAACGGAACATACAAAAACAGGGAATCAATCAGGTGCAATTTTTCAAATTTAAACTTTTGTCCCAACAGCATGAGAAACACAAACGGCAGGATCAGGGCCGCGTGAAAGGTCTGATGGGGCCCTGCGAAAAACTGTTCAATGAAAAAAGAAACACTCCATTGATCCGGGGGAAAATAAAACATGTTGGCTGCCCGGGAACTGATCACGCCCAAAGGAAAAATCATGATCACCGAACAAATAACAAAGGCCCGCAGCCGGTTTTGCGGATAACCGGCCCGGGCCATTTGTCTGAAAAAAAAGAATGCGGATATAATTATCCCTGCGATAATCAGGCTGAAATATAATCCGTTTAAAATATATCCCAGCAGCGGGAACCCGATAAACTTCGAAAGCAGCGGATAGAGCATTGTATCTTTTAATTTACGTTAAACACACCCGAAGCCCCTTCATACTCGGAAATAGCGCCGGTCCAGCCGGATTTCCAGTTTCCGAAATGCCGGATCCGATACTTTCCCGGTGCCGCATCCGCCGGAATGGTCCAGGATATCGTGACTTTTGAGTTAGCAACCCCGCTCCGAGCCCAGTGATATACCGTCTCCGGATCCCAGTCATAAGCCACCGGCGTATAGCTGGTTACCTGATCTTCACACACGGTTACCGTGTCACAGCCTATGGTTTCGTCATGGCACACTTCCACGGTATTGACTTTTTCCACTTTCAGAAACGTTCCCTGAAGCCGCAGATCATTTCTGGGATGGGCGCCCCAGAACACGACCTTTGCCGTGTTGCCCCGGCTGTAAGAAGAATTCACATCCGTTTCCACATCACCGAATTCGGTTCCAATGGGCTTATCATCAAATAGCACACCCGCAATATTGAAAATCTGGTCATCGCTGATATCTCTCGGTGTCGGGCCTGAAGCGGAAGCCGCGCCACTTACCATATCCGATGCAATACCGGCAAATCGTTCCTGATAGGCATTTAATGCATAGGGACCAAAATGGGTGGATGCCCCTTCGTAGTGCTGCACGGCATACTCTTCCCGGGTGGACGTATAACCTGCGTATGCGTTGGATAACGCGGCAATCACCACATAATCAACAGTCCCGGCCAATGCGTTTTTGACCGTTTCACGAAGCCGGCGGCCGGCCATGGTGGTGATTTCCGTGGGATGTCCCACAATGGCCAGGTTGCCGATTTTAAGAATCTGAACCGGCAGCACTTCCGGGGTCAGCGGAATGCCCTGGGGCGTGATGCGGCCCATGGGCAGAATAATCGGTTTTTCCGCATGACAGTCCTGGTCTTCGGGGATCAAGGTAAATTCCCATGGAAACACATTTCCCAGCAATGATATATCATAGGGGTACGTGATGCCTTCCGGAATATCGATGCCTTTGCCGTCTTCCGTGCTTCCGGCCAGCATGGAGACCCCGATGGCTGCGATACAGGTATTCCCGTCACCCATGCCGGCGGGCATAAACGCGCTGTCAATGGTCTCGTCTGAAAAATCAACATACTGGTGACGGAAATCAACACCGGCAGCCAGCGCCTGTGATGCCGTGTTGTAAAGTTCCACACCTTTCATATATTGCCGCTGCCCCAGGGTTTTCATATGTTCAAAATCATCTACCCCGTTGGGATATCCCCAGAAAATATTGGGAGACACATCCCCTGAGTTGGTCTGGGCAAATGCGGCGACAAAAGTATTGGATGCCGTGTAACTGGTTCCCATATCTTTTTCAAAAAGATATGATGCATATCCTTTATTATCACCGCTGATCAGTTTGTTGGTATTTCCCATGCTGGTGGGATGAATGGCAAACCAGTTGAGCATCCCGATTTCCTGACCGGTGGATGTCACAAATTTCAACAGGGTCATTGTTTTGTCAGTATCGGACGCATACCGGCTGATTTCATCAAAAGGGTTGTTGTTGTATGCAATGGGAGAACGATTCCATCCGCAATCGGCCAGTTCGCCGCAATTGACCAGAATACTGCCCGGTGTCAGATTATTGTGCGCCCGTACAATCGACTGAAATATACCGTTTGCCACGCAGTTGAAATTGGGTTCGTCATACCCGAACATGAACAGGTTATACAGCGCATAATGGGAATAAGCGCCCGGACCGCTGTGGGTGTGGTTCGCACTGATGAGAACGTTCTTTTCCGTGTACAGACCACCGAATCTGTTTCCAAGCAGCTGGGTGACCCGCTGTTTAATCCCCTGCGGAATAATTCCGGTATCCGCACTGACAAAAGCGACCCGTTTACCGCTTGACGGGTCAACCACAACAAACGCCCGTGACCTTAACCGCACGCTGATGCCCTCGGTTTTCTGGTCCGGCATGGAATACCCCATCATACCGAGTTCAGCAGCCGGCCCGGTGATGTCGTAAATACCGGAGCCAATGTTAAAATTTGATGCCTGGGCCGTTACCGGCGCACTGCAAACCATCAGAGTACAGAAAATTACCGCCGGAAAAATCCTGGCCATCGCTGAATAAACCGTTTTACCGAACTTCATTCTAATCCCTCCCCATGAATTAAAATTTAAAAGTTGCCCTGCATGCAGACCGGATAGACGCCCGCATATTTATATAACCATACAAAAAGTTAACGCTTACGTAAATAAAACACAACAACTTGATAAAATAGAAAATTTATTTTAACCAGATTATTTTAGAGTTATGTTTTTATGCGTAAACCCTGTTCATTCAACAAAGCAAAAAATATATGAGTGAGTGCTCACTCAAACTACCTGAGACACTGCCCCATTGTCAAGACAATTGTTTTAAAGCTGCTACTTTTGGAATCAAAACCATCCGAAATTAATAAATTTTATTGACAAACCGCATAGAAAATGAGTAATCACTCGCTTAAGCGACATAACGAAAAATCAGGATGAAGGAACAAAAATTAAAATGACAACACCATCAGAAACCACGCCCACTCAGCCGACTTTTTTTCTGGAAAAACATTTCAAGGCCGGGTTTGAAAAAATAGCCGGAGAAAAACAAAAGCGCATTATGGATGCTGCCATTGCCGAATTTTCTGCCAAGGGATTTATCGCCGCAAACATCAATATCATCGCCAAAAATGCCGGTATCAGCATCGGCTCCATGTATAATTATTTTGCTTCCAAGGAAAGCCTGTTTTTAACCATTGCAGACCATGGATACGGGGTTTTGGAGAGCGTTATATCCAGTGTCGACCTTGAGCACGGTGACATCTTCGATAAAATTGAATTGCTGCTGCGTATGGCCCAGAAATATTCAAGGCAGTACCCGGAACTCAACCAGATTTATCTGGACCTCACCTCTGAAGGCCTGTCCCATTTGTCCCAAAAACTTTCCAAACAAATGGAAAGCATTACCGCAGAATTTTCCCGTGCCCTGATGAGGGAAGCGAAAAAAGGCGGGGTGATTGCCTCTGATATCGATGAATATGTGACGTCTTTCTGCATTGACAACCTGATGGTGATGCTCCAGTTTTCCTATACATCGGATTATTATAAGGAAAGAATGAAGATATTTGCCGGAGACGATGCCCTTGAAAATGATGAAAAAATCATCCGGGGCATGATGCGGTTTATCCGGGGGGGTCTGGGGCCGGTTGGAGGGAAGTAGCTTTCATGCTTTTCGTTAAACGTTTCAATCTGTTACCAAACTTTCAAAAGGGATTACAGCTCTTGGCCATAAACCATCGGTTCAGGGCCGCATCGCGATGGGGAAAAGACCGGTGCACAACGATGATCGGCAAAAGCCTGTTTAAAGGATTTCCTTCTCTATCTTTCCACTCATAATCAGTCGGTGGCTAAAGCTTCTTTTTTTCAATTCTCAAAACTGTTTCCGGAATCCTCAAGAAAGACCATTTGTTCATGTTAACAAAAAATCACCATATCTAATCAATTGATATCAAACAAAAAAGTTGTGATTTGCTCTTGTATGACGTAATATCACGCAAAAATAAACGACTTACGTCAAACCTGCGGCTCGACAGACGTCTTTCACCCTTCATTTCCGACGCAGAATAATTTGTTAGGGTGCAAGATAAATTGAAGACAGGGAAAAATTGTGGTATGTTAATTTTCTAAAATTAAAATCTCAAAAGTAAAGGGAATAAATGAAAGTATCTGCCTCAAAAAATCAAGTTCGCCGAATCGGCAGTAAAAAACATAACACATTTGTTGCAAACGGGATTGATAAGCACAAACCAACTGCTCTTGTACCTCCATCCTTTCTCAAGTCTTTTTCAAATGAATTAGAGAAAAAAATTGAAATTCAGCATAATATTATTGAAAAATTATTAGTTAAGGCAATTGGAAAACCATTTTATTCTGACAAAGGGTTTATTCTTTACAGAGGAGATACAATAGAGCTCCTTGAAAAATTATCTAAATATGATCTTCATATTGATCTTTTTTTAACATCCCCCCCGTATAATATCGGCAAAGAATATGAGAGGCCAATGTCTGTCGATGACTACATAAAATGGTGCCATAAATGGATGAGTTATATATATAAGCTAACCCATGATAATGGAGCATTTTGGCTTAATGTAGGTTATTTAGAAGTTCCGGAAAAAGGTCTATGTGTCCCTATTCCTTATCTATTATGGGATAAAACTGAATTCTACTTGCTGCAAGAAATTATCTGGAAATATGGTGCAGGAGTTTCTACTAAACTTCGATTAAGTCCTCGAAATGAAAAATGGTTATTCTATGTAAAAAATCAAAAGAAATATACTTTTAATCTTGATGAAATTCGTGACCCGAATGTCAAATACCCGAATCAAAAGAAGAATGGAAAATTCCGCTGTAATCCGTTAGGGAAAAACCCATCAGACATATGGGAATTCCCAAAGGTAACAACGGGGTCGAAGCGAAGTTCAAAAGAGAGAACAGGGCATCCTGCACAATTTCCTCTCGGTGTTGTGGAAAGGATTGTAAAGGCAAGTTCAAATCAAGCTGAATTAGTTTTTGATCCTTTCGCTGGTTCGGCTTCAGCTGGAATTGCGGCTTATGGTTTAGGTCGGCTATTTATTGGCTTCGAAATAAGGGAAGACTATTGTCAAATGGCAGTTGATCGGTTTGAAGCTTTTCAAAAGGAAAGAAGGCTATCACAAAGCCAATTAGAACTTTTTTAGCCCTTCCTGTATAGTTCCAAAAGTTTGCAGGTTTCTACTTCCGTTGGGAGCCGAGATTGTTGACCTGTATTAGCTTTTTGCCCAATCCAATCATCTGAATCGAGCCACCCAAATCGGATCAGTCGTATGTTGGGCCGATCAATTTTTTTTGAAAATTTTTCAAAATTAATGGCCAGGTAAAAGCCAGTTTTTGATTTTTTGCCTTTTGTGGTTGCTTGTGCGTAACTTCTGTTGCCATATATATGATTTGGATTTGAAGACGTCTTTACTTCTATAGAGAAATATTCGTTGGGAATATATACTATGTCCTTATCGGATGCATCTTTTTCCCCTCTCCATTCATTAGGGTATCTAACTGATAATTCAAGAGGAATAAGTTCATGTAATAAGAATCCCATTATTTGTGGTTTTGGAAATATTTGTTTTCCAAAGAGGAATCCTTTTGTTCCCATTTTACTTTTAAATATTGATTCCCATGCGGCAAGCACCACTTCGACAATTTCATCAGGTTCCAGAGGATGGCTTTTTATCAATTGCTTTGTTACTTCTAACCACTTAGTTGAATCCAGTCCATTGTATGGGGAAGTCATTAAGAAATTCCTTTCAAAAGTTCAGATGGCGCTACTTTTAATGAACGAGCAATCACAACAATATTTTCGAGACTTACATTCCGTTCCCCTCGTTCTATTGCGCCGATGTAGGTTCTATGCAGTTCTGCTATTTCAGCAAGTTTTTCCTGTGACCAACCGGCTTTTTTTCGCTGACGACGGATATTTTCTCCAAATATTTTTTTGGGATCATCGCACATGAGGAGATAATCTATAAAAGATGACAATAAGTCTACAGACAATAAGTAGCATTTTGAAATGATGCCCCTAACATTTGCATCACCGGCAGCTATGAGTACATCGGGGTCGGGGCTTGAATTGTGAATTAAAATATTGAAACCTGGATGACCTAATTCATAATTCAAGCTTTGATACTCAACAATATGATTTCAAATTCAGGCGCATATTATCGGCCATCGGTTATTATACCTACTTTTCTTTGATGGGCTAAGAAAAGTAGCAAAAGAAACCCACCCTGCGCTGCGGTGATCCCTGTCCCTCCGGTTTTCGTGGCGGCGGCAAAAACTCGCTGTGAATTTGGAATGCCGGATTTTTGGGCTCCGTATGAGGGTGTCGCAATTGGGGGGTTTATCTCCATTTACCCGCTCAAACAGTTTGCCCCCTTCTTCCACGAAAACCATCGATTCAGGGCCGCATCGCAATGGGGAGAAAACCGGTGCACAACGATGGCCGGAATACCCTTTTCTTTTGGTTCGTTTTCTTTGGGCGTCAAAGAAAATGAACAATATCAAATAGTGGGATCACGAAAAATCAATCAATTCAAAGTGATGCCATAAACCCGCGATACAAAAAAAAAAACGGCGCTTAAACCCGATGGGTTTAAGCGCCGCAGAAGGCTGGCTGAATGCCGATCAACTCAACAATACCATTTTCACTGAACCTGTTTCCGCTTCCGAACCAATTGAACCTGCCAGCCAGGAAAAAAACTTTAACTCTTTTCCAGGAATATCCGTCGTATGGCAGCCGAGCTAGTCTTCAAGAACAAACGTCTTGTCAAGTGCATTGCTGATCACGTCGTCTTCAAGTTCAGCAGAGTTAAAATTTTTGCCTTTTCTTTTTAATGTGGCCATGCCGTCTTGCGCCAGGGCCACAATATTCCGGACCGATTTCTGGTGAAATGCCAGATTCTTGTTCATCAGCCCCTTTAAGGACATAAAATCCTTTTCACGCATGGAAATGCATTTTAGCACCTCAATGTCATCATCATCCCCCAGAATTATGAGGCATCGGATGGAAAGCTGGAAAAACCGCAACAGGCTTTTCAGATGACCGTGACTTTTTTGAGAACTATACAGCGCGGAATCCGAATGGGAAAATTCCTCAACCGTATCGCGCACCACCTTGTAAATCGTTTTCCCCCCTACCAGGGTTAAAAAAACAAAAACTTCCCGCAGCAGCCGGATCAGGGATTCGGTCAGCAACTGGGCCGATTTTTCCTTTTGGGGATCCAGAGACAGGTACAGGTTGGTCTTGATGGTCTTGATTTTTTCAATAAACCGATCTCCCCATTGGCTTTCGATCAGTGCAGACAGACGGTCGATAAGCAGCTTATTTTTTCCGTCTCTGGAGAGCAGGACATCTTCCGGCGTAAATTCAAAATCGTGATTTCGCATTGCAAAATGCTCGAATAAAAGCATGTTTACAAAAATCAATGCGTTGATGTCCGAGTAATGCAGGTGCAGGGGATAGAAAAAGAAATCCTTTAAAATAAAATCAACATACTGGTTGATCCGGGTGTCATCCGTGATCAACCGCATCAGACAATTGATAATCGCGGTCCGGTCATCCTGCCGGTTGATTGATTTTAAATCCAGCCATATCAGGGAAAAGGCCTCATCCCAATTTTCAAATTCATGACGGTACTGGTTGAATCGGGACCTGCTGAACCGGCCATCTGTATCAAAACAGTCCCGCCACATGCGGATATATTGGTTATTGTTGATTTCCACCATGGACCGGACGAGGCGTTTGTCCAGACCGTCGATCATAAATAAGGCATTATAGGTATTCCCGGCCTTACGAATCTTTTTCTTTGATATATTTTTAACGGTTATTTTCATAAATACTCAACATCCACGCATTCTATTCGTATATGCAAAGCCATTGGCATCTGCTGTTTGCAATTAACAATTATGGGAATCCGGAGTCCACGGTCAATTCATAAAACGACTGTGGATCCGGCGGACCAGTTTCTCCAGGTCCTCCCGCTTGAAACGATTTAAATTTGCCAGAATCGTCAGATTGGGATCCGGCTGATTCGATTCATTATAAACGACCCGCTTGGAGTCTTTTGCAAGCTCATTGATATACTGCGCCCATAGCATCAGGCATGAATTGATGTTTTGGGCGCTGCCTTCGTTCCAGTCATTTAAATTGATTTCAATGGTAGAAATTCCGGCAAAGGCAAAAAATTGAAACGCTTTGTAAAGTTTACCGATCAACGTGGGATTATCGACGATTTTATTTTTCACCAGATACGCAATATAGGGTTTATCTACGACGCAATCCCCGCATGAAATAACATAATCAAACTGGGATTCTTTTTCACCGGTGTCTTCCTGATAATGCACCAGACCAAGCCCACGATGCCGGATGGTCAGTTTGTGCTCCTTTGTTCTCTGAGGAATGTCAAGCATCCGGCTCAGTTGCTTCATGAGCGGCCTGAAGTCCTTCTTGTTTTTTACAAAAGTATTGCTGAGCCGGTAATTATTTAATGTACGCGACAAAAGATAGGCAAACGCCACCATACTTTCGCGCCATTCGTTTAACTGCTGTTGCTCATTAATATAAAATTGCCTGGTATCTTCCAGTCCTTGAAACTGTTTGTAAAGTTTTTGTGCTTCCAGATCAAGTTCAACAGCGTTGTTTATCATTTTATTTTTCCTTTAATATCAAAATTTTAAGAATTTTTTATAGAAAATCAGACAATAAAATCTTTTAAGAAATAAATGCAAAAAATATACCGCGCCACAGGGCATGATATGAAAATAATAACCATTTGTTTTCATAATATTTTTTCAAATATCAACCCACATGAACATCAACTGAAACCGTGTTGACTGTGTAAAAATATATACAGTTTTATATTTTTTTGGACACGCTGCGACACCACTTAACCGGGGATAACACGCAGGCGAATGTATTTTTGGAGGCCTCAGGTGGATAGGGATCATGCATTGGCTCTTGGGCGCAAGTGAATTGAAGCGGGGGAATCATATCAACTTCGAAAATCTCAAATTCCTTAGAATGACGGCGAATTTATAATACACCGGGTTCAGGGCTTCAATATTGTGGCCGATACAATAAAAAAACGGCGCTTAAATTGAAAATCAATTCAAGCGCCGCTAATATTTGATTGATGCCTGATTTAAAGGCAAACCAGCGAATCACCCATTTGTTCTTAAAAACACCGGCAGCAGGTTACCAGTGCCGCATGCAATACCTTACAGATTCTTTACAACATTTCGCACAACCTGAATGGCAATGTCATCCCAGACTTTTTCCACAACCCCCGTCTGGCTCGAACCACCGATCGTGGGATCCTTTAATTCTGAAAAAAAAGTTTCTTTCCAGCGTTTTTTCCCAATGGAAAATTCCGCTTCCAGCGTGCATCTTGCAACGTCGATAGCCGGCGTCACATTAAAAATGCCGGCAGAATACTCGAACTCTGTTTTAGCATTATATATGTCTATCGTAAGGATCTTTTTTGATGAATCGTTCACGCCAATCGCACTATCCAGTCCTTCCGATATTCGGTTTGCCAAGCCGACACCGATGGGTATCCTCGTTTGCGAAACGCCGCCGACATACCCGGACGCACCCTGCACATCAACACGTTCCGGAAATGAGGGAGGAACCCATTTAACTGCAATCGGGCCTTTTGCCTTAACGGCAAGATCCTTCGCAGAGCTGACAGCCGAATAGGAAAGCCGATTATTAAACGGCAGATTGACCGCACATCCGGAACAGAATACAGCTACCATAACAATAACAAAAAATATTCTCAACTTCTTCATCAAAGCGTCCTCCACTGTTGTTTTCGATTCTGTCACTGTTTATTCACAATTTTTATTTTGCAGGACCAAACGAACGGATAAAAAGATCACGCAGTGCCTGGCGGCCGTCATCGGAGAGGTTGCGGGTGCCGGTGCCGGCAAACGTTTCTGCGGTAATCACCGGTGTGCTCTCAACCCATTGGCTGTCTTCCCAGGAAAACCAGCCCTTTCGTTCCTGATCATAGACGCTCAGCGGCCGGTTAAACAGTTTTGCCAGCTCGACCCCCCAGCCGGTGCCACCCTTAACGGTGTTGTCCGCCTGAATCCAGCCGACCGCAACAACATGGTGACCGTTATTGACCATGTGAAAAATGGTCTGGATGACTTTACGGATCTTATCTGTTTTGGAATAATTACGTTTCATCAGCTTGGACACAATCTCCATACTGACATCACCTTTTTGCAGCTCCTCCTGATTCAGCACCTTGACGCCCCGGGTGCGCTCGGCATTGTGCCCTTCAAAGGATATATTCACTTCTTCCATGTTCCAGGCTTCAGCAAGTTTGCCGAATTCCGCCTCGGTGCCCTTGTGACCGCCGCTGTACAGCGTAATTTTTGAAATGTCCGTCATTGTTATCTCCTGAGTTTATTTTAAGATGTTATATGATTATGCAAAAAAAACACCCCGCCGCATTTCGGCAGGGTGAGCGTCTAAGTTAAGTCACCTTTTCTGTATTGCAACCCTGGGCATCATCTTTTTTTTCAAACAAGCCTGACAGCTTCACAAAAAGTCCGAATTCCGGTATTTCTTTTTTGATCAAAAATATTTCAGCATGGCAGATACAACCGGACCTTTTCACTATTTTTCACGGCCACTATAACCTCTTGAAAACCAGATTTTTTTCTATATAATAAGCATATACCAATTTTTTTCACATTGCCGCTATTGCCCGGTATTTTTTCCGGGACAGCCTTAATTATAGTCATTTTAAACTTTAGTCACTTTAGATCACTATTTTTCCATCAAGGAGGAAATCATGACACCGGCATCTGAGATGGCGCTTGAAGGACTGAGAGACTTTTCGACGATTAAATGGTATATTATTCCGTTGCTGGCCATCGTATTTTACATCTATACCGCTGAAATAAAAAAAGCCAGGGATTCGGGCAACTGGGATGCGGTATTTGCCGGCCTGGCACTCTTTGGAACAGATTTTTTATTTGAGACCATCAACGGGTGGATATTTCACCTGACCGGGCATTCAGCTTTGTGGACCACGCCCGGCGCAACAGCGCTGCGGACCACGGTGGGATGGAACATTGAAATCATGTTCATGTTTGCCATTGCCGGCATCATCTATTACAACACGCTGTCCGGCGACAAAAACGCCAAAATTATCGGAATCCCGGACCGCCTGTTCTGGACGATCGGCTATGCCGTGTTTTGCGTGTTTATCGAATGTCTGCTGAATATGGGCGACCACCTGGTATGGGAATACGCATTCTGGAAGCGGACACCGGCAGGGGTGCTGCCAATATTTTTCTGCGGATATTTCCCTTTGTTCTTGAGCCCTATGCTGGCCGTCAGCCTGAAAACCAGGGCCGTAAAAATCTTGTATCTCAGCGGCATCTATGCCGCGGCAGTGACCATGAATATTCTGGCATTCGGCTTTCTGGGATGGAATTATTAAGGATTTAAATCAATTTTAACGCCAAAGTCCTGGCTTTTGCCTGTACCCGTGCAGACAGCCGATAATCAGGCTCTTTGGCGACCATACCCGTAAAAAGGGTGCCGACCGACCGAGCGCCCAGCATTTGCGTAGTCGATTGAAGTTGTTTATGACTGTTGAAACACCAGCGCCCTAAAATCCCGGGAGCCGCGCATGAAGAGACCAGCACTGCTTTTTTCCTCAAGACATTCGCTTTTCGATATTGGGGTGCATTCATATCCCATGGCCAATAGCCATAAACCACCAGACGCTCCATAAAACGCTGGAAAACAGCTGTAACCGTTCCGAAGTTAGTGGGCGCGGCAAGAATATACCCATCACTGTTTTCAATCTTATTGATCAGTTCCTGCATACCGTCCTGTTGAATACATTCTCCCGGAGCCGTGCCCGGCTGCTGGGTGCACTCCCGGCAATTCAGGCAGAACTTGACCGGATATTCACGCAAAAGGACAATTTCGACCCCAGCCCCGGTGGCTGTCAGCGCCTCTGCCATGATTTCAACAACCTGATCGGTAATCCCGTCATCCCGATATGAACCATTAATCGCAAGTATCCTGATCATGATTTTCCTGTATTTTAAAAATGAACTGATCTTTTTCCGCAGTGACGAAGAATGCAGTACAACCCAAAAGCCAACTTCTGCCCTGCCTCATTCCATTACCCGGAAGAAGTCATATTGGTATTTTTGCCAGTATCCTTAATTCGATCCATTACGTCTTCGGCCTGCTTGACGGCTTCTTCCGCCTTTTTAATTGTTTTTTGTCTGATCCAGAACCCTTCGCACTGTTTTGGCGAGTATTTTCCGGTCAACAGGTTTCATAATATAGCCACTGGCTCCCATTCTTACCGCTTTTTGGTCGTTGATTTTTCTGCTATACCCGGTACAGATGATGGTTTTAATATCAGCCCTGATTTTTATCAATTCCTTTATCAATTGATCGCCTGTCATTTGAGGCATCGTCATATCCGTAATGACCAGATCGAATTTTGCAGGATCGGCTTTAAATCTTGCCAATGCCTTTGACGGGTCTGTTTCTGTTTCCACCGCATAACCTGTCCGCTCCAGCAGCTGTTGCCCCATTTTTACCAGGGATGCCTCATCATCAACAAAAAGGATGGTTTCGCCTCCTGTCGGAAGCGTTTCAGTGGTGTCGACAACATCTGCAGGCAAAAAGCTTGTGGGCCGAAAATAACAGATAAAGGCGGAGCCTTTTCCGGGTTTGTTCTCAATCTTTATAAACCCGTCATGTCCTTTAATGATACCATGAACGACAGCCAGCCCCATGCCGGAGCCTTTATCGATATCTTTGGTCGTAAAAAACGGATCAAAAATGTGTTCCAGAATATCCTCCGGAATTCCGTGGCCGGTATCGGAAACAGTCAGCCGCACATATTCACCTGGCATAAGAATCTGGTCAAAAGAACAAAGCCGGTCTTTAAGGGTCATATTCTCAAGGGTTAATTCTAAAATACCGCCGGTGTCTTCCATGGACTGGGCGGCATTGTTGCATAGGTTTATCATTAATTGATGGATTTGAGTCCGGTCCCCCATCACCGGATGACAATCTTCGGGTATGTTTACCTTAAATTCAATGTTGGCGGGGATGGATATTCTTAAAAATTTAATAGAATCATTTACAACCCTGACCATATCAAGAGGCTGTCTTTTATCGCGGCTTTTCCGGCTGAAACTCAGGAGTTGCTTGACAACATCCTTGCCGCGCAAACTGGCATTACGCACTTCTAATAAAAAATCATATGTCGGGTTCCACGCCGGGATATCATCAATTGCCAGCTCGGCGTTGCCAAGAATAATTCCCAGGATATTATTAAATTCATGGGCGACACCGCCTGCAAGCGTTCCAATCGATTCCATTTTACGGGCCTGGAGCAATTGTGCTTCGAGCGCTGCTTTTTCTTTTTCAGCAAGGACTCTCTCGGTGATATCCTGCCCGGACCCTCTCATTAGAAAAGGATTGCTACTTTCATCATAGATAACGCGCCCCACCCCATGAATGATTCGTTGCCCGCCACCAGGCAAAACAATCCGAAATTCAGATTCATAGCGCCCGTTTCCTTTGATGGCTTTTTCAAGAGCATTTTTTACATCTTTAAAATCCTTCTTATCAATCCTTTCTTCAAAAGCCTGAAAGGCAATTATCGGATTGTTCTGCGCAAAACCGAAAATCTTCAACATCTCTTCCGAGCAATTTAAAATATCGGCGGACAAGTCCCAAACCCAGCTTCCAATATGAGTGATACGCTGGGCCTCAACAAGATTGCGTTCACTTTCGCGTAATGCGATTTCCATTTTTTTACGTTCGGAAATATCGCTGATAAACCCTTCCAGTATCAACGGACCGTTTTCACCTTCCTGCTGGGCCGTGCCTTTTTCCCAAAGCCATCTCTCAGTGGCATTCCTGTCAATGATTCTATATTCGATTGTAAACGGCCGATTTTCATTCAACGCCAGTTGAACTTCGTTCCACACATTTTGCCGATCCCCCTGAACAATCAGGTCACCATATACGGCAATCCGGTTTAAAATAAGTTCGGACGACTTATAACCCGTTAAGGCTTCACAGCCGTCGCTGATATATAACATTGTCCAGTCTTTATCATTCCGACAACGGTAGGCCATCCCGGGCAAATTCCCGATCAGGGTTGACAGCTGGCGCTCACTCTCTTTCAGTGCCTCTTCAGCTTTTTTCTTCTCAAAAATTTCTTTTCGTAATCGTCGATTCCAAAAGAATATGATCAAACAGATCATTGTTGAGACAGCGATTACACTGCCGATTATTTTCCAGACAAGACCCCAGTCAACTCCCTTTTCAAAGCGAATCGTAACCCACCGATCGTATATGGAATTTTTTTTCTCTTTTTGGATGGATGTCAATGTCTTGTTCAGGATAGGCAGCATCTCGGGCCAGTCTTTCCGGACAGCAACGGATAATTTGTAATCATAAGGTGTGTTGGCGGCGATTTTAAGGTTGGTGATTCTATGTTCCCTGATCTGCCATATAACTGCTGCCATCCCACCGGCATAGGCATCGGCTTTCCCTTCGGAAACCAAACGAAGGCCCTTTTCATAATCTTCGGAAAGTACCAGCTGGATTCCAGGAAAATCCCGCTTAATCCCTTGTTCAGTAACATGCCCTTTGCCAACAACAACTTTTTTCCCGTTAAGATCTTTCAGAGAAGTGACCAATGGGAAATCGCTTCTGGTCACCAGCACAACCGGAACAACATGATAGGTTTGAGAAAAATTCATTTCATTTTTGTTTTCCTCCCTTGGCGTTGCTGCAACCAGGATATCTACTTCCCGGCGCATAGCCATTTCCCAGGCTTCTGAAAAACTATACACGGTCACTATATCAAAGGGTATTTCGATCCTGTTTTCGATTTCCCGTATATAATCGATGAATATTCCCTGGGGATCGCCCGAGTCATCTAAAAACGCATATGGAGGGACATTCGTCCATACACCGATTTTGATATGCGCATGTTCTTTCAACCATGACTGCTCATCTGCGGACAAGAGCTGTTTTGGGGCTATTCCGATTGAGCCGTATGGTTCAACGCGAAACCATCTGTAATATATGTTCACGAACTTTTCCGTAGAAATTGAAGACAGCCCCTTATTAATAATGGAAATCAATTCAGGCCAGTCTTTGCGGATAGAATAGACGACATCTAACGGATTTTTTGATGCGACATAGCCGACCTTTATCGACTGTGAATAATGCTTGCGAAGCGTAAAATAGGTTGAGGTGCTTGTAATACTTGCATCCGCTTTTCCCTCTATCATGATCCTGGCGCATTCAATTTCAGAATCAGCGTCTATCACCTTTATGTTATGAAAAGGCTTAAGGAGAGCTGAATAAAATTCATTTCCTTTTTGTACAGCTATTGTTTTGCCGTCCAAATCCTCGATTTTATTTATTTCTAAAGCACTCCCAGCTCGAACTGCAAATAGGGCATATTCAGTGACATAGGTTTGAGAGAAAGCAAAAAACGGTTTTCTCGCTTCTAAAGGGGCCGATGCACAGAGGCCGTCAATCTCATGGTTTTTCGCTTTCTCCACAATTGCTGCCCATTTGCCGGTTACAAGTTCTATATTCGCGCCGGTCGCTTCATTTATGTGCTGGATCAGATCAACATCAAACCCTTCAAGTTGGCCGTCCTGCTTCCTGGACACATAAGGTTCCCAGGTTTCATCCGTGCCAATTCGGATAACCGGATGGGCATCGAGAAATGCTTTTTCCTGATCGCTAAGCTTAATTTTTATTGTGCCGGAAAGGAGATGTTGTTTCGAATCCGGGATTTGGGTTGCGTAAGACAGTGCGGAAAACACCAGCAGACAAATGAAAATTATTGGAAAAAGTCTATGCATAAAACCTTTTTGACAGAGCATTGGACGGCAAACGCAATTACTCATAAGAAGGAATTTCGACATTTTTGGCGGACTTCTTAATTCGATCCATTGCTTCTTCAACTTGCCTGGCGGCCTCTTCTGCCTTTTCGACCGATTTTTCCCGAGTTACCCCTTCTTCTGTTTCGGTTTTCATGTCTTTAATCGTCAGTATTCCGACAATCAGCATAGCAATTAAAATGACAATAAAAAATGCTCCTCTCATGGAATTCTCCTTTCTTAAAAAGAATAATGTCAAAGACTGAATTGTTAATAACGCATTGGCGACACATCACAGCCAGCCACTCGTTTTCCTTTTATTTTGCCATCAGCAGAATCACTACTGCCCCGGAAAACATCAGCATGGCCCCTAAAAACCGCATCAGGAAATTTTCCTCATGGAATACCAGTCCGCCGAATATCACGCCGAACACGATGCTAAGGCGCTTAACGGACATCATATACGCCGCCTTGGTCATGGATATTGCATATCCGTGAAAAAAAATATGACAATACAGCAACACACCGGCAACCAGACCCTTCAGCGGCTGTTTGGCAAATGTCGTCAGCCGGATTTTGCCAAACAAAAGAAAAAGAATAATGATCAGCAGGTTTAAGACGGCAAAAAAAGACATCTGGAAAAACATCACCGATGAATGTAGGATCGCTATTTTGCCTAACACTGCTGAAATGCTGAAAATAAAAGACACAATCAGCATCATCCATGAACCGGTTTCCTTAAACACAGCCCGCAACGGGTCTGAAAAAGACCGGTTTTTCGGATCAATGTTTAACACATAACTGCCGATGCACACGGCTGAGATTCCCGCAATCCCCCATATGTCCGGGACTTCATTTAACATCAAAAAACCGGTGCCGATCATAAATACCGGTGTAAATGCCAGGTACGGCACGGTCAGGGACAACGGAGAAATTTTAATGGCCTTTATATACATAAAAAAAGGGACTGCGTTAAACGGCAAACTGATTAAAAACGTGATATAAAAAATCCGGTCAAGGGTCGGAACGCTGACAAACAAAAGACTGATCAAGGTTAGCGGAAGACTGTACAACAGCGGGAATACAAACATCTCATAAGCTGTCAGGTGGGAAAACCATTTCTTCACCCATGCATCATGGACGGACACAGACAATGCGGTTAAAAATGCAAACATGAACCAGGTCATAAGACGCTCAAATTTTTAAAATTAAAAATTTTCGAAATTTTCGTTCAGATATCAAATTTGATGATTTTTTAAAAAATCATTCAAAGGCTGTGTTCTGTCGTTTACCATCCATCGATTATATCTGCAAAAAATTGATTATACAAAAACGGACTTTTTAAAAAGTCATCAATGATAATAAGTTAATTGAAATCACACAATGGATAATTCATGTCCCTTGACATTTATCATCTGATAATAATAATGATATGAAAAATAAAATAATACAAAGGAGAATCCCATGCCGATATATGAATTTCAATGCACTGATTGTGGCGAAAAAAAGGAAATCCTGTTTCGAAACAGTGATGAAAAAATAGAAATGAAATGCGATAAATGCGGATCTGAAAACCTGCAAAGGGTTTTAAGCTCGACCAACTTTTCCATGTCCGGAGGCTCGGGTGCCGGCACTTCCGGAGCGACCGCAAGTACTCATAAATGTTCCGGTGGATCCTGCACCACGTATGATATTCCCGGCCCCACCAGATAAATAATCAATAAGGCATCCATTTCCAAAGAGGGTGGATGCCTTATTGATACTGCCTGATAATCCCGCTCGCTTCTTCAACCGCAAAATCCATCAACTTCAGGCACCGGCTTGTACCTTTAACAAACGCCTGAAAATCGTCCCAGCCTGAAAATCGCTTTTCAGAGATATCCCGGCACTCAAATGATCCGGCCATTTCTTTGAATTTTTTCACCACCTGTTTTCCGGCCTTAAACGGTTCTCCGGATCCAAACGGCTGGTCAACCAGCAGGTTGACATGACCAATGCCAAACCCTTTGATTGTTTTCCAGTACGACATATGCCTCACCGGCAACCCCAGCAGGACGTTAATTCCTGTTACTGCGCCTGCCAGCGCGCCGCAGACGCCGCCGGACAACCCCACCCCGCCGTCAAACACAAAAGACAGGTTTTCAAGACGCCTGTTACCGATACCTGTATTTTCGCGGATCCCCTCCAAAACAGCCCGGGCACAATGCAATGTCCCCCCGGTTCTATTACCGGATGTTTTGCCTGAAACAGCCATTGACGGTTGTCGGGTCTGATACAGATAGCGCATTGAACCCCGAATATGCCGGAAGCATCCTGCCATACGATATACTGTTAAAAAATATTTCAATTGCCCCCAAGTGGAATAAAAATCGGTTCGGGTCCGTTCCCGGCATATGGTAGATCCGTAGGCCTTGTCAAACCAGTCAACATATTCGCCGACCTGGCGGAGCACTTTCTTTTCAGCCGGCAACCCTTTTGCTGTGATCTCTGATTCATGGTTCAGCGCAAGTCCCAGGGCGCCGCCGGAAACCACCCCACAGGTGGAACCGCAGGCCACACATCCACCTTCCAAACCGGTGACCGCTTTTATTAAACCATTATCCTGAAGTCCGGTCATATCCTGGAAGACTTCCAGGCTGGCCTGGGCTCAATTTAAGTCCTTTAACAGGCTGAATGCGGCACGTCGCCCCCAGTACTTTTCTTTTTTCGGATCATAACCGGTTTTCATGAGCTTCTCCTTTTTTATAAATATGTATCGGTTTTTAAAGAAAAAATAAAGGGCAGAACCGATATGAACGGCCCTGCCCTTTTATAATGATTGAAAAAGACCATCATCGCTCATTTTCTATGATAAGTCTTTTTTAATTTACTCATCGAACAATTAATCAAATGAAAAGTTTTCCAGCATCCCGTCAACCATTGCCGTAACGTTCGGATTTTTGCAGGTGGTATCTGAAAAATCAAATGCCACATCACTGTTTAATTCATCAGAAGAAACAACCATGGTTCCTGCAGTTGCCACCTTCACGCCGTCACAGTCAGTTAAAACAATATGATTAAGTGTACAGCGATACGTTTTATCGGCCATCGAAAAGGTAACAATCCCGTCAACGTTACCGGCAGGGCTGTATTCAAAGTCCGCATCCGCATCAACATCATTGCCGTCCACCACATATGCGGCACTAAATTCCGCATTCGCTGATACCAGCATCTCGGTTGTTGATGAATAAACCGCGTCAATGGTCCCTTCCACATCACCGTTGCAGGTGTTCATATCAACAAATGCAATTTCACAAACCAGCTGCCCGGCTCCGTTTTCATAAATCTCAACTGCGGCAGTGCCATCAAGGCTGCAATCCGAACTTTGAACATTATTAAAAACAAGCGCTGCATTGGTGACATCATCTGCGATGTTAATCCCGCTGAGGTTTACAGTCCCGGATTTAAAAATGCAGTTGTCGCCCCCGGCACCGGAAAGGGTATACACCAGGGTGTTCCCCACCCGCTGGATGCTGCCGCAGGCGGAATCATAACCGTCGAACGCAGCCAGGAGCTGAAGTACCGTAGTGCCATCACCCAGAACTTCGTCCAGCCCCATTTCATCAAAAACAACCCCTATCATTTCAGAGGCTTCAGAAACTCCCCCGCCTTCACCCAGTGCCCTGGTCATTGCATCAAGCACCATTTCAAGGCCTTCAACCGTTTCTATATAATTCGGGTTGTAACTTAAATCCGATCCGTCACAATCCTCATCAACGTTATTTCCGCATATTTCCGTTGCACCTGGAAACGCATTGGGATCATTATCATCACAATCCGAATAAGCACCATATCCGTCACCGTCATTATCAATGAACAGGTTAACGATCATATGATCAACGGCATCTGTCTCGCTTACCAGTTCTATGCCGCTGCTGTAAACGGCCATCTGGGCTTCAAGATAATCTAACAGATCTTCTGCCATTGTTTCAAAATCACAGGCATCCGGATCAAAACAGAATTGAACGCCAGCCTGCATCAGCATCCAGCTGTTGGCAACATCGGCCAATCCGGCCGGCAGTTCAATAATATCCTCACTTGCGTGGACATCCAACGTTTGAAGAAACCTGGCAATATTGACCACGGCCGGGTCTTCAATATCCGCTGCTCCCGATACCAGATCCAGGGGAGACAGACTGTTTTTTGCCATTGCAGAACCTAATACAATATTGCCGACAAAAAACGTAATCACATCACCTTTTTTATATTTGAACTCACCTATGGCGCTCGTAGTACCGGCAAATCCCCCCGGAACGGTTGAATACCCAAGACCGCTGACCATGGCGTCTTCGAAAACACCTGTCTGGGTAGAACTTCCGCCCCCTCCGCCGCAACTGACCGTCAAAAAAACAATAAACCCGAGTATCAGGATTGCAAAAACAGCGTTCACACATAATTTTGATTTGTCATTCACCGCGACACATCCTTATTTGTTGAGGGTTTTAGTGAGGTTTAAATATAGCAAAAAATTCTTTTAGGGTCAAGTCTACGTTTGGCTTTTTTAACATTTTTTATATAAAAACTCACTTTTAATTCCATGCGTTATGCAACCCGGGACAAGCATCGGCCAGGCATTTTTCACGATAAAACTGCTCATACAATAAAATGAGGGCTTTTTGCGAAGCCATCAATTGAATTTTTTTCATATTTACTGTAGTATGACATTTCGAATTTCAACTTTTCTCATTTCTGCACCTGTCATTGACCGACAACCATTCATTGCGATAAAAGGGGGACGCATGCCGGGGGAAAAATCTTTGAGAACAGTTTCCATGGCCATGAAAACCATTTTAAAAACCGAGGAGCACAAAGGACTCAACCGGGCTATTCGAAAACAATGGGGCGTATTAAATATTTTCAAAGTCCTTTCTAAAACCTTATCAATAGGCGGTTTTAGAAATAATTTAAGGGCTATCAAGGAATTTAAAACCGGCAGCATTGCCGCAAATTTTTTCATTGCATTATGGGAATCATTAGGTGACCGGGAAGCGATCATAGACGGCGACAAACGGATTTCCTATGCACAGATGGGTCAACGGGTGTTGCGCCTGGCCAACGCGCTCCAGGATCTGGGCGTTGAAAAAAAAGACCGGGTGGCCTGCATGCTTTACAACAGCGCTGAATATTTCGAATGCTTTTACGCAGCGTGCATCATCGGATCTCCCCTGCCGGCAGTGAACTGGCATTTGGCCGGTGATGACCTGAGAAGCACCATTGACCTGCGAAAACCCAAAGTGCTTATTTTTGACAAAGACTTTGCCGATGAAATCATTCATCATAAAGATGCCATGCCGTCTGTCGAACACTTCGTCATGGTGGGCGGCAACCCGCCGGACGGCCTTATGGATTATGAAACCCTTCTGTCAAAATCGCGGACAACATTACCCGAAACTTCGTTTATTTTTGCCATGAATCCCTATACCGGCGGGACGACCGGATCGCCTAAAAGCTCCAACCTTTATGACGGTCTCAGCTATCTGTTGAGTGAACTGGCCGAAGCACCGAGGGCAACTCTGGACGAATATGTAAAATACATGGACCGCCAATTCAGTTACCTCTATTATTACGGGGGCGACAAAATCAGGGATCCTGTCGGAAAAAACATCCGGACCCTGATCCCCACCCCTATGTATCATGCCGGAACCGCGGCCGGATTTGCGCCCTGCATCCTGCTCGGGGCCACTGCGGTTCCCATGCGGAAATTCGACCCGGAATATTATCTGAAAATGGTGGAAAAAGAACGTATCTCGTGGTCCTTTGTCGTGCCCACGATCATACAGAGAATCCTGGGGCTGCCGGATCATATCAAAAAAAAGTATGACCTGAGTTCCATGCACACCCTGATCAGCGCGGCAGCCCCCTGTCCGCCGGAAGCAAAAACCGCCATCAACGACTTGTTTACGGCCCAGGGAGCAAAAAAACCGGTGTTTCATGAATATTACGGCAGTTCGGAATCCGCCCTGCTGACCATCCTGCTCCCGGAAGACTATATTGAAGATTCCAGGCGTATCTACAGTGTCGGAAAACCCCGGTGCGGAGACATTCTGGTTTATGATGAAATTGCCCAACAAAAAACGGAAACCGGAACAGACGGCATGATATTCGGACGGTCGGTTGCCACTATGTCGCTGAGATACCCGGGGACAGAAAAAAAATTAAAAGACTCCCAGCGAATCATTGACGGCAAGGAATGGTATGATGACGGGCTTATCGGACATCAGGATAAAGACGGATTTTTATACCTGACCAGCCGGGTCAAAGAAATGATTATCTGTGCCGGAATCAATATTTTCCCGGTGGAAATCGAACGTTTCCTGTTTATGAATCCGAAAATTTATGATGCCGCCGTTATCCGGGTGCCCCATGCGGATCTTGGCGAAATACCGCTGGCTTGCATTCAGTTAAAAGAAGGTGAAAACCTCACTGAAAAAGAAATTCAGGATTACTGCAGGGAAAAAGGCTTGAAAGGGTACAAAATTCCTCATAAAATTGAATTTTATGAAAAACTGCCCCGGCATATTGACGGAAAAATCATCAAACGGGAGTTAGAAGCAAAGTATTGGGAAGGCCATGAACGGCTTGGCTGATGGCGTCGTTAAAAGTCCCATCTACGGCGTTATTGCTACTTTTAAGGGACCATCAAATTTAACAATAAAAAACCTGCAATTCGAATAAATAAACATCAGGAATAATTACTATGGGCAAACAGTTTGAACGAATAAAAGAAATATTGGGCAAAGATCTTGACCGGAACCACAAAAACGTCACCAAATACCTGGCATATCTTAAGAAAGCAGTCAAAAATCCTTGTATACTGACCGGCATTGAGGATTTTTCATGGGAAGAACCCTATGTGCTCGGAGGGTGGGATCAGGACGAATATAAAGAATTAAAAAAACATAATCCCTCTTTTACTGACCAGTTTGAACTTGTCGAATTTCTCCCTGTCAAATCCGGTGAAGACGACATTACCGCAAAAATCAAAAGGCTTTCAGATCAAAAGATCTTTGAAATAGGACTTTCCTGGCTGGAATGTACTGACTTTAAGAATGAAAATTACCAGTTCATTCATGATTATGCGGTATGGCATACTAATTGTTAAACAGAATGAAATTCAATTTCAAAACCCTGACGCTGACCGCTCAAGGCATGATCCTCGGATATATTGCATGGTCGGCTATTGCTGCCATCGCCTGGGTACTGTATATGCTCACCCCCGCAGGCTTTGAAGCGGCGGAATTTTTATTATTATTTTTTGGCCTGCCCTGCTCTTTACTGGTCGACTTTTTAAAACCCGACACCGCAGTTATTATTCAAATCCTGCTGCTGTCTGTCTGCGGCTATGTCCAGTGGCCGGTCATCGGCATTCTAATCATTAAATTTAAAAATTTTAAAACAGTTCATAAAACACAATCACCTCAAAAAGCTGAAAGGCAAATCAAAATGGGATATTCACAGCAACGATACAAAATTTTAAAACAAAAATACGCGACCCAGGGCAACCTTGCCTACTTTCTTGAACTTTTCGGCAATTTTTTGGCTGAGCGGGAAGGCTACAAAGAGCTGGACGGAATGGAAGCCATTTATTTTTATCTGGTTCACAAATTCCGCTGGATGCCTAAAGATGTCCGTTCAATGAGTTTTGAAGATATCCGGTTTATGTTATCCGAAGAAATGGTGGACTGGACCGCGCCGCCGGAATCAAGAATCGAATAAAAATACGGGTCCTGGATACAGCCCGCAGGGCACTTTATCAAAAACGCTAAATGCCGGAAATTCTTTTTGCAATCTCATGTAAAAGGAAAATTTAACTCCATGAAAGTGCTTTTAATATCCGCAAACACGGAAACCATCAACATGCCGGTGCTTCCGCTGGGTCTTGCCTTTGTAAATACGGCTCTTTTGGCGCAGGGGTTTGAAACAGAAATGGTCAACCTGATGGGTACGGCGGATGCTCAAAAACTCCTGGAAGAGACCATCAGCGGATTTCATCCGGATGCCATCGGCATTTCCGTTCGCAATATCGACACACAGGACATCAAAAGCCCGAAGTTCATGCTTGATCCTGTAAAGTCCATTATTTCATGGTGCCGGAAATATTCAAATGCTCCGGTTATCATCGGCGGTCCGGGTTACAGCATTTATCCGGAGGCCGCCCTCGATTACCTGGACGCGGACATGGGAGTCAAGGGGGAAGGCGAAACCGCTTTTCCCGAACTTTTGCGCAGGATTTCAGCCCACCAGCCAGTTTCAGACATTCCCGGCCTGTATCTGCCCCAAAAAGGCGCGCTCACCCCCCGGCAGTGCATCAGGCAGACAGCAAAAATCCATTTCCCGCTGCCCATTCACCTGCACATCCCGGATACGATCGAAAAACAAGACCTGTGGATCCCGTTTCAGACCCGCCGGGGATGCCCCATGGATTGTTCCTATTGCTCCACCGGTGCCATTGAAGGACGGCTAATCCGCAAATTTTCAATAAAACAGGCCATTGAAACACTGGCCGCTTATACGGACGCCGGGTATAAGCAGTTTTTCTTTGTAGACAATACATTCAACCTGCCCCCTTCCTATGCGGAAGCACTGTGTGACGGGATCATATCCGAAAACCTGAACATTGACTGGCGATGTATTTTATACCCGTCCAAAATCAATGAACGCCTGGTGCAAAAAATGGCACGTGCCGGGTGCCGGGAAGTGTCGTTGGGATTTGAAAGCGGCTCCGACGAGATTCTCAAGCATTTTAATAAACGGTTTAACACATCAGATATTCGTAAAACATCTGACATGCTCAAAAATTACGGCATTGCGCAACTGGGGTTCCTGATGCTCGGCGGCCCTGGGGAAACCCGGCAGACAGTGATGCAAAGCCTTGACTTTATGGATTCTTTAAATCCGGATGCGATGAAGATCACCACCGGGATAAGGATTTATCCGGACACATTGCTGGCGGAGATTGCCATAAAAGAAGGAATCATAAGTCCGGACGACAACCTGCTGATGCCGACATTTTATATCCGGAAAGAACTTGAAGACTGGCTGATTAAAACGATTTATTCATGGGTAAAAGGCAGGCCGAACTGTTTTTTTTAAAAAGGAGAAGAATATGATGACACCAGAACAGGCCAGAGAATTTGCCGCCCGCTGGCTCCCGGCATGGACCGGCAACAACCCGGAAAAACTGACTGATTTTTATTCCGAAGATGCATTTTATCTTGATCCGGGAATCCCGGATGGTGTTCAGGGCAAAAAGAAACTCCTTGAATATTTTACCAAACTGCTGGCCCAGAACCCGGAATGGATATGGACCCAGATCGAAGGAATCCCCATGCAAGGCGGGTTTTTAAATAAATGGCATGCAATCATTCCGGTTGGCAGGAAAAAACTTGAATTTGTCGGTGTTTGCTTTGTTCAAATGGATGAAAACGGATTGATAGGCCGCAATGAAGTATATTTTGACAGAACCAATCTGTTTCTGGAAATTTTAAAACACAGGGCCAAAAAGCAGGATTAGCCCATTTGCTGTGTTATAAAGGGATCGCAGTAGCGCACTACAGCTTCACCCTTCATGCCTTACAAATGGACGAATCAACTGTTTTGGGGAAAGTGGATTGCATTATTGAAAATAAAAAGCAGAGTCACAGCAACTGATTAAAAAGGAAACATTCCATGAAATCTATGGCTACCCGTATTATAATTGTATTTTCTCTGTTGATCTGTTTGACCGGCTGTGAGGACCGTCATGAAAAAGCCGCTTTTGAGAATATTCAAACCGTGGATGCCTTAAAACAGCACAGCAAAGAATTTACAAAACGGGTGGAAAAAGTCACCGACGGGGTGTATGTGGCCATCGGCTTTGGATTGGCCAATTCCGTCCTGCTCGAAGGCGATGACGGTGTTGTTATTGTAGACACCATGGAATGTGTGGAAGCAGCCGGAAAAGTCCGAAAAGCGTTTGAACAGATCACGCAAAAACCGGTCAAAGCCGTCATCTACACGCACAACCACGCAGACCATGTGTTCGGCGCATCCGTTTTTGCAGATGATCCATCCATTCCGGTTTATGCCCACGAATCCACCAGCGGATACATTGACCGGGTGGTCAGCATGCTGCGCCCGATTCTCACCCGTCGCAGTATGCGGATGTTCGGAAATTTTTTAGATGAAAACAGCCTGGTGAATTCCGGTATTGGTGCGCGCCTCAATTTAAACCAGGACAGCACCATCGGAATTGTCCGTCCAACCCGCATTTTTTCTGATGAACTCACCGATACGGTTGCCGGCATACAATTTAAGCTGATTCATGTTCCCGGAGAAACCAATGACCAGATCCTTGTCTGGCTGCCGGACAAAAAAGTGCTGCTGCCCGGGGACAATATTTACAAGACGTTTCCCAACCTGTATACCATCCGGGGCACCATGTACCGGGATGTCAAACAATGGGTGAACAGCCTGGATAAAATGCGCGCCCTGAAACCGGAATATCTGGTCCCCTGCCATACCGGCCCGATCGCCGGCGCGGACAATATCTATCGGGTGCTCACGGATTACCGCGACGGCATTGCTTATGTGCATGATCAAACCATCCGGGGCATCAACCTGGGCCTGACGCCGGATGAACTGGTGGAAACCATACACCTGCCGACTCACCTGGCGGATTCACCCTATTTGCAGGAATTTTACGGAACCGTTGCCTGGTCCGTGCGATCCATCTTTGACGGCAACCTGGGATGGTTTGACGGCAACCCCTCAAAGCTGTTTCCCCTGCCACCGGATGAACGAGCCCGGAATATTGCCAAACTGGCCGGCGGCGGAGATGAACTGCAGCTTAAGGCGGAACAGGCCTTTACTGACGGAGATTATCAATGGGCGATTGAACTCACGGACTACCTGGTGCGGCTGACCCCAAACAGTAAAAGTGCGGCCGATCTGAGAGTGAAAACGCTGATTGCGCTGGGTGAAAAGCAGAGCAACCCCAATGCCCGGCATTATTACCTGACCTGTGCCGCGGAACTGGGCCAGGGACTCACCATTCACCAGCAGGGAAACCCCACCCCGGAAATGGTGCATTCGTTTCCCATGGCCCGGTTTTTTGATTCTCTGGCCGTAAATCTGGACCCTGAAAAAAGCGCGGATGTCCAACAAACCGTACAGTTCATTTTTCCGGACAGCAATGAAAACTACTTTGTCCGGATCCGGCGCGGCGCAACCGAAATTCAGCCTGAACTGGCGGATACCCCGAACATTACCGTTACGGTGGACTCCAAAATATTCAAGGAAATGCTGGGAAAACTACGAAACCCCATCACCACCATTGCCACGGAATTTGACATTGACGGCGGCAAGGTGGCGTTTTTAAAATTCATGGCCATGTTTGACCCGGCGTATGAGGAATAAGGAGAGAACCCGGTCACCATAGGAATTGTTTTGACCCGGGTGTCATAAATTGCTTGAAGGTCTTCCGGATCCTAAGGCGGCATATTCTTTTCCGTTCCGGCATCTAAGTCGTGTGATAATAGCTTGTCAATAGATCATTAAGCTGTTATTTTTTATGATAAAAAAAAATCCAGACTCTGCAATAATTGATTTTAAACCGGAAATTCGTAAATTCGGGCTTCATAGCCTATTCAACTGGCAAATAAACCTGAGGCCATCTGTCAGTTAACACGGAATAAAAAGAGTTTTACCCATGCGAATAAACTATTGGATTGTATCGGTTCTAACGCTGCTGCTTTTATCCGGCTGCAGCCCATTTAAACAATACTCGGCTACTGACATCCGTGAGGAATATTCGGATTCCGGAGCATTACTGACAAGATTTGAATCCAGATCAAAGACATTTGGGGATGAGGAAACCCGACTGCCGGCTAAGGCCAAAACCGATTTGAATGATCCGCTGACGATCACCCAGGTCATCGATATAACGGTTTCAAAAAATCCCAACTTGCAGCAGGCAATTCATCGTATTGCCCAGGCAAAGGCCATGAAAGATCTTGCGGATGCAGCTTTTTGGCCGGTTTTGGGCGTTTATACGGAATATACACAGGGAGATGCGCCCTCTGCCTATTTGTTTAAAACGATCGACCAGCGAAAACTACCGCCCAATTCTAATTTCAATGATCCCGGCTGGTTTGAAAACTATGAATCCGGTATCTCGGCACGCATGAATTTGTTTAACGGCGGCAGGGACTTCTTAGGTCTCAGTATGTCCGAACAGGCGGTCGACATTTCAGACCTGGACCGCCAATCCGTTGAAAATGACCTTAAAGCGCGTGTAATCAGCGCTTTTTATGATACACTGGCCGCCCGGGAGTTTGTTGAAATCGCTGAAGAATCCGTTGCATCTGTATCCGGGCAACTAAGGATCATCCAGGTGCAGTATGCGGGCGGCGGGGCATTGAAATCGGATGTGCTGTCTCTGGAAGTCCGCCTGGCACAGGCGAAAGAATCGCTGGTGATGAGCCGCAACAGCTTTAAACTGCTGATGGCTTCGCTTGCGAATCTCATGGGTATTGACCCCGTCGAATTATCCCAAGAAACGGGACTGCTCGCCAAGCCCGGCGATATGTTTATCAACGTACCGGAAACATATGAGGAAGGGCTTATATATGCGCTTTCCCATCGGCCTGAACTGGAAAAAATAAGAAAACAGCTGATTAAGACACGGATGGGTGTTGATGCGGCAAAAACCGGTTACCTGCCCCGTGTGGACCTAATGGGTAAATATTATGTGGATGACCCGAGCATGGAATACGACCGGAATCGTGAAAACTGGACTGCTGCAGTAATGTTCAACTGGGAGTTATTTACAGGCCTTTCCACAAAGGCCGGGATTCGTAAAGCCGATGCTGTTGTTCGCGAAACGCTGGCTGCCGATCGTCAGGTCACCCTTGGCGTGAAGCTCGATGTTAAGACTTCTTACCTGAACCTTGAAGCAGCTGAAGCGAGATATGAGGTTGCGGCAAGCAGCGTAGAAAGCGCTGCAGAATCATATCGACTGGTAAAGGAACACTACAAAGGCGGAATGGTAACGATCACCCGCTACCTGGAGGCTGAACTGGATCTTAACCGGTCGCGGATTCGATCAACTGCCGCATATTATGATAAAATAAAAGCGGTTGCCGAATGCGCCCGTGCCATTGGTAAATGGGTCGGCCAAAATCAATAAAACCTGGAAAAAGATGATGATTGTCATGAAAAATAAAAAATGGATTATCGTTTTAGCGATTATAAGTCTTGGTGTTATTTTAGCATTTTTTTTCTTTTGGAACGCTTCCGGAGACAACATACGCCCCGGGGTGACCGGACCGGGGAAAACGCCTGACCTGAAGGCTGTTAAAACTGTCAAAGCAGAACTTTCAAGGGTGACCGAGTGGTATGACGCAGTGGGTACGGTTCAGCCGAGAACCCAGGCCCGGATCGAGTCGCAGGTGGCCGGCCAGGTAAATGATGTACGTGTCAATGCCGGTGACGAGATTGTTAATGGGCAATTGCTGGTCGTTGTTGATGATCGCCAGATGCAAGCCAGATTATCGCAGGCTATGCAGTCCCTGAAATCATCAGTTTCCCAAAAAGAACAGGCCAGACAGGCGGTTAATGCGGCTGAAGCGGCTTTTAACGAGGCGGATTCTTCTTATAAGCGGGTAAAAAAATTTTTTGAGGCTGATGCCGCCACGAAACAGGATCTGGAACAGGCCCACTCTCGCTATCTTCAGGCTCAGGCCGCAATGAAGCGTTCAGAAGACGGTCTTTCAGGCGCCTCCGCCGGTGTTCGGATGGCCGAAGAAATGGTGCAGGAAGCGCAAATCGGACTGGGGTATACAAAAATAAAGGCCCCGTCTGACGGGAAGGTATTACAGCGGCTGGTGGATCCCGGAGACCTTGCGATGCCGGGAAAACCATTGCTGCTGCTTCGGACAACCGGGGGACTGAGACTTGAAGCATATGTGCGCGAAAGCCTGATTCGGGAAGTCCATCCCGGAATCACCCTGCGTGTGGAGTTGACCACCCTCAAGCAGCGTGTTGAGGCACAGGTGGAGGAATTAATACCATACGCGGATCCATTGACCCGGACATTTCTGGTCAAAGCAACGCTCCCGGATATCGCCGGACTGTATCCGGGTATGTACGGCAAGCTTTTGATCCCATACAAGGAAGCAGATATCGTCCTTATTCCCAAAGATACAGTGGATCAAGTCGGCCAAATGGAACTTGTTATGGTCAGGACAGCTGACAAGTGGGTTCGGCGGTATATTAAAACCGGAAAGGATTACGGAGATAAGGTAGAAGTGCTGTCCGGGCTGTCAGGCAATGAAACACTGCGGGTAAAGGAGTCGGGAAATGACGCATAACGGAAACGAAAGTGTTCCCGGCGGTCTGATTTCCGGCATGGTAAGGCCTTTTCTTGATGGCAAACCGGCCATTATCTTATTGATTGTTTCTTTATGCCTGGGCTTTGCAGCTGTTATCATGACCCCGAGAGAAGAGGATCCTCAGATCATCGTGCCGCTGGCGGATATCTATGTTCAGGCCCCCGGGGCAACCCCGGAAGAAGTTGAAAAACTGGTCGCCACCCCTCTGGAGCGTCTTTTATGGCAGATTGACGGGGTTGAATATGTGTATTCCATGTCCCGTAAAGATCTGGCAATCGTGACGGTTCGCTTTTTTGTGGGCGAGGACAGGGAAGAATCTTTAGTTAAACTGCACAACCAGATCAACATGCATATTGATCAGGTGCCGCCCATTGTTCGCGGATGGGTGATCAAGCCTGTTGAGATTGATGACGTTCCGATCGTCAACCTGACGCTGTATTCACAGCAATACAACGATCATGAACTCCGGCGCATAGGTGAAGAAGTCCTGTCGCGGCTATCCCAGCTTGAAGATATTTCCAGAACCCGGATAACCGGAGGCCGTCAACGGGAAATTCGCGTTGAACCCCAGCCCGAACTAATGAACGGTTATCATATTTCGTTGCTCCAGATTCAACAGGCGCTGCAGAGTGCAGATGCGGCGGTTACTGCGGGTCATATTGATCGGTTTAACAAAAATTTTCAGGTCAGCACCAATTCATTTCTGCAGTCCGTTGATGATGTAAAATCGCTTGTCGTTGGCGTGCACATGGGAAGACCGGTTTACCTGCGTGATTTGTCAAAAATCACCGACGGACCGGCTGAGGCTGAAACATATACCCGCTTCGGCTATTCCCACCGCTTTCGCCAGGAAAATTCAATGTCGGATCATCCTTCGGACTATCCGGCTGTCACACTTTCGCTGGCTAAGAAACCCGGAACCAATGCGGTGGATGTTTCAAATAACATCCTGGCCATGGTTGACGAGTTGAAAGAAAGTGTTCTTCCCGAAGATGTGGAGGTCGTCGTCACCCGAAACTACGGTTATTCTGCACAGGAAAAGGTCAATAACCTTTTGAGCTCTCTGGGATTTGCCGTGCTTACCGTTGTTGCTCTGCTTGCTTTTACGCTTGGCTGGCGCGAGGCGCTGGTTGTGGCTGTAGCCGTACCGGTGAGTTTCAGTCTGGCGCTTTTTGTGAATTATCTTTTTGGTTATACTATTAACCGGGTGACGCTTTTTGCCCTGATCCTCTCACTGGGGCTGGTGGTTGACGATCCGATTACCAATGTGGACAACATTCAGCGGCATATATTTGCCGGCCGGCGAAAACCGTTTTTTGCCACTCTTTTTGCCGTAAATGAGGTGCTGCCGCCGGTGATCATGTCAACCATCGCCATTATCATTTCGTTTGTCCCGCTTTTTTTTATTACCGGCATGATGGGCCCGTATATGGGCCCCATGTCGGTTAATGTGCCATTGACGGTCATTTTTTCAACGGTTTGCGCGCTCACCATTGTTCCCTGGATGACCTATGCGCTGTTGAAGAATCATCCGCTGCCCGGCGATCCGTTGCCAGATGATCCGGCAGCAGGCGCCACGGGAAGTGAAAAAGGTACGCCGGCATGGATTTCGAATACATACCGTAAACTCGTTATCCCGTTTCTTAACTCCCGCCCCAGACGTTACATGCTTTTGATCGGGATTCTGGTTTTAATGGGATTTTCAGTGTCTCTTGTTTTTTTACGGCTGGTTCCGCTAAAAATGCTGCCCTTTGATAACAAGAATGAATTCCAGGTAGTTATTGATATGCCGGAGGGCACTTCGCTTGAATCCACTGATGCCGTGGTTCGGGAATTTGAGGAGTATCTGCGGCATGTCAGTGAGGTGAATAATTTTGCTTCATATGTAGGCACTGCCTCGCCCATGGATTTTAACGGAATGGTCCGTCATTATTACCTGCGCCAGGGATCACATCTTGCGGATATCCGGGTAAACCTGGCGCTCAAAAGCCGGCGGGATCAGCAGAGCCATGCGATTGTTTTACGTTTGAGAAATGATCTGACGGACATCGCTCAGCGCAATAATGCGAAGATACAGGTTGTTGAAGTGCCGCCCGGACCGCCGGTGCTGGCGACCATTGTTACTGAAATTTACGGCACACCGGATAAGTCCTATGATGAATTGATTGCAGCTGCCGGTCATATTAAACGGATTATGGGCCAGGAACCCAATGTGGTGGATATTGATGACATGACTGCCATGCCGCATGAACGAATTGACTTTATAGTAGATCGTGAAAAAGCAGCTCTAAATGGCGTATCCACCCAGGCTATTATCCATGCGCTGAAAATAGCCGTGGGAGGAGATTTCCCGGCAACCGTGCATGCACCTGATGAACGCCAGCCGCTGAAGGTCAAATTGATTTTGCCACGCAAAAGCCGAAGCAGTATGTCCGCACTCACGCAGATTCCCATTTCCGGTGCAGATGGGAAACTGGTTCCCCTCGCCGAACTGGTCGAGATTGATCGCACCGCTAATGCCCGGACCATTTACCATAAAAATCTGGACCGGGTGGTGTATGTTGTGTCTGAAGTTGCCGGGCGAGCACCTGTGGAATCAATCCTTGGCATGCAGAAAAGCCTTTCCGGAAATCCATTGCCTGCCGGCATTCGTGCGGAATGGGCCGGTGAAGGGGAATGGAAAATTACGCTGCGGGTTTTTCGGGATATGGGTATTGCATTTGCTGCAGCCCTTGTGGGTATATATATTCTGATGACCATGCAGACCAATTCTTTTTTGATGCCGGTCCTGATCATGATGGCCATACCGCTCACTCTAATCGGCATTATGCCGGGTTTCTGGCTGCTGAATCTTATATCCGGTAAAATGGTCGGCGGTTACAATGATATGGTGTTCTTAACCGCTACGAGCATGATCGGTATGATTGCTTTAGGCGGCATTGTAATCCGCAACTCTCTGGTGCTGATCGAATTTATACAGGATGCATTGAAAAATGATGTTCCGGTCAAGGAAGCAATCCTACAGAGCGGTGAGCTTCGGATGCGGCCTATTTTATTGACTGCCGCAACAACCGCTCTTGGTGCCTGGCCGATTACCCTGGATCCCATATTTTCAGGACTTGCCTGGGCGCTGATATTCGGCCTTTTTGCCTCTACACTGTTTACCCTGCTGGTCATACCGGTCACTTATTATGCATTGTACGGCCAGAATTTAAAAAAGGCATCGTAACATTGAAAGGGAAAATTATGCGAAAAAAAATTATGATCGCTGTTGATTCCTCGCTCCACGCACGAAATGCTATGAAATATGCGGTTCAAATGGCGGAGGCCATCAAGAACGTCGATTTTGCTCTATACCATATTCAGCCAATGATTTCACAATACCTGGCCGAAGAGGCTCTTAAACTCCCCAAGGCAAAAGCTGAACTTGAAAAAATAAGAATAAAAAACAAAAAAGCATCTCAACAGCTCCTTGAAGACTGCAAGGCAAAAATGGTGAGCAAAGGCATTGAAACCAGATGTATTGAGATAAATACCCAGCCACGGGACAAGGGAATTGCAGAAGATATATTAAAGGCCGCCGAAGCCGGATCATATGACGCGATTATTGTCGGGCGTCGTGGGCTCTCCGGCCTTCAGGAACTTTTTATGGGCAGCGTGACCTCCAACCTGCTGACAGGTTCACAGCTCATCCCGATATGGGTAGTGGACGGACTTGTCAAAAACCAAAAAATATTGATTCCAGTGGACGGCTCCACCCAATCCCTGAGAACCGTGGACCATGCGGCATATATTTTTTCAGAAAACAGGGATGTGCAGTTACACTTTTTAAATATTGAACCGCGTCTGGGGGATTATTGCGAAATTGATATGGAAGCCTCCCAAACCGTGGAAATTGAAAAAGCACTATTGAATGCCAATGAAAAATGCATTGCCGATTTTTCCGCTAAAGCCTTGGGAATACTTAAAAAGGCTGGTTTTGAGAAAAACCAGATAACTTTCCGGACTTTAAAAAACAAGTTATTCACTGCAAAGACAATCCTGGAGACTTCAAAAAAAGAAGGTTTCGGCACAGTGATTATTGGTAAAACCGGAGCCGACAAAAGCCGCCAGTTGGGAAAGGTAGCAAGTCATATTATCCAGAAAATGTCAAATGGGGCAGTATGGATGGTCCCGTGATAACCTGCTTGACATCGGCTGACGGACAGATCCGGGCATTTGATCTGACCCGAACCATTATTTTTTTACAGACCATAAAAGTGTTTAAACATATTATTTTGTTTTGAAAGGGGCAAAATGTTAAAACAATTTGAAAAGATAATCATCTATGCGCTGATTGCATTAATGGTCATAGTCGTTTTCATATCTACCATTGAACTTGCGGTGCTGATTGTAAAAGATATTATCGCCCCCCCGGCTTACTGGCTTGGCATTGACCAGCTGTTTGAAATTTTCGGTTTTTTTCTCTTGCTGCTTATCGGCGTGGAATTGCTGGAAACCATCAAGGCATACTTGTCGGAGGGCACAGTCCATTCGGAGATTGTTCTTGAAGTGGCACTGATTGCAATCTCCCGTAAGGTGATTACGATGAATGTAAAGGACTATGAACCATTGTCTCTGATAGGGATGGCGGCTTTGATTTTAACTATTTCGATTGCATATTTATTTATAAAACGATGCCGGCTGGGCGTGAATATTTCCGGAGTAATTACAGGCAATAATAATAAAGACTGTCAAATAAAATAAATATTCATAAAAACCAATTCAAATTAAGGGATTTGAGACGATATGCAATTTTTTAAAAATATCCTGTTGTTTTATAATAATGAATTTGAAGGGGTTCGAGCAGAAGTTGTCCGGTTGGTCAAAAATAACCAAGTTCAACTGAAAATCATTGACGTATTTGATGATTTTGATCAGTACAACGAGCTGCTCCCGCCTTCCGGGTCCCTTAATGAATTAAAAGCAGTGCTTATTTCCGAACGGCGACAGGAGATTATGCGCCATTTTGAAACTGATCCGGAGATCGCCGGCCGGGTAAGCGTTGTCTTCAAATTCGGCAATCCGGTGGTTGAAATTATCCGGGAAGCTGTCCATAACGAACATGATCTGGTGGTCAAGGCCGCCACCGGCAATAAGAGCCTCAAAGACCGCCTTTTTGGAAATATTGCCGTCAAACTGTTGCGCAAATGCCCCTGTCCGGTGTTGATCTTAAAACCATCAGATGTTTTATCGTTTCAAAAAATCCTGGCACCGGTTGATCCGGAAAAACCGGATGCAGCAGCTGAAACAAATATTTCATCAGTAAATCCAATATCCCAAAAGATACTTGATATAGCCATTTTTATGGCCCGTCTTGAAAACAGTCGATTAGATATTTTACATTGCTGGTATCTCCCCGGGGAAACCCATCTGTCCAGTGGCCGGGCCCGCATCGAAACCGAAAAATTAGAAAAGATGAAACAGATGGCTGAAAAAATTCATAAACAGCGGGTCGATGCGCTTGTTTCTAAATACGATTTGTCTGATATTGAACATTCTGTGATCGTCCGAAAAGGCGACCCCGGGAATATGATGGTCGATTATGCGGAAAGAAATAAAACCGACCTGATCGTGATGGGCACCATCGGCCGGTCGGGTTTATCCGGCCTGCTGGTTGGCAGTAATGCTGAAAAAGTCATTGAACAGGTAAACTGCTCTGTTTTAACAGTTAAGCCCGAAGGTTTCAAATCTCCCGTGATTGTCTGAGCGCTGCTTAAAAAGCTAATATCATTCAACTCTTCAAGCACTGTTTTGTCTGATTCCCAGCTGCAAAACTCAACTGCGGCCCGGATCAGCACATGACGAACAAAGTTCGGCAACCGGGTGTGAATTTTTTGAAAAAATTAAATGCCTCATTACAGCCCGGCGACTCTCCCCAAAATAGCTTGTGCGTTGATATTCAAGGGTCTCATAGACGAGCCTGATGATCCCCATGCTTTCCAGATATAGCCAACAGGTGTTTGCTAACGACAGGCGGACTAATTTGAATATGTCGCATAAAATAGAATCAAACTGGATGCAGGAAAAATATCACAATCGGTTAACTCCTATAAAATACGAATAGTAATTTTGGATATAAAGACCATTACAAGTGCAATAAGAAATGGTGCCATGAATTCGGGCCGCATCAAGAGTATATACAACCCGCTTTTATCTTCCTGGAAACTGACATACGCCCCTGAATCGTCCGCATCCTTTAAGGGTTTCGGTGATTATAACAATCAGCGCCTGCTGAAAAATTTCAATTTACGGGTGGGAATCAATTCATCAGCCCCTTAATCCCGTCGGCAATAAACTGGATGGCAAGGGATGCCAGCAAAATACCCAGCAGCCGCTTGAACAGATTATTGAGTGTCTCTCCCACCATCTTTACCACAAATTTTGAAAACAACATGCCGGCCAGGGTTAACAAAAACACGCAGAAAATAGCGGCCAGGAGCGGAAAAATATTTGAATTTTGCTCCTGAACCCTCGAAAACAGCAAAACAGTCAATGTCAAACATCCGGGACCGGCAATCAGCGGAATGGATAACGGAAACACCGATATGTCTTCCATCACATCGCTGCTGCCTTCAAAATTATCCGGCTTGGTAATCATGCCGAAAGCCGCATAAAAAATCAGCAGGCCGCCGGCAATCTTAAAGGAGTCCATTTCAATGCCGAATACCGTTAACAAATCCCTTCCCCAGAACCCGAAGCACAGCACCAGAACAATGGAGAAAAAAACAGCCCGAAACGCCATTTTCCGGCTGTACTCGTAATCTTTACCTGCGGTCAGCCCGTTGAAAACAAGGGACATGCCCACCGGGTCGACAATAACGAAATATGCGATAAACGCCTTTAAAAAACTTTCCATTGTTTATTACCGATACCGCCTAAAAACCTGTTGCCAGAAAAATACACCGTCATGGGTTTATGGCGACCCATCAAATAAGAAATCGCTGCTGATTCGGCCTGTCCATATCAAAATTCAGGTGTCAGTGTTCAGGTGTCAGGGATCTTTTCTGTCCCTGACACCTGAAACCTGAGATCTGATATCTGTGCGCCGATTTTCCATAAATTGCCATAGAATCCTGGCATTCATCCCGCCAAAACGCTAACCCGCAACCGCCTCAATGGCTTCCTGCATAATTTCCAGGCCTTCTTTTAATTCATCTTCTGCGATATTCAGGGCCGGAAATACCCGGATACCGTTGCCCTGAGTCTGTCTTACAAAAAGTTTACTGACCAGGCATTGATCGCTCACCTTTTTGGCAATATCCGAATCGCTAAACTCAATTAAAAGCAGCAGCCCCTTGCCGCGGATGTCCTTGATTACATCCGGATATCGTTCTTTCCATTGACCCATTGTTTCAAGACAGATACGGCCCATGTGCTCAACATTGGCGGAGATATTATGATCCACCAGATATTTAATGACTGCATGGGCCACGGCGCAGCCCAATGGATTTCCGCAGTAAGTGCCGCCATGATCACCAATCTCCAGCCTGGACGCGACATGTTCGGACATGGCAAATCCGCCAAACGGAAAACCACCGGCAATTCCTTTTGCCATTGTCAGAAAATCAACATTAATCCCCATGGCCCCGGTCACAAACATGGGGCCGGTCCGGCAAAATCCGGTCTGGACTTCATCCGCTATCAAAAGCGTGCCATTTCGACTGCACAGCCGCTCCGCCTCTTTCAGATATTTTTCCGACGGAATGTGAACGCCCCCCTCGCCCTGGATAGGTTCAATAATAAATGCCGCAACATTCTCATCCAAAGCCTTTTCCAGATCGTCCACGTCTCCATAGGTGACAAACCGGTAATTGGGCATCAGGGGATTAAACTTTTCACGGTGGCTGGCCTGGCCGGTGGCGGACGCCGTACTGATGGTCCGGCCATGGAAACTCTGGTGCGTGGAAATCACATCCAGCCGGTTGGTGACTTTCCGGGCAAGCTTAATTGCTGCGTCATTGGCTTCCGCACCGGAATTTGAAAAAAACACATGGGTTAAATGGGACGGCAGCACGTTCATCAGAACCGAAAGCAGCCGGGCCCGTGCCGGCGAATAGGTCAGGCCGGAGTTGGGATTCTGGAGAATCCTGTTTCCCTGATCGACCAGCGCTTCGGTGATCACCGGCTGTGCGTGCCCGATGCAGGTCACCCCCCAGCCGGAAGTAAAATCAATGTACCGGTTGCCCTCCTCGTCCCACACAAACACCCCATCGCCCTTGTCGATGGAAATTTTCTGTTTAACAAAAAACGGGGCAATATATTTGTCTTCGATTTCAAACGTGGTTTGGCTTGACATAATATTTTCATTCCTCTTTTATTTAATCAAAATCATAATTTTCTTGAAATTGCCGGCATCGGCCAGCATAGGTTAGCACAATTATCGACTTTTAACACAAGTTTGATTTGTTCATTTGCAAGGCATAAGAGGTGACGCTGTAGCATGCGACTGCGAACCACTTATAACACAGCAAATGGGCAAATCATGCGTGTATTATTCATAACCCGTCAACCCGGCTTTGGTAATCGCACCTTTTCCGAACTTTTCAGCAATTGCATCAACCGCCGTATCCAGCTTTTCCCATTTTTCCACCCCGTCATCAGTTCCGCTAAAAAGGTCCATTTGAACTGCCTGTTTTTTGTCATCCAAGTCGGATGCCCCGACACCGATTAAACGCACCGGTTTTCTCAGGGGGTAAGCTTCCAGCAGATCAACGGCTGCCTGGTAAATTTTTTCAGAAGAAAAGGTATAACAGGGCATTTTGGTCTGGCGGGTCGCCTGTTTAAAGTCTGAATGTTTTATCTTTAAAGTGACGGTTCTGGCTTTTCGCCCCTTTTTCCTGAGCTGGCGGCCTACATCTTCTGAATGTTTGAGCAAATATTTTTTTAACCGGGCCTTGTCGGCAATGTCTGCTGCCAGGGTTTCCTCGGTGCTGATGGATTTTACCGGCTGCTGGATGTTTACTTCTGAACGGTCAATTCCGCTGGCCAGCTCATACAGCCGATTCCCATATTTCCCGAGCCGGGCCACTAGTTTTTCCCTGGCATACCGGCTCACATCCCCTAAAGTGACAATACCCATTTTCCCCAGATTCCCGGCTGTCTGCTTACCGACACCGGAGATTTTTTTAACCGGCAATGTTTTGATAAATGCGGCAACTTCATCGGGCGCAATATATGTCAGACCATCAGGTTTGTCCATGTCGGAGGCGATTTTGGCCAAAAATTTCAGGGGCGCGATGCCCACCGAGCAGGTCAAATGAATTTCGTCTTTTATTTTCTGCTTGATTTTCATCCCTATTTCATGAGGGGTGCCGAACATGGCTTCACAACCCGCAACATCCATAAATGCCTCGTCTATGGATACCTGCTGGATGACCGGGGTAAATGACAAAAGAACTGACATGACCTGAATCGATACTTCCTTGTACCGATAACCACGGGGACTGATAAAAATTCCCTGCGGACATTTCTGTCTGGCCTGAAAAATCGGCATGGCGGAATAAACACCGAATTTCCGGGCTTCATAGCTTGACGCCGCCACGACCCCCCGGTTGGAAGTGCCGCCCACAATCACCGGCTTGCCGAAAATATTGGGATTGTCCAGCTGCTCCACTGAAGCAAAAAACGCGTCCATGTCAACGTGAATTATCATAGGGCTTTATTATATGCCGATTTTTTTTATTTTGAAAGTACGGGTTCTATTTGGGGGGTAATGACTGGGCAAACTCCACCCCCTTCACCACCCATCCCCTGAGATCATCGTCATCCGCGTACGCGTCTTCTTCCACCATCACCCAGCCCTTCATCACTTTTCCGGTGATATCAAATACCCGTGTACCCGGTATTTTGAGGGATTTCTCGTATCGATCCGGTCCGACCCGGACAATCAGAAATTCCTTAAAAACACCGCACGCCATATTTCCATCAACAAGATAACACACCCCGCCAAACATCTTTTTCTCGCGTGTTCCGGTCAAATCATCCAGAACTTCCCGTATCCTCTGGGCAAGCCCCTCGTCATATGCCATTGATTCTCTCCTGCATATCTTCCGGGATTCCATCATTTGCTGTGTTATGAGCGATTCGCGGTAACAGACGACAGCTTCATTACTCATGCCTTGCAAATAAATAAATCGTGAAAGATACGGGTTATGTAAAAAATTTACGATATCCTATACCAGTCAGCATCTGTCACTAATTAAATTTAATTTTAAAAAAGTCCACTAAAAATGTCAATCTTTATAGCAATTTCATATAGTTAATTTAATTTCAAGAACAGGCAGCGATCTTGTGCAGCTTTCTTTTGTGCTAGAAATACCCTAGTGAATACCTGCTGATCGTTTAGAATTACAATTTTAATTTTTTGTGAGAGTATATTTTTAAAATTATTATAGCACTGAGTGACTCTATCCCAACAGTACGTTTTTTGAAATTAACAGAGTCTTTGAAATAAGGAGAACATAAATGCTGCATTACGAAACACATATTTGCGGAAAAGATAAAGACTGGGTTATTTTCCTCCACGGGTTGGGCGGAAATTCCAACATCTGGTACAAACAGGCAGATGCATATAAAGAACAGTTTAATATGGTATTGATCGATCTGTTCGGCCATGGCGCAACCACAGAAAGCCTGGATGCCTATTCTTATGAAAAACTGGCTGAAGGTGTTATCGCTGTTATGGACGATGCAAAGATCGAATCCGCCCATTTTATCGGGATATCTCTCGGCACCATCATTATAGACGCAGTCAGCATGATGGTACCGGACAGAATCAAATCCATTGTCCAGGGCGGAGCGGTCATGGGTTATGATTACCGGGCGCGCTTTCTGTTGAGATCCGGCGCTGTTCTAAAAAGTGTTTTACCGTACATGTGGCTATACCGTTTATTCGCATTTATCATGATGCCCCGGAAAAACCATTCCAAATCGCGGAATGTTTTTATTCGGGAGGCTAAAAAGCTGGGCGGCAAGGAATTTCGCAAATGGTATAAACTAATGGGCACCCTGGTCAGTTTCTATGACTCATTCCGCAGAAAATCCACCCATACAATCCCCAAGCTTTATATTTCCGGAGATGAAGACCATTTGTTTCTGCCGTTTGTCATTCAAAGCTTTTTACGCGAACGTTTTTCATCTATTCATGTCATTGAAAAATGCGGTCATGTCTGCAACATTGAAAGATATAAAGAGTTTAACCGGATTTCTTTATATTACTTAAACAGCTACCCGTCCCAGCCCATGCTGAAAAATGTACCGGAAACCTGTGCGGCAAATAAAATACCCCAGCAGGGTTGGGCAACAAATTAATATCTAAATTGAGCGTTTTAAATTTGGGGCAACCTTGACAATCGCTCAACTCAGGTAATGATTTTGTAAAATATTTTTATTAAAAACCGGGCCGTCCGGCCCGGTTTTTTTATCCGATCAATCCTGCTTTATCACCAAGTCCTGCCAACAACTTCCGGCACTAGCTTTCCCCTGATATTCAAGAAATCATCTTCATTGACTTAAGTCCCGATTTTTTCCTGCTTAAATTTGATCTTGCCCTTTACACCACAATATAAATCATACATAATCTGATTTTTTACAGGATCATTTTGTAAAAAAGCCAAAAGGTAAAACCTGCATACACAATATTCATACGGAGTCCGACAAATGAATAATTCTTCTTCAAAAACTCAGTTATGGAATCCGTTGGGACCGGAGAAACTAAACAGCATCCGTAAAATATTTTCAGGACTTTTTCCGGCCACTGAAAATGGCGACCTGGCAGAACATATATCCGAATACTGGATCAACAAACTCAAAAAAATCTGGGAGAAAAAGCCTGACGCCATCAGACAAAAAGACCTGGCGTACCATCCCGACGATCCTTTATCCCGGATCCGGCAGAAAACAGTCGTTATTGCCTATGCGGACAGTGTTTTTGAAAAGAATGAAAAAACCCTCAAAACCCTGGACAGGTTCTTAAATCAACATTTTCCGGCTGTCGGCGGACTGCACATTTTACCGGCCTGCATTGTGGCCGACTACCGGTTCAATGACGGATATTTTTCCCAGATTGTTCGGGACAGTATCCATCCGGTATTTGGCACCAACCAGCTCTTTGCCGACATTTCGGAAAAATATTTTTCCATGACTGATTTTGTTTTAAATCACGTGGATGTCGACAACCCCAAATTCCAGTCCTATTTAAACGGCAATGATGTTGCCGGAGACTGTTTTTTCGTGTTCACGGAAGCTGAATATCAACAGCGTCTTTCAAACGGAGACTTTGACCAGATCTTCCGCCCCCGCCCGTTTCCGCTGTTCACGATTTTCAGGAAAACCCCGACGGAAAACCGGTTTGCCAGAAAGGATTTTGCCGGCAGAATTAAAGCGATGAACAAATGCTTTGCCCCCGATCTTCTCCCGGATGCGGTCATTGCCCTGCTGTCAATTTTCAATAAAATCAAAAACGACCAGATGCTTCGGGAAAACGACTATACCTGCATTACCCAATTTATCGAATATCTCGAACAAAATGCAACAATATCGCAGGATGCCCTGTTCTCACTTTCCGCAATCCAGGAAACCAGAAGGCCCCCCTATATTTTCAGAGAGTTCATCAAAACAAAAAAAGACCTGCTGACGGCCATCGGCTATGACACCAAAACCGCGGAAAAATATTCTACAATCTTTGAAGAAAATAACGCCGCAATTTTTGGCGAAGAAATCCGGGCCCTGACAACCTTCAGTCATGTGCAGGCGGACTTGAACACATCCACCTTTGAAGGCCTTAAAATGCTGGCTGATGATTTTGCCTGGTATTTGACTCTGGACCTGGATATGCTGCGCCTGGATGCAGCTAATTTTGCCTTCAAACGCTGGAAAACCTCATGTTTCGGACTTCCTGAAGTAAAAAGCCTGATGAAAATTCTTTACCTTTCCATGGAATGCGTGTCACCGAGAACGGTGGCCAACCTGGAGGTCAACGACAAGCTGAGCGCGATTCTCAAACAAATGGCGGACAAGGACGCTCCGCCGCCCATGATGTATGATTTTCACCTGGCAAGTATTTTACCGGTGATCTTTAACACCCAAAATACGGACATCGCCGCCCGAATTTTTGATATGATCCGTCAATATGATATTCCCAAAAAAAGTATCCGTTTTTCCATTGCAGAAAGCCATGACGGCAAATCCGTCCGCGGGAGCCTGGACCTGCTTTCACCGGCAGAGCGGCAAAACCTTGCAAGAATTGTTGAAAAAAACGGCGGGAAAATCAAAAGCAAAGGCGTACCGCCCCGGCAGTACCTGAAATCAGAGTTCGAACAGGTTTGTTTTTTTGCATCATTGAACGAAGAAGACGCCCTCTTCCAGCTTGCGAAACAAAACCCGCCGCAATCTTCAACACTTCACTTAAAAGACCACATCGTTGATGAATCGGATATCGCACAGGCTTTAAACATCAGCCGGGCTGAGCTGGAAGCCAATGACGCACTGACATTTTTCTGCAACAAGGTCGTTCACGGCCGGGAACCCTATGAGCTCTGCTCTTCCACGCGGGATGCCATGATTCGGCTCGATGATCCGAAACTTGCGGCTGACCGGTTTCTGGCATTTTACACCATGGCATTCGCGCTCATGGGAAGGCATGTCAAATCCATTTACTTTAATGATCTTTTAGGACTTGCCAATGATTATGAACGCATGAACCAAACCGGTGAATTAAGAGATATCAAACGTACAAAATCAGATTATGCCACACTCAAAACAAAGTTAAGCGATCCGGATTCATTTGTTTATAAAATCGCAAAAGGCATCAATAACCTGATTGCCCTGGTCGACACGGACCCGGCCCTTGTCTTCCGGGGAAATGAAGCGGAAATGATTTCAACGGGCAGCCCGGCTGCTGCCTGTATCCATAACCACTGCGGCGGCCGGCACACAATTGCAATCGTCAACACGTCTGAAAAAGATCAAGCTATTTCCATGGATTTGTCATCAGATGACCTGGCTTTGCCGGAAACACTCATAGACAATTTCAGCCAAAGCCCCATAGGTTTAAATAATGGAAAACTGGCTCTTAACTTGAGCCCTTTTCAAAGATTGTGGCTCACAGAAAAACAGGTGGATATTCCAAAAGAAAAACTCGTCGAATAAACCGTTTTTTCTATCGAATTACGTCAGCAATACTGTGCTTTCAGCATCCCGGCAACGGATTCGTCAAAAAGTTCCCGTTTCTGAACCCGGTCAAAGGTGGCCATCAGATCGGGAACACGGACCCGCTGTTTTCGTTCATCCTGATAGTCTTCCACAATTGCCCCCCGATGCATCATGATGATGCGATCCGGCAGATCCACAGCCTGCTGCATGGAATGCGTGACCATCAGAGCGGTTAGCTTCTCCCGCGCTATGATGATTTTCGTAAGCTCCGCCACCTTTGCAGCACTTTTGGGATCAAGCGCTGCCGTATGCTCATCTAAAAGCAGCAGTTTCGGACGGGTCCAGACAGCCATGAGCAGGGTTAATGCCTGGCGCTGTCCCCCGGAAAGTGTTCCGATGGGATTATCCAGCCGGTCCTCGAGTCCCATTTTCAATGTCCGGACCCGGTCGGCCACATCATCTTTGAAGGCACGGGTCACGGCAAAGCCAAATGACCGGTGCTGCCCGCGCTTCATGGCAATAGCAATATTTTCCGCAATGCTCATATCCGGTGCTGTGCCCGCAAAGGGATCCTGAAAAACCCGTCCGATCAGGGCCGCCCGTTTGTATTCCGGCCACCGGGTGATGTCATGACCAGCCAGATGAATGCTTCCGGCATCCGGCGTAAACGTTCCGGCAACGGCATTGAGAAGCGTACTTTTCCCTGACCCGTTGGTGCCGATAATCCCGGTAAAACAGCCGTCTTCTATGCTGAGACTGACATCCTGCAACGCCCGGACTTCATTAACGGTTCCGGCATGAAAGGTTTTAGAGACGGAATCAATTTTTAACATAGTTCAACCCTCCGCTAATCTTCCTGCTCAGCATACCAAACCATGCAGGGGCTACCAGGGCGGCAAAAACAAAGAACGCCGTGACCAGTTTAAGATCATTGGGATTCAGGCCCCAGCGCAGGGCAATGGCAATCAGGAGCCGAAACAGAATGGTTCCCAGAATCACACCAGCAATGGTGAGCCCGATGCCGGCCTTCCCCACCAGTGCTTCTCCAATGATAATGCTTGCAAGGCCCCAGACCATCATGCCGATCCCCATTTGAACGTCCGCAAACCCCTGATACTGGGCCAGCAATGAACCGGCAAGCGCCACCAGGCCATTTGCCATTGCCAGGCTGAAAACGATCATGGTGTTGTTATTGACTCCTTGCGCCCGAACCATCTGGGGGTTGCTTCCCGCAGCCCTCAAGGCAGTGCCGGCGTGCGTGAAAAGAAACCCGCACAGGAGAACAGCAACAAAAATCGCGATCATCGCGCTGGTCATAAAAACCGCCAAATCACCGATGGGTACCTGCCAGCCCAGGATATCGACCTTTGATGCAGTGGCGGTGATTTTTTCAAAAAAGCCTTCCATGCCGGTTGAAATGGTTGTTACATCCAGAAGCGGAATATTGCTCTTTCCCATAACCCGCAAATTGATGGAGTATAACGCGGTCATCATCAAAATCCCGGACAGAATTTCCTGAATTTTAAACCGGGTATAAAGAATACCGGTGACAGACCCTGCCAAAGCACCGCCCAAAGTGGATACCAGCATCGCCAGCCAGGGAGAATATCCTTCAACAATCATCAAAGCGGAAATGGAAGCGCCCAGCGTGATGGAACCGTCGACGGTAATATCCGTAAAACGGATCATTCGAAAGCTGATAAACATGCCCAAAGACAACAAAGAAAGGATCAATCCCATGGTAAATGCGCCGATAACAAGACTCATGATAACACCTCCGGGTTTTGCAAAGGGCTAAACCAGCAGGCACCCCGAATCAGGGCACTTTCTCCCAATCCAACCGCCGGGCGATCATCATCGGTCAGATGCATGACTGCCAAAGGCGGCGGTCCGTTAAAAAATTTTGCAATGGCTGATTCAAGTTCGATTTTCCCGTTTGGCAAGGGTTGGTAGGGAAAAACAGCTGCATGAATATGTGCAGCAATATGCGGCGCTGACGGCATGGGGGAAAGAAAGGTAGCGCCTGTTTTGGAGACAACCCCTGTCAGCAGTGCCTGCTGGTGGGAATAAGACCGCTCACCGCAGAAAGTCAGCCAATCCCGGATTTCCGGAAAAACAATCTCCCTTTCTTTGCTTAGCCTTCCCGGAGAACGGATAAGCGCTGTTCCCACCAGGCCTTCAATTTCTCCTAACACGACAAATCCGGCCGATTTTCCGCCGGTTTGATTCAGGATATTTGTGAGTAAAGCGGAGATGCGATAAAAAGGGGTGGTATCTGTTGGGGCAAAACGGATTAAATGCCCCATTTCCCCATTGCAACTCATGGCCTGGATGCACTGCATCCGGGGAAGAAACTGTTTTTCAGGAATAAGATAATCAGGCAATGCCTGCTCATCCGGCGGCTGATACACCACATTGCCGGCCACCGCCAGGAATTCACCAAAATGATCCCGGGCATCTTCAAACGAGGCAGCAGCACTTCCGATGCCCAGCGCACAGGTATCTTTTTCAAATACCAACGCCTGCACCCTTTTTTTGTCCACCGCCTGCCAGGGATGCCAGGCGGCCGGTTCAGCGGCTGTTAACTGAGCATCGTCCTTTAATATAAACCCTTGTATCCCGGTATTTTCCGCTGCATCCTTTTCACCGGCAATCCCGGCAGCAGGCATATCTTCCGGAAACCCCTTTCCCAGCCACATCTGGAACCCGGATGTACTCAGTGTCTGTTCTACAAAGGATGTGGGATTTGTGATAAAAAAACTGCCGTGGACAATGTTCAGTTCTTTATACACCATCAAGAGCGCCCGTATCCCGGCGGAACTCAGAAAAATCATCTCCGAAGCATCGATTACCAGGTGATGCCGGCCTTTCCGGATCTGGAGTAAAAGCGTTTGTGTAAAATGATCCGCCCAGGAGGCATCCAGCCGTCCTTTTGCCTGTATAAGCAGATATCTTCCCCGTTGTTCAAGTTCAATTTTCATGATGCATCCTATTAATCTCTGAACGGAAAGTCTCTCAATTATCAATCTCCAGTCATTGCGAGGGAGGTACGACCGAAGCAATCTCCTTATAGACAGGGGATTACTTCGTCGCTCGTTCCTCACTTCTCGTAATGACAACTGTAATTCAGGGGTTTTCGGTCGGCCACTATTTATTATTCAGGCTTGTATATGGTTGCTTTCTTTTTAAGTTCATCTGAAATCTTTAATTTATAAAATTTTGCCAGCTCCGGATTCAGAATAAATTTTTCGGATTGTGAATTGTTAAAAGCAATATCCTTTGGATTTTCTCCTTTCAGAACCCGGACGGCTTTTTCTGCTGCCTCCAGTCCGGCATCATAAGAATCTCTGGCCAGGCAAATAACCCCGCCGTCATCCATCTGGTTACTTTCAAAAACATAGACCGGCAGACCATTTTCATTTGCTTTACGGGCAATAAGTGCAAATCCCGGACTGGTCAGGTTGTCCACCACCTGTGCCAGAGCCTGGATATCATTTTTGCAAAGCTCAATAGCGGATTGAACGACATCTGCGCTTGACATAACCGGTATGGAAATGAGTTCTATACCCACCTTTTCCAGTTCCGCTTTAAACCAGTCCCTGTAAAGCACACTGTTGATTTCCCCGGGGGTAAAAAGAGTGCCAACCCGCCGGGCATCCGGCAGGGTTTCTTTAATGAGCCGCGCCATACCGTCAAACGGTGAACGAACGCTGATGCCGGTAACATTGGGTAAATGATCTGTTTCACTCTTTCCCGCACCGGCTTTTACCCCGTCGCCCACTCCGGTAAAAACAATCCTGGTCTCTTCACCGGCCTGGCGCAATGCCGCCTGAAGGACCGGCGTAGATATCGTCATCAAAAGATCCACACAATCGGATTTGACGGTAGCCATGATGCTTGACAGGGTGGACATATCCCCCTGGGCATTGTATATCGTCATTTGATAATCCCGCCCTTGCCTGAAACCGGCCTGGTTGATGCCGTCAATCAGCCCGTCCCTGCATCGTTCTGCAAATTCGGCCTCATTGTAGAGGACGATTCGCAGCTTAAAGGGTTCAAGCGGTTGTGAAAGCGTTTTTTGTTTGGGTTCAATCCGTTTGGATTCGTTCCGGTTGAGTTCGATCCGGTTGGGTTCGATCCGGTTGGTTTCGCTCCGGTTGCGTTCAATCCGGTGATGAACCTGCGTCGGCATGACGGGCAATTGGGCCGGAAGCACTCCTGCCAGAACTTTTACTGCCAGTTGCCCGGACTCGCGGCCCCACTCAAAATAACTGTCTCCAATGGCACCATCAGCAGCTTTTTTCATCAAATCGACCAGTGGATCATCATAAATGCCGCACACATTCTTCGGTCGCCCTGCGTTGAAAATTCCCAGTTTTTCCGGATCACCGGCAACGGTAAAAATTAAGGGAAAATCAAAATCTTTTTTTACAGCGGCAATGAATACCGGTGTGGAGACGGTAATGAGGGCATCGGGCGGATCCATTCCCACCTTGTCCAGGATCCGGGAGAGCTGGGACATATCTGCCTGGGCACAATATTTTTTCAGGATAAAATCCGTCTCTTCTTTCAGCCCCATTTCAGACATGGCCGCTTCCACACCCTTCATCGCATCAAGGAGTGCTGCATTTTCAACCAGATTGACCATGGCTATTTTTGCAGGCAACCGGCTCTCATTCCGGAGATCGAAAAAAACATCCGTTCGTTTCAGCAGTTCAACCGGTGGTGTGATACCGTTTTTTTTCATGGCCGAAAGATCAAGGGCCAGTTCCTTTTTTGTTCCGGGAGCAATGAGAATATCCGCAGGCGATTTTCCGAGAAGAATACGGGCCGTCAGTTTCGCAAGATCCCGTCCGTCACTGTATGGGCCGGGCGCACAGGACATAATCGCTCCTGTTCCCATAAGGGAAATATCATCGGCAATAACAGGAACCCCTTGCTGTTCACAGGCTTTGATGATGGCCGGCATACCATTGGCAACCACGTTGACTGCCATGGAAAAAAACAGATCCACATCCTTTGCCAGAAGCACCCGGATACTTTCCGTAATTTCGCTGGATCCATAAACGGCCGCTTTAACCAGTTCCATCCCTTGTTGATCCAGGATTTTTTTCAAATCCATGACTTCTTTTGCAGAATTGGCTTCAGAAGGATTATATAACACGCCCATCCGTTTTGCCTGCGGAAAGAGTTTTCGGGTCCACTCAAAAACTTCTTCAGTCGGAAGCTGATAGGCAATGCCGGTCACATGGGGCAGATGCTCGTTAAAGCTTTTCCCCGCACCGGCTTCGACAGGCGCGGAAACAATCCCGAAAGCAATATTAATGCCGCCGGCATGGGCAATGGCATTGCTCAGGCTTGGCGTGGAAAGGGCAACGAGAATATCCGGATGCTGTTGTATCAGGTTTGCGGTCGCCTGGGGCAGAAAGGACATATCCCCATTGGCGTGACTGGTGATGAGCTCAATATTTTCACCTTCAATAAAGCCCAGGTCCGCCAGTCCATCCTTAAATCCGTCAATGGCAATATCAAAAATCGGGGCGGAAACAAAATAACTCAGTCCCACCCGATACGTTTTGCCCGGTTCAGGTGCCGGTTGCTTTTCTACAGCCTCTTTTTCCTGCCGGGCCAGTATTTCCTCAACCGATGGACAGATCCGCCATGTGTCTTTCAATGATGCAATGACATCCCTGTTTACATTCAGTTGCTCAGGAATCACGTTTTCAATTCGAAAATCAGACGGTTTTTTCCCTTCAAAAATGGCAACGGCAATGTCAGCCGTATATTGTCCCACGGTATAGTAATCAGCTCCCAGACCGAAAAGCGCGCCCTTTTTCGCATCCATGGGATCATTGGTAAAAACGGGAATACCGGCCTGACCGGCCAGATTAACAATCAGTCCGGCAGATGCAATGGCAACGCTGTCACCGCCTATCCACACGGCATCGACATTTCTTGCAAGTAAGGAACGGGCTGATTCGGAAACCTCGGATGTGTTGGCGGCATTGGCCTCAACCAGTTCAACACCCAGTGTTTTACATATTGCCCGGGCTTGCCCGAGGCAGGCTTCCGAACATTGTTCCCCGGGATTCCAGACAACGCCAAGACGTTTTAGCCCGGGATTCATTTCATGAGCAATTCGAATGGCACTTTTAACCGGCTGAAACGTGCCGACACCGGCAATATAGGGTGGATGCTGGTCCGGTTCCGGTCCGGTGATGCCCACTCCCGTACCGTAAGGATCTGTCACAGCACCGAAGACATGCGTTTTTTTTGTTGATTTATTGGCTTTGGAAAAGGTCTGAAGAGCGACCGTGCTGGACGTGATGACTATATCATAGGGGCTGTTGGCAATATCTTTGGCCATGGCATTGGCCGTTCCGTAATCCCCCTGAGGGTTATAAAGACGGATATTTTTTCCGTCCGGCGCCCGGCAACCCTTTTCTTCCAGGCGGCTGACCACACCGGCAACGTGGGAATCCAAAACGCCAGTTGAAGCAATCTGCATCACGGCAATGGAAGGGTAAACGCTTTTTCTTTGTTTTACATGACCGGCTCGCTGCCCCCGGTCGGACATCAGAAGGATAAAGGAGGTTGCCAGAATAAGACTGATTGCCAGCCATAAATGTTTTATGATGTTCTTCATTGTTTATCCGTATGCACTAAAATTAATTATAGAATAAGATAAAGTTCACACACCATAAAAAATTCAGCAATAATTTTCAACAGTTAAAAACCTGAATCAAGTCGGTGATCCCGCCCGCCTGCCGCGGCACGTTTGGCGGAAATGTTTTATCCAAAATCCCGAACTATTTTCATTTGATTAAATATTTTTTATTTTTTCAAATCATTAGAGAACAAAGGGTATACAGACGTATTGCAGGTTTTTCCCTCAATAAAAAAGCTGATATTTCTTTAGAGTATCAGAAGTTTTTCTGAATGGGCAAAATTTTGATATGACATATTTGGAAATCAGCAGAAACTATTTTGGAGAAGAAATTATTGGGCGAGCTCTTTAGCAATTTGTTGAATAAAAACAGAGTTTGTATACTTTGTGAACAACGTCCTGGAACACATTATTAGTAAGAGAAGGGTTGGTATTAAAGAGATTAGCGTGGTCCGACCCCAGATCTTTATTCATCGCAACATTCCAGAATTATATCGTTATTCAAATTAGTCCTTTTTATTAGAAAAAAAATTTGATATAAGTCTCATTTCTCAAGGTGGTGTATGACAGAGAAATAACCATGTAGTCTTATAATTAATAATCAATGCCCCCATTTTCAATTATTCGGGACGAAATTGTTACAAGACTCAAGACCAGACTTGATCCCTATACTTTTCCTTAAAAAGGCGGTTCTGAAGCCCGAGCACGTCAGACCATCCGATTTCAATGGGTCAAGGGCAGACCTGACCCCAGACATTCATTGGCCGACTTATTATTTTACAAGCGCTTAATGCAATAATCAAGGTCCGGCCCCAAGCCCCAGGCCCCAAGCCCCTCCAAGTACAGATTACGAATTTTTGTCTTCCGATCGGCCGGTTTGTTTGTCCTCGGGATCACTTTGAATTCGAGTTGTCATCCCGATTTTTTTACCAAATAAAGTAGACTTTGATATCCAGGCAATAATTTGAATAGTTAAAAGCGTTAATATCAAATTCAGAAGACCGGAAAAAAAGCCTAAATACTTATCTATTTGTAAAAATCCCAAAGGAAATTTTAATATTAAAAACCATAATAAAAAAATACAGCAGAAAATAAATGACAATAATAATGACATGCCAATTTTACGAATCAAAATATCACCTGTAATAAGCTATTATATATAATAAAAAAAAGAATGAATATGTAACAAAACTTTATCGAAATTATCTGTCATTTATGGGCAAGGTGTGTCTTGTTGCTGACTTTTCCATAACAAATATTGCTCTGTCTCTTCGTTCATAATTGTATCAGAGGGATTAGTCAAAATCCATAATGGAACTCCTATAAATGATCCGGGTATGGCAAATCCAGAAAGTTTCTCAGCAACATTTTTGCTCACATCTACCAAGAAGGAAGCTCTTGCTGCAGACGTTGAAAATGTAGCATTTATAGCTTTAGCCATTGACATTATTGAAAACAAACCATCAGGATCAACAAAATTAACCGGGTCATTTAGGCAATACCCATACAGATCCGTATCTCCACCGGCAAATCCAATGGGATCTTTTGCGGTCCATCTTCCGGTTTCCGGATCATAGTCTCTACACCCGAACCTGACAAGGCCTGTATCCCGGTCATGGAGCCCACCGGCAAACCCGAACGGGATCTCAAAGGCCGGATTGGTATCAGCAAGGATGCTGCCAAAACAATCATAGTCAATTCTTTTTATCACATTACCGGAAGCATCTGCAACTATTCTCAAAGAACCGACCTGCAAATGGATTTCGGGTCGGACCAAGTTGAAGGCCGGTAAAATAGGGATTTAGGACTTAAAAAAGGCCTTTTTTGATGCTTAAACGTCCCTTTTCAGGGTCAAAAAGGGGCGTTTAAGCAAAAATTTCCGGGGATACCTTATTTAATTAGTGAAAAATTTTTTAAAGGCCTGGGGTCAAATCTTTAAACTTGAATTATTCACATTTGGGGGAAACCAACATCAATCCGTTTTTTCTTTTTACTTTTCTTGATGGGCAAGAAAAGTAACAAAAGAACCCACCCTGTGCTGCGGTTTTCCCTGTCCCGATGGTTTCCGTGGCGGGGACAAAAACTCGCTTGATTCAGTAGTTTGCCAGAATTTTTTTTGCATATTCCGTTTGCCAAAAATTTACGGATTTATCTCCACTTGTCCGCTCAAACAGTTTGTCCCCGTATCCCACGGACACCATCAGGTCAGGGCCGCATCACAATGGGACTCCCCTCCGACGATATTTT
>JAQYVU010000125.1 GCA_030145385.1 Desulfococcaceae bacterium
AGGAGACAAAGACCTTGTCAGCAGAATGATTGAAAGGGAACACCGAAGAAATCCAGATGGAAATGTTAAGGAATGGTTATCCAGTGCCATTGAACGCTGGCAAAGGGAAATGAGATAATTTGAATTTGCATTCTATCGAAAAATTAATCCCGTATCTCATTTAATTCTTACGTAACACTACTTGTTTTTTATTTATTGGGATACCCCAATATCTTGGGGCGTCGGTAAATTTGCAAAAGCTGTGATCACAGCAAGAGATATCAACTTTTTCATTACATGCTAAATCTTTGATTCGTCTGTATTTTCAACAATTAATTTTCGACATACTTTGCCATAGAACGCGCTATAATGTCGGCTAAAATACTTCCCGCATTTTTTATTTCAATACCGGATTAAACGCCTTCACTTTTTTAACAAAATCCGCAAGAACCGCTGTTGAGTCCTGTTCCCGATACCGGAGCTGAACATAGAGTTCCGTGATTTTGTCAATTCTGTTTTTCAGGTCCGGACGATTGGCTGAAACATATTTCACATAATCAACAGGTCCCTGACCGGGTTTACGCTCAAATCCGGCCCGGGAAAGTTTTTCGCAGAATCGGGTATAATATTTTTTCACGGCATCCGGTTTGCGTCGAGGGGATTTTAACACAAACCAGGCATACGCACTGATAAGCATGCTGACTATGATCACCAGCAACAGCAAAGCTTTGAGTGATGCATCCCAGGCGCCGGATGTAATACCAATTTTTTCAAGCAGCGCCTGTTGCTCATAATAGGAATACCCTTCAAAAAACGCACTCCACCGGGTGCTGACCGCGTCCCACCTGAACCGGATTTGTTCAAAAAATCCGGACAGGGGACCGAGAAAGTTCCGTGCCCGAGAATCCGCCAGCGCACCTTGCACCCCTTCGGAAATACGATCCGGTGCCACAACTGCCGTGGGATCAATGCGGATCCACCCTTTTTCCGTAAGCCAGACCTCTACCCACACATGGGCATCAGACTGCCGGACAATCAGGTAGTTTGCGTAGGGGTTGACCTCTCCTCCCTGGTACCCGCCGACAATCCGGGCAGGAATTTCTACGGACCGCAGCATAAAGGCAAATGCCGACGCGTAATGCTCGCAATACCCTTTTTTTGAATTAAAAATAAAATCATCCACTGAATTTGCGCCCAGCCGTGGCGGCTGCAATGTATAAGCAAACCCGCCGGTCCGGAAATAATCCAGGATCCGGCCGACTTTTTCATCTGCATTGCGGGCATTTTGGGTAACCTGCACAGCCAGTTGACGGACGCGCGGGTTGAAATCCGCCGGGAGCCGGGTTGACTTGCGGAGGGCCCACTGATTTTCTTCTTCAGCCCGGTAACTGGTGTTGGATGTCATCTCATACCGCAATTTCCGTTTGACCGCCCGCCGTGCCCGAAGGGTACAGTCCTTGTAAAACGTTGCCAAAGTCGGGATTTTTGCCGGCATTTCCAGGGCAAACAGCCATCGGTTATTATGGGGCTCCAGTGTTACGGTGTACGAGACAGGATTTTTCCCTTCCGGCAATGTCTGAAATTCCCGGGGATGTTTTTCAGCATGCCATTTGCGGCCGTCAAACGTCTGAAAGACAATGCCCCGCCAGTAAAGCAGATCAGATGTCGGAATACGGTTTTCAAACATCGCCCGAAACGCCACATCATCATTTTTCACAAGATTGGCCACGCTGCCCGGTGCCAGGTTATCTGAAAATCCGCTTTTCCCGGTACCGGCCAGGGACAACCCGAACAGGCTCCCCTGAATCCGGGGAAACAGAAAAAATAACAAAATCATCAACGGGATGGCCTGGGCCATCATCAGCGCCGAAAGCTTTAAATGGACTTTAAAGCGGCCGGAAGGATCATTGATGCGAATTAACGCGGCCGTCGTGATACTAACGGAAAGCAGCATATAAATTGTAATTACCAGGGTTTCCGACAGAAAAAGACTGGTGATCACAATAAAATAGGCCAGGAAAACAGTAATCATCCGGTCCCGGTGGGAATCGATTTCAAAAGGTTTTAACGCCGCCATAACAGCCAGCAGACCGAGATATGCGTTCTGGTCCAGATGCCGACTGTAGGTGAACACCAGGCCGGCAAGCCCGACTGCCGCCAGGATGCGCCGAGCATTTTTCCCCGGCCGGGGCGGCCATCGAAATTTAAACGACAGCAGCAGATACCCCCACATAACCGCACACCAGAGTGTGATCCACAGGGGAAGCCGGCCGATGTGCGGGAAAATCGCGACAATCAGGGCGAAAAGGATGGGGATAATCGTTTTTTTGGTTTCGTTCATTGATTTAACAGGGGTTCCGGCAGAAAAATGGAAAAAATGCCGGATTACGCGCTGACGCGCTAATCCGACCTACCCTTCTGCCTTATACCTTCAGTTATTATTCATTGAAGCCAAACACAGCCAATGCCTTCATACACTTATGCTTATGGCGCTCACCTTTGCCTGGCGCAATCGTCTGTCCGGGAAGCCTGAGCCCGTATTCCGAGTTCATGCTATGCGCCCTGATCACCATGTCCGTGAGTCGCGACAGTTTATGTTCCATACCCGCATCTCTCACGGCATCATAATCCAGCATCATCAAACCCCCTTCGTCCCCGGAAAAGTCCTTGGTGAAAACCCCCAGGCCCCGGGAAAGACTTTTCCAGGAAATCCTGGCAACCGGATCACCCGGCTGATATTGCTTCAGGCCGGAAAAATCATCTGCACCCTGCCGGATCGTGTGTCCGTCGGATTCATCCCCTCCCTGCTTTTCAGTAACCCGGAAAGGACCGGCAACCGGTTTCGGATAGACCACGCACCATATATCCGGTGTCACCACTGTCCATGTCCTGAACAGCCCCAGGGGATAACGGCTCCAGATAACGGCCCGGCCGGGTCTTAAAATCCCCCGGGACCGGGCACGGACGTTAACCGTCATTGTCTCACCGGTGGTTGCTTCAATATCTGCCATAACGGGATGATCTTTATCCACCTGAATCCCGATGGCGCTCCGTCGGGTCGGTCCGGCATGAACCAGAAATTGAAACAATGCGGTCCTACCGGCAAACACCGGTTTTGCGGACACGGAAAGAATTTTGATACCCAGCAGGTTCCGGTAGGTATGAATCATGGAAACCAGCATGATACTGCCCAAAAGAAAGACCAGCAGAAAACCAAGGTTATTGTTGTAGTTGACAGAACCCATCAGCATGACAGACAGGATAAACAGAAACAAGTAGCCATAGGCCGTGGGCAGGATATAGACCCGGCGGCGATGAAGGGACAAAGGCAGGGTGTCCGTTTTTTTACGCAAAACAATTCTTTGCTTAAGCTGCTTTCTCAAAGCGGCACCGGCACCTCTGAAAATATTTCCATGAGCCTTTTTTGCGGAATTTCAAGTCCTTCAGTCCGCGACCGCAGGCGGTGCCCAACGACCCAGGGCAGAACCACCTGGAGATCTTCCGGGATCATGTAATCCCTTCCATTCATATAGGCCCATGAGCGGGATGCCTGCTGAAGCGCCAGCCCGGCCCGAGGCGACAGGCCCACATAAAACCGGGGAGACGTGCGTGTAAAGTCAATAATATCCTGCAGGTAATCGATAAAGATATCCGACGCATGGACATTGCTGATTTCAGTCTGAATGCTGAAAACATCCCCGTGCAGCATACAGGCGTCCATGCAATCTAAAACCGACTGGGCCCCTTCCCCTTTTAAAATCCTTTTTTCCGCTGCCCGGTCCGGATATCCCAGCTTGATGCGCATCAGAAAACGGTCCAGCTGGGATTCAGGCAACGGGAACGTGCCGGAGTGTTCCAGTGGATTCTGGGTGGCAATGACAAAAAAAGGCTGTTTCAGCGCGCGGGTTTTGCCTTCTATGGTCACCTGCTGTTCTTCCATGGCTTCTAAAAGCGCGCTCTGGGTTTTGGGGGTGGCCCGGTTGATTTCGTCGGCCAGCAGGACCTGCGTAAAAATGGGGCCGGGATGAAAGTGGAACGTTGCGGCTTTCTGATTAAAAACCGAAACGCCCAGGATATCTCCGGGCAGCATATCACTGGTAAACTGAATCCGCTGAAAGTTCAGCCCGAGGCATCTGGCCAGGACCTTGGCCATGGTGGTTTTTCCAATCCCCGGCAAGTCCTCGATCAGCAGATGGCCTTTGGCAAACAAACAGGTCAGGGCCAGGCGAATCTGGGGTTCCTTGCCCATCAGCACACTGCTGATCTGCTTTACAATGGATTCAAATTGTTTATTCATCGGGCAGCCACCATTATAGTTGAGACTTTAAGTCGGGATTCCATTCCCGACAAATGGGCCATGCCAATTGCCGGGTAAGAAACCCGGCCGACCAGATATAAGTTTTTTTATTTGCAGTGGTACCGGCACCTCATAATCATCAACAGCATCTCCCAAAACCAGTCATAAGTCAAGAATGCGGCTGCCTTATGTAAAATTTATCGAAAAGCGGTCATCTTTTTTGGGGACGGGCCAAAAAGTGAAAGTATTCCTGGACAAATTTTCCGGAAACAGTTTCTGAAAGAGAAAAAGACAATGCCCCGTTTTCAAGAAAAAAACCGGCAAATGCATAGAAGACATTGGAAGAAAGACTAAAAAGCATTTCATTGATCAGTTGTCGATTGATTAAATCTTCGGGAATGCCATGCAGACGGCACCTGATCGGTCGGTACGGATATAAAAGACACTGTGAATCATTGTTCAACGGGCATAAAATATTTTCTTTGCGATACATGTCAATCAAGGCATGTTTTACTGAACAACCGTGATCCTCGTTTTTACACAAAGAATGACGCAGAGCTTTCGCTTTTTTGGATATTTTAACCGCTGTTTCAATTACCGCCAGCCGGGTTTCACTTGTCAGCGTCTGATTGGTTTTGTTTATTAAATAGATGACTTCAATTAGCTGCAGGTCAAAATAGTCAAAACAGCATTCCCGTGTTTCGTTTCCGCAACGGGCTTTTGCTTTATCAGATTTTTCAGGAATATTGAGCTCTTTCTCTATTTTTCGGACCAATGCTTCATAGTCAGCAAAATAAGGACTTAGGTCTACGGCCTGTCTGTTTTCAAGAGATGCCTCCCTTATTTTTAATGTGCCTGTTTTTTTACCGTATTGTCTTAAAAGTTTCCACTGGTCGTAATTGGTCGGCGTTGCCCGTGAATGCTTTAATGTTTTGGATGATAATTTTAAACTCATGCCCCTTCTGAGAAAATATGATGAAACAAATGTTCCGGTCCTTCCAATTCCGTGGCAACAATGGATCAGCGTTTTTTTACCCAAGTAAAGGGCTTCATCCAGCCAGGCAAGGGCTTTTTCCATTTCGTCCAAATCGGGAGCTTGTTCGTCCGGGATGGGCAGGTAATAGACCTCAAAGCCGGATTTTTTCTCAATTTCGTGCAAATCACAAAACTCGGCACACAGGTTAATAATCGCATCAATACCATGTTCCTTAATGGCGTCAAGTTCAACATAGGATGTAGGGGCATAACCCACTGCCAGATGATCGGTTATCCATGTCAACCGGTAAGGGGAATCTCCTGTTTTATCATTAATGAATGATTCCAATAATTTTGATTGAACATTTAAGGCTTTGAATAATTTTTTTAAAAAACCGGTTCCGGGTTCAATTTTCATTTTTTACTCTTTAAGTTGTACGATCAATTTTGATAGTCCCGTAAAAAAGCAAATTCCGATGGCAAAGAAAAAAGTTCAAATTCAAGACGCGTAAATTCCGAGGAATGAGGCGTAGTCAGCCGACTCCGCAGTGACGAAGAATGCAACGCAACACAGAATTTGGACTTTTTTCTTTGCCATCAGTCTTCGACCGTAGCAAAGTGATACCGGCCATTTAAAAAGTCTTCGACATATCCTGAGACCATTTCGCTGTCTTTGAGATACATATCCATTAATCTTGTAGCACCCAGAAGGCGCCCTGTCATGTCAAGTTTCTGCAGAAGGATGCTTTTTGCTTCGCCTTTGAGTTCGGCGTCTATCAGGTCACTTCTCGTGGAAACTATAAATCCCAGACGATCAAGAACCCTTTTGATAAAATCAGCCCGTAACACCCGCTTGGCCATATCATCACCACCCCCTGAAAACCTGAATTGAATATAATTATTTTCAGCCTGTTCGCTGCAGATGGCATCAAGGATAACAAAATGATAACCAAATTTAAGGTTTAAGTTGAGATAATCGCATGATATAATGGCATAACTAGCCAGCATGGCCGAATCCGCACTTATAATTCCGCCGTTCATGGCAATTTTATCATATTCAGCCCAGTTAAAGTGGGTGAACTCCGACCAGTGGATTCCCGGATGTTGTAGCCCTTTTAATACGGCCTTCATAGGAATGCTTGTCAGGTCCGCCATTTCAACGGTTTTCTTTTTGTCCGGATTCTGGCGCAGTCCTCCGCCGACATCCATTATATAGAGCAGCATGGGGATTTCTAAAATTAATTTTTTAGACCCGCCGATTTTTCTCAGCCGTTTCTCTCCCAAAAGAAACATCTCCCGCATTGCCATTTCATGGGCAAATCGGACGATATCATGAAGCGACCGGACCCCATGAGCTACAAAACACGGATCCTGGGGATCAATGAGCCTTAACGGCGATATAAAACTCATAATATATTTCAGCTTCCGCATAAACGGACTGGTTGCCATCAGGTTTTTTCTGGCACATGGACTTTCCACCATAGCCGGCACGATTCCATCATAAACCATTTTCTCATCCGCATATACGGTTACTTCTTTACCATGAAAAAGATCAATCGTTGCATTGCCGGTATTCACCAGGGTTGGAACGCCGAATTCACGGGCGACCGATGAAAAATGACCGGCTTTGCTTCCAATATCCGTAACCACCGCGTTGAGCTTGTCAATGATTTTGACATAGTCGGGTGATGCGTTTCTGGCCACCAGTACAGCGCCTTGCGGGATCTTTTCAAGGTTTGATTCCTGTTCGGCGTTGAAAACTTTTCCTGCCCCGATCCCGGAACAGGCCATCTCACCACCGGAGATCAGAACGGGATGCGTCACATCTTTAAAGTGGCAGTCCCTGATTTTTCCGTGGATTTCTTCTTTTTTAAGGGGCCTTGATTGAAGAAGGTAAAATCGCCCGTGCCCGTCCCTGCACCATTCAATGTCTTGAGCGACTTTGAAAAAATTTTCAAGTTTCATGCCCCATACGGCCAGTTTCAGGGCGTCTTGATCTTCAAGCGAATGCCGGGTTTGTTTTTTTTCAGGCACAGGAACAATCTCTGTCCCTCTATTTTTGGAAAATCCTGTCTGTGTTGTCTGAATTCTGGTTTGTTTTTTTATGATTCGCGGGGCTTGGTCTTTTTGCAAGCTGATAGAGATAGTGTCAGAGGACTGCTCTCCGCCGACCAGGGATTCTCCCAGTCCCCAGACAGAGTGAATCTGCATACGGCTCGCATGTGTGTTTTCAAGGTCCCGTGTATAGATGATTCCGCTTGCCTCGGCATCGACCATTTCAAGGGCCAGAACAGCCATGGGCGTTTCAATATCCGACAGACCGTAACTGATTCTGTAAAACAGGGCACTGGCGGAATATTTACTGGCAAGAACGGCTTTGTAAGCATTTAAAACACCATCTTTGCCGACATTTAAAACGGTGCGGTATTGTCCGGCAAATGATGACTGGGAATCTTCGGCCACTGCGCTGCTGCGCAATGCAAGCCGGATATCATGTTCTTTGTCCCAATTAATGGCGCCCAATGTCTGAAAAATTGATTCTTCAATGTCCGGGGGAACCGGGCTGCACATGATTTTTTCAGTCAGCTGAGCGGCCGCGCTATCTATAGTGACAATGGCGTTGACATCAATCGTGACCAGTATGTCATCAATGAATTTTCTGAGCTTGTTAGATTCAATAAAGTGGTAAAATGCATGGGTGGTGATGACAAATCCCCTGGGGATGGGAAAATGAAGCTGTTGACCGGCCATGGCAAGGTTTTGTGCCTTGTTTCCGGTCATTAACCCGTTATCGAACGGGATTTCGTTTAAAGGGAGTGTAAAAAGGCGGGAAACTGTGACCGCCGGCGGGGCCAGTATGAATTTTATATAGAAGTCGAATTTTTTGAAATAGTCTTTTAAATCAAGGTAACGGGAAGGACTCATTTTCCCCAGATCTTCGATGATGCTGCCAACACATTTTGCAAACACCTCATATTTGTTTTCAATGACTTTAAAGTCGACTTTGGTATTGTGATGATAGATTTCTTCTAATTCCGCCATCAACTCGTGGGCCTTTTTGTCTGCATTCAGCAGGGACTTGAACGCCTCATATTTCCCCCGGAGAACGGTTCCCGGTGAGAAAACCTGGTAGGTCCAGTGTTTAAAAAGGTTGGTTAAATGCATTGCGGAATTTTCCTGAACTTCTTTTTTGATGGAACCGTAAAAAGTCAGTTTTCGATGGCAAAGTATAAAAGTTCAAATTCAAGGCGCGCAAATCCTGAGTAATGATAAGTACTTTTCGTACTTTGAAGAAACGAGGGATGCAGCGCAACGCAGAAGTTGGACTTTTTACGAAGCCATCTTTTTTAAGCGCTTAATACATTGGCCACTTTCTCTTCCAACTCCTCTTTGTCAATGGGTTTGACACAATATTCGCCGGCACCCAGGTTTAAAGATTCCCGGGCGGTTTCGAGCGTTGGATAGCCGGTCAGCATTATGGCCCGAAGGGTCGGTGCGATTTTTTTCATTTCTTCCAGAACTTCAACGCCGCTCATTTTCTTGAGTTTAATATCTAAAATCGCCAGGTCGATCGTATTGGCCCGCAAATATTCAAACGCTTTTTCCTCTTCCGTAAACGGAAACACCTGATGTCCTTTTTTTTGCAGGATTCGCTTTATCAATATCGCCGCATCTAATACATCATCTAAAACTAAAATATTTGCCATCTTAAGACTCCTCTTCTCAACAAAGGGAATTTCACATTACAGATTTTGTGGAAATAAATATTATCTATTGGGTTGCCGCCGGAAACCGAATGATAAAAACAGTGCTCTGGACGGTTTCAAAGATCCTGTTTGTAAGGGCTGGCGGACTCTCAACCTGAATCCGCCCCCCATGATCATTAATGATACCGAAAGTGACCGATAAACCCAGTCCGGTTCCTTTGTCGACCGGTTTGGTAGTGAAAAAAGGATCGAAAATCCGGTCTATTTTATCCGGCGCTATGCCTGAACCGGTATCGCCCATATAAGCCACCACTTCATTACTTTTTTGATCATACTCGGTTTTTATATGAATCGTTCCGTTTGTTTCAATGGCATCGTGGGCGTTTCCGAGCAGGTTGATAATAACCTGATTAAATTTGTCTTTATCACCTTTGACGGCGGGCAAATCAGGTTCATAATCCCTGATAATGTTCACCTGATCCAGTTTGAATGTATGTTCCACCACCGGGATGGCATCTTCAATCAACAAATTTAAGTCCAGCAAGGTAATGGCGCTTTCCGTGTATCTGGAAAATTTTAATAGGTCTGAAACAATTTTGCGGCATATTCTAGTATGTTTTTCAATCATGGCCAAATCATCATGCAACTGGCTATCCGGGGCCGCATCTTCGAGCAAGAGCTGGGCATACCCTAAAATAATACCAAGTGGGGTATTGATCTCATGGGCGATGCCTGCGGTTAACTGGCCCACGGCTTCCATTTTCTGGGACTGGGAAAGATGTTCCTGGACCTGCTTCAGTTCGGTGATATCACGTCCGCTGCACAATATGCCCCATACTTTGCCGTTTGGTTCCAGAACCGGGATTTTTACAACATGGAGCCATTTGCTTCCTTTGGGTCCATCAAACTTGCTTTCTTTAACCAGTGGCTTGCCTGTGAAAAAGATTTCAAGGTCTTCCTGTTGATTCGTTTCCGCCTGTTGCAGGGGAAACAAATCAAAATCGGTTTTTCCGATGATTTCATTTTCTTTTTTCCCGATAATCTCACAGAATGCTTTGTTTACGGATTTATATACGGAATGGCGATCCTGGAGAGAAACGAAGTCGGGTATGACATCCAGGATGGTTTGCAGCAGCTGACGTTGTTCTTTTAATATTTTTTCTGCATTCTGCCGCTCCAGGAGACGGGCTTTTAATGATTGGGTCATGGTATCAAAGCTTTCCGCAAAACTCTGGATTTCATCTCCTGAACATTTTCGATAAACCGGACATTTTTGGCAACTGATAATTTTTTTGGCGTATTCGCCCTCAACGCACGTCGGGCAAAGGGTCCCGGCTGTATACCAGCATCGGTGATGCAGGTTTTCATATGCCGGGCAATCCTGTTTGCCACATTGCATGATGTCCCAACAGTTTTTTTTCAACAGCGGTGCGGCATGGATATCCAGATTTCCCCGCAATGCCTGCTCTGTTGATTCATGAAGTATTTTGATGCGCCGGGTAACCGTGCGGGCAAAAAATGTCCCTAAAAACCCGGCAATCAGAATGACAAATCCGGTGGACAGGAAAGCACTTAATATGGTGCGGTTGATGGCTTTTCGGACTTTGGTGCGAAGCAGGCCTAAGCGAACAGTCCCGAGTCTGTCCTTGTCGATAAAGATCGGAACCGCATAATCATAAATAAGCTGATCCCCGGTGTCCAAAAGGCGAATGGAAAATTTCTGCCGGTCCGAGACGCTGTTCACGGTTTTTAAGTCTGTTGGAAAACCGCCCTTAAAGGTGTGAACAAGGGGGTTTGTATTTGCGTCCAGCACAAAGGTATAGAAAATGTCATCACTTAAGTGTGCGGTTTGATCAATAAACGTTTTCATCCTTAAAAAATCCATGGACAGCATCGGTTCAGCCATCCGGGCGGCAAGATTGACGCCAATGGAAATGCCGCGATCACGGTTCTCTTCCAACAGCGATTCCGTCATGATTCGGCTGACAAGGAACAGAATAACGATCCCCAGGAGTAAAAGCAGAGAAAACATCCCTAGGTAAATTTTACTTCGAAATCCTAATTTCATTATTCTTCCAGGCTCATGCCTACGGTGGCGGCCAGCTTTTTTACCGGTTCAAAATCCCGGTCATCTGATGCAATTATTCCGGTGAAATGAGCGGTTTCAAGGATTTGCTTGTCTTCGGATTGATGATAATCGAGTTTTAACATGGCGGTTTTTATTTTTTTCACAATTTCGGGATCCAGTCCTGCTCTGTACGCATAAACCCATCCCGGATAAAACTGGGTTTGAGCGATAACCCGAATCTCGCTGGTATCAATTTTATCCGCAACCACATTCAGGGCCCCTTCCCGAATGGTTCCGATGTCGTATTTCCCTGCCTGGACTGCCAGGACAACGCCTTCCTGCTTGCCTCCGGGGCCGGGCGCAAAGCTGATTTCGCTGAAATCCGTTTTTTGAATGCCATGGGATGCAAAATAACCCAGTGCATAAAGATATCCGCCGGCAGATGTGGAATCAACCGCGATCCAGCTCCTGTCCCGGCAATCGGAAATGGTTTTGATCTGCTGATTATCCGCCCGGCAGATAATCTGTCCACGGAAACTTTCCTGGTTATTGCCTTCAACAATGCGTGCAAAGGCACGGGCCCCATAGCTGTGAGCAATTTTAACATAAATAAAAGGATTGGAATAAGAGATATCTATTTTGCCCTGGCCCACCATTTTTATGTGTTGTTCAAAAGTGTCCGGAAAAATCTGTTTTATATTAAGTCCTGTTTTCTTGCGCAGGAATTCAATAAGCAGGTGATGCCGCTGGTAAGAAACGGTATGGGAATACTGCGGAAGATAAGCGTAGGTAATTATATCCGACGCCTCTCTTAAGTTGACCGGCTCTTTTTTGCTTAAGTCCACCTTAATTGCCTGCTCGTCCGGGTTGCAGCCGACAAACAGCAGAGTGCTGAACAAAAACAAACTGATAAGCGTTAAAATCTTTTTCATGGCGGCTTTTCTTAACACATAAAGGATAGCGGAATTTTTGCCGAAATAGAATTAAGGCAACGTGTTACAAATATTCTGTCTGCTTCAAATTTTGATATATTATCATTTTTACACCCCTAAAAAAAGACAATTAGAAATAAATTTATCATAGAGCTCCTGTAACGGAGCTCTATTTTTTAACACGGGTCTAAAACAAATAATTCGTTTCAATACGGTACTCGTTGTATGAAGGATCTGATTTTACATTGCCGTTCATGTCAACCGTATCATCATCTCCTCTGACAATGGCGAACCTTCCCTTAAGCATCAGTCCGGGAATCGCCGATACATTCTGAATCAGGTCCAGGGTATAAACATTGGTATCGGCCTGGACATCCGGCTTTTTATCATCAAAATTCTGATTGGCGTACCGGATCATCGTGCTGAACCCCGGAACGATGCCGGCCTTGCCAAAATCATATTTGGCCTGGGCCATTAGCGTTTCGGTGTCGGCATACCAGTTATACTGGGCCATGGCCCGGGTATAACCGCCGGTGGGGAATCCCCGCCAGGGTGCCAGGAGATCGGCTTCATTGCCCACCTTCGAATAGCCGAAAAGAAGGCTACCGGCTCCTTTTTTTATGTTGATCCTTGCGGCATAAAGTTTTCCATCCATGCTGTCCGGATCAGAGTAGCCCCTGCTGTCATCGGCGGTGATCTTGGCCTTCAGCGATGCCCCGCCGATGGCGCCGGCTTTTCTGTCAAACTGCTGAAGGTATCTGAATCCCGGGACCACCTTTAAGCCGTTGTCAAATTTGATGGCGTAATTGATCTCTCCGGTGGTTGTCCAGATCAGTTCAGGGACCGCAGTGTAATTTGCCATCACAGAAAGGTTGGGAATCGACGTGTTGGTTGCCTCGGCAATAATGAGACGATCATCAATATCCTCCTCCGTCAGTCTGGAGGTAGTGATCCCTTTGTGCATGGCGGAATCATCGTTTCCGCTCCACTTGGCAAAATCGTCATCATTGTAGTCGCCATAGGCCAGGACATGATGGGACGAGGTATGGTCCCGCAGTTTCTGCCGGGTAAAATAGGCGGCCTTAAACGAGGTATCCGGGATCAGTTTTGTGTACACGGATACACCGTCAAAAGTATTGGGGATCATCTTGGTATCGTTTGATTTGGTGAGCAGACTTTCAAATATCTGGCGTCCGGCCCGAATCCCCGATTTATTTTGTTTGTACTCGATATACGACTGGCCCAGCACGGTCATGCCGAAATCATTGTTTGTTGCGACCTTGTGACGGGAAAACGTGTCCTTGCCGGCCTTGACATACCCGATGTCTTCGTCTTTCATATGCCAGGGGTTCTGGGATGTATACAAGCCCGCGGTCATTCCAAGCCCATGGAAATAGGCTGTTTTATAAATCGCGCTGCCGCCGATGCCGACGGCCCAGTTGTCCTTGCTTTTGGAATTCGGGTCCACCCAGGCCCAGCGGAAGGTATTGACGCGGAGCCGACCGTAAAAAACCCCCTGTAAAAACATATCGCTGATGCTGGTTACATTTTCCGGAAGAATTTTATACGCTTCTGTCATATTGCCCTTGATGGTCCTTTTGGGAGTATCCCCCGCATCAGCGGATATTACCGTGACAAACATGAGAAGTAAAAAAATTGTTAATAATAAAAATTGCCTGTTTTTCTGCATACATTTCTCCTTTAAATCAGATAATTTTCTAAAAAGTATTCGGATGGCTGACGCCATCAAATTAAATTTTTTCAACGTTTGCTTTGATATACTTGAGCAGCGTGGTGCCGCCGACTTTATCAGAGGCGTTGGACTTCATGAGGCAACCGGGTGTATTAACACCGCCAAACGGCGGATATTTGGGATCCCCTTCAAGGCCGCAGGCATGGCCGAAACCACCGACTGAACCCAGAACCCCCTGCATGATAAACCAGGTCGGCCGTGCAGTCATTTCCACCTGCCCCCAGGGAGACGTCAGCCTTACTTTATCGCCGTCGGAAATGCCGCGCTTGAGCGCATCTATGGTGTTTATCCATAAGGTGTTGGTGCCAAGTGTTCTTCTAAGTCTTTAAAGTCCGGATTTTTGTAAACACCGGCCTTTCGAAAAAATTCTCTTAATTCAAAGACCGGTTTCTGCATGACCACCGGTTCCTTGGTCACCTGGACGGAGTCATAGGCACTAACAGGGTTCCGAGTGGC
>JAQYVU010000206.1 GCA_030145385.1 Desulfococcaceae bacterium
TCGCGGCGGCTCCAATCAGTCCGTCCACCAAAAAATTGGTAAAATAAATGAGGTAAAAATTATCTCTGAAAATCAAAAAGAGAGAAAACAAAGAAGACGCTATTTTGGCGTTCGCAAGGAGGAGTAGAAACAGAGGATTTTCAGGATTCCGGAATATCTGATAGGCGACAAAGGCCACAACATACATGTATCCGACCGATAATATAAGGAAAAAACCCGAAAAAACGACGGGAGCCTGATTCAAGTGAAACGCCGGTGAAAGAGAATTAAAAAACGAAAGAACTCCTTCGGGCGTTAATAAAAAGACGACCCCGACTATGGCGAATGTTATGGCACAGAAAAAGCCGAACAGTTTGACGGTTTTTTTCATGATTTACCTCCTTGTATCCTGTTGAAATCCGGAATTCCTGTATGCCGGACCTCCTCAAGGATGGCGAGCGCGTCTTCGGCCGGGATTGGGGAAATATTCCGGTAGTGCTTTTTTATGATCGGATAATTTTTGTTCATAAAGCATTCTCTGTCGGGTTGGAAGTGTTTTGTCATTGCTTCGAAAATCGCCGGGATTGGCATGTCTCGGACATTCCCGAAGGTTATAGGTGCAAAGACGCAAGGGCTAACTTCTCCGAAGGCGTCAATGTAGAGCATTTTAATGCCAGCGTTGCATCCGAAATGACTACCGTGTTCAAAATGACCGAGGTAATTGATGGTCATTCCGTCTTTTTTATTATATTGATCCTGTAATTTAATCAAAAAATCAGTTTCGTCGCGGCTGATCACGAACTCTTTATGCCAGAAATATTCGGACGACGGTTTTACCTCGCTGAGCCAGGCTTCATGAACGCCGAGGTTCTCCAGGAACTCGAGGAACTCCAACATGCGTTCCTGGTTCATCATTTCCTTGGTCAGCACGGTTGAGACGCTGGTGTGGAGACCAGCATTGAGAAAAATTTCGATTCCGCGCAGCGCCTCCTTAAATGCATTTTTATACCCACGGGCGTGATCGTGATCTTCTTCCCTGCTGCTGTCCAGACTTACGGAAACATAGGTCAACCCGGCTTTTTTCATGTCTAGTGCTTTTTGCCGTGTGAGTGTGCATCCGGTAGTAAATAACTTTATGGCGATATCTTTGTCCGTTTGATCTATTATCTCAACGATGTTTTTATTCAGAAGTGGTTCGCCTCCCGTAAGCCCAAGCCAGGTAACCCCCATCTTACCCAGCTCATTGATACAGTTGATGATGGTATCATTGTCCATGGCTTCGCCGGATCGTATCTTGTTATAGCAGTATGAACATTTCTGTGGACATGCATTTGTCAGCCCGATCTGGGCATGGGAAGGCCCTGAAATATTTTTGATCAGGTGTTGGTCGACAAATTTTGTATAGGCGGGGCTGTTAATTGGAGGAAGATGCGAGTGCAGTATGTAATCGTTATTTATTTTTTTTATCTTGAATTTTCCGAAATATTTCAGTAAAAATAAATTTGTCCTTAAATTAACCCTGAGTAATTGCGGCGTTTTTTTTAAACTTTTTAAGAGTCCTGTAATATTATCCATTTGAAAATACTGAATGCACCTCCTATTGATAACTCTCGATATCTAAATATTTGATGTTGAAAAATAGATTGTTTTATCATTTTTATTTAGTATCCTTTATTTTGCCCTATGAATCTCTTTAATTGAATAATAATATAATATAATTCATTTTAGAAATAATTGTCAAATATTTTCAATAAAAATTTCAAAAAGATTTTATGATTTTTCCTTAGTTCATTCTATCCCTTCTTTAAGCGCAATCTCGTTGAGGATGCTCTTAAGAATTTTGGCTTTGATTTTAATATCACCCGGTTTGATATGGTCTATTTTGATTTTCTTGGTTCCTTCATCTAATGCACTTTCTAAACTGGTTAAATCAAGTAAGGCTACTTTTTTACAGAAAAAACTTCTTGATCTGCCATCATCAAAATTCTCCATCATTGTTTCAAGTAATTTCATTTTCTTTTTCTGCTGTTCTATAAACTTTTTAATTCCATGTTCTTTTATGAAATTCAAATTTGGTATAACTTTTTTGTATGACGGGTAAGAAGAAGATTCCTTCAATTGCTGATATTCTTCATTACTTTTGAATTTAGAACAAGGAAATTCTGAACACTCGGCACAGACTTCAAGATTCTTTTTCTTGACGCAACAAGTAATAAAAGAACAAGATGGGTGCTTATTGAAGAAATCAGGACCAGCACATCCCGGACATCTCGATGGCCCCATGGTGTAGTATCTTGGGCATAAACCACAATCAAGACCGCATACGCTAATGGTTGGATACTTCTTTATTGGGTATTTTTTTAAATCAGGTTTTGTTTGTCCCATGTATTCACCTCCCTAAGGTGGAGTTCGGAATTTCATATAAACAATAATAATTTAAAAATCCTCAAATCTCAACCATCCGGTT